>JABTUF010000007.1:0-300000 GCA_015075645.1 Burkholderiales bacterium | reverse complement strand
TTCCCTGATCTACATCGGCAGCGACGGCCGCATCGTCAGCGACCACACTGAAGCCAAGCGCCTGCTCGACCTCGCCCGCAGCGCCTGCAAGGGCCGCGACCAGCCGATCCGCGAAGCCTACGAGCCCTTCAACCGGGCCACCGACGACGGCGCGACATGCAGCCTGTTCCGATCTGCTCGACCAGGCCATCCGTTCCCTGATCGACCGCAAGGAGGAGCGCGACATCGACAGCCTGTTCAGCGGCGGCAGGACCACGGCGCTTCTGGACGGCATCGCCGGGCTGGACGACTTCGAGCTGATCACCTTCGTCGTCATTCAGGGCGGGTCATGACGCCGGCCCTGTTCGATTTCCCGCCCCAGGGCCCAGGTCGGCCGCGTCTTGCCGAAGAGTAAGATCTACCAGCACGGCCGGATCACAGCGCCGCCCTGCGCGAGCGCTTCGTCCGGCAGGTGGAACAGATCACCTGGCAATACAAGCTGGCGCCGGAAACCATCAACCTGCCCGCGCCGCGCCGGCATCGAGGAAATCGAAATCTTCGACCTCGCGCTGAAGAGCGATGCGCTGGACGAAGACATCCTTCACGCCATCGACCGCGCCATCCCGCTGCCCATCTTCTTCCGCCTGTGGCACGGGCAACGCACCCGCATGGTTGCCGCCTGGAAGCGCCCCAGCGCAGCGGAAGCCGGCAAGTGGGTGATCGACGGCTATTTCGCCGGCGACTGGCTGCCCGCCACCGCTGCGCAACGCGCGCGCTGCCCGTGGCCCTCGATCTCCACGGCCTCTACGAACAACTGCTGCGCTGCCTGCTGCCGCAGCCGGCGCGGCCGGGCGAGAGCCTGCCCGAGCAGCTGGAACGGCTGACCAGGCTGCGCAGCCGGCAGAACGACGGGTGGCAAGAACCGAAATCCGCCTGCACCGTGAGAAACAGTTCAACCGCAAGGTCGCGCTCAATGCACAATTGCGCGAGCTCAAGGCCGAGATCGACCGGCTGAGCGCCTAGCCGCCTAGAAGGACGTTTCGATGGAAAAACTGAAAATGCACTCCCCGATCTGATCGAGGCCAACATCGCCAGGCTGGCGGAACTCTTTCCCAATTGCGTCACCGAGGCGCGGGATGACAAGGGCGAACTGAAGCGGCGTATCGACTTCGACCTGCTGCGGCAGGAGCTGTCTTCATCCATCGTCGAAGGCCCGCAGGAGCGCTACCAGCTCAACTGGCCCGGCAAGCGCGAGGCGCTGCTGACCGCCAACGCGCCGATTGCAAAGACGCTGCGCCCTTGCCGGGAAGAGAGCGTGGATTTCGACACCACGAGGAACCTGTTCATCGAAGGCGACAACCTCGACGCGCTGAAGCTGCTGCAGGAAACCTACCTCGGCCAGGTGAAGATGATCTATATCGACCCGCCATACAACACTGGCAACGACTTCATTTACGAGGACGATTTTGCTGAGAGCGCACAGGGCTTCCTCAAGCGGTCAATCAGAAGATGACAAGGGCAATCGGCTGATCGCCAATCCCGAGACGAACGGCCGGTTCCATTCCGACTGGCTGTCGATGATTTATCCGCGACTGAAGCTCGCTAGGACCCTCCTCGCGGATGACGGCCTGCTCTTCATCAGCATCGGCGAGCAGGAGGTCGACAACCTGCTTCGGTTGACCAAGGAGATCTTTGGCGACGAGAACTTCGTAACGACTTTTCTGCGCCAGCGCAAGAAGAAGCCCTCGTTCCTGCACGCCAACGTCGGCTCAATGTTCGAGTACGTGGTGTGCGTAGCGCGGAACCGGACCTTGGCCCCGCCCTTCTCGGTCGATGTCACTACGGTCGGAAAGAAGTATCCGGTCAACAACGCTGGCAACTCGCTGGGGACGCTCCAGTTTCCTGCGGGGGCCGTCCGGTTCGCGTCAAAAGATGCCGTCTACGAACCGCAAGACATGAGCGAGGGAAACATCGTCACCCGCCTGCTCGATAAAGTCGTTGTGGCCGATTACCGCAACGTCGACGCGTTCCGGCTGGAGGGCGAATTCAGGTACAGCCAGAGCCGACTCGATGAGATTGTTCGGGCGGGCGAGGTGATCACGATTTCCAAGGCGCCGTTCAGGCCCAACCATGTCAAGGCGGGAGGGGAGGTCAAGAAGATGCACAACCTCCTATCGCCGGAAACGTATCAAGCCGGCACTAACGAAGACGCAACCGCGGAGTTGGAAAGCCTATTCGGAGCGACCCTGTTCGACAATCCGAAGCCTACGAGCCTCATCCGGGTCCTGTGCCGCGCCGTCACCTACGATGACCCGAATGCGTTGGTCATGGATTTCTTCTGTGGCTCTGGCTCGACCGCCGACGCCGTGATGCAGTTGAATGCCGAAGACGGCGGCAACCGCAGGTTCATCATGGTCCAGCTACCCGAGCCGTGTGAGCCGAATTCGGACGCTTCTAAGGCCGGTTACCAGACCATTGCAGAGATCAGCAAGGAACGCATACGCCGCGCCGGCAAACGGACGCTGGAGCGACAGTGCCACGAAGACTGGAACAAGGACACCGGCTTCCGTGTGCTTAAGGTTGATACGTCGAACATGGCCGACGTCTACTACGAGCCCGACGCACTGGACAAGGCCAACCTCGACCTACTCGTCGAAAACATCAAACCCGGCCGCACGCCCGAGGACCTGCTGTTCCAAGTGATGCTGGACTGGGGAGTAGATCTGTCCTTGCCCGTCGAGAAGAAGATCGTGCAGGGCAAGGACGTGTACTTCGTCGACAGAGATGCGCTGGCCTGCTGCTTCGACGCAGATGGCGGCGTCGACGAATCTTTCATCAAGGAACTGGCGGCCTGCATGCCGCTGCGCGCTGTCTTCCGCGATGCTGGGCTTCAGAACAGCGCCGTGAGGATCAACATCGAGCAGATCTTCAAGCTGCTGTCGCCGAAAACGGAGATCAAGGTACTGTGAGTCAACTCCCTAGAACGCCGGCAGCTCTGTCGCCGGCGGCGCCGACCATGCGAACTGCCGCATGGGCCGTAACCGACTTTCTCGCTGCTGCCGAGCGAGTGTGCGCTAGCGACCAGCAGGCCCGTCAGCTGAGGCTGTACTTCTATGCGGCCACCGAATCCGGATGGAAGCGGCTTCGCAATAGCATCCTGAATTGGCGCATGGCGCACGACGCTCGAGTTGTCACAGCCTACATCGGAACCGACCGACGCACTGACCGATGCCGCTGCCCTCGAGGCCATGAAGAGCGAAGGAGTCGAAGTCCGCGTGATGCGTCATTACACGGGCATCTTCCACCCGAAGGTCATCTGGTTTGTCGGAAAGGCCGGTAGCACCATCCTTGCCGGGAGCAACAACCTCACCGAGGACGGCCTGAGGAACAACATCGAGTTCGCCACCGTCACGACGCTGGCCCAAGTCGATGCCAATCTGCAGACATGGCACGATGAGATCCACAAGGCCAGCGAACCCGCAACTGCAGCGCTGATCAAGAGCTATGCGAAGGAGAAGGAGAAGTACGGCCAGCAGCGGATGGCCTCCGGCCAGGGCGGCGACTTCACCTGGTCGAAGCGGACTAGCGGTGCTTCGGCTAAGACGGCTGGTGCCAACGTCAGTGCGGCTGCGGGGACGGGTGGTTCCAGATTGATCCTCGAAGTCATGCCGCGGGAGACAAGCGAGGAGGGTCGCCAGGTTCAGATACCGTTGATTGCCGCACGGAGATTCTTCGGGCTGGGCAAGACGGTCGGAAGCACCATCAACCTCGACCTGAAGAACGTCGACACCCAGGAATCGCGCACACTCGTCTTCACGCTCAACCGCAACGCCACCGCGCGTCTGTCGATCCGCGAGCTCGAATACGGCAGCCGCCCTTGCGTTCTCATCTTCACCAAGCGGGGACGCGGGAAGTTCAACTTCGAACTGGTCCGCCGAGCCATCGACCCGAGTCGATTTGACGGCCTGATCGCCCATTGCGAACAGGCGCCGCCGGCTCGGCGCTGGAAGTTGTGATCTGCTCTCCAAAGGCGGGACCATGAAGCTAAAGTTCAAGACCCAGGCCTACCAGACCCTCGCCGTGCAGGCCGTGGTGGACTGCTTCAAGGCGCAGCCTCTAGCATCTGCCGAAGCCATGAGTTATCGCATCGACCCGGGCAAAGCCCGGCAAGGCGTGGACGATCTGTTTGGCGGAGACGGCTTCAAGAATGCCGATCTGGTTTTGTCCGATGCGGCCTTGCTCGGCAACATCCGCGACGTACAACGGGCGCAGAACCTTCCCTTATCCGACGCGCTGGTCAAGACCAAGGTGGCCAGGGTCAATCTCGACATCGAGATGGAGACCGGCACCGGCAAGACCTACTGCTACGTCAAGACAATCTTCGAGCTGAACCAGCAGTACGGCTGGAGCAAATTCATTATCGTGGTGCCATCCATCGCCATCCGCGAGGGCGTGGCGAAGTCACTCGATATCACCGCTGAGCACTTTCTGCAGACCTATCACAAGAAGGCGCGCTTTTTCATTTACAACTCTAAGCAGCTGCACCACCTAGAGAGTTTCTCGTCTGACGCCGCCATCAACGTGATGGTGATCAACGTACAGGCCTTTAACGCCACCGGCAAGGACGCGCGACGCATCTACGAAGAAGCTGGACGACTTCCAGTCGCGCAGGCCCATCGACGTGATCAGCGCCAATCGGCCGATCCTCATACTGGACGAGCCGCAAAAGATGGAGGGCGGAAAGACGCTGGACTCACTGGTGAACTTCAAGCCGCTGTTCGTCTTGCGCTACTCGGCCACCCACAAGACCACCCACAATAAGATCCACCGGCTGGACGCGCTGGATGCCTACAACCAAAAGTTGGTGAAGAAGATCGCGGTACGCGGCATTGGGGTGAAGGGCTTGGCGGGCACGGCGGGCTACCTCTACCTGCAAGCCATCGAAATATCAAGCAAGAAGCCGCCCGAGGCACGAGTCGAGTTCGAACAGAAGCTGGATGGCGGCAGCATCAAGCGCGTGCTGCGCAAGCTGGTCAAAGGAGACAACCTGTTCGACCGCTCGAACGGGTTGGACCAGTACCGCGGCTACGTGGTGGCCGACATCAACGCCAACACCGATGTCCTGAGCTTCACCAACGGCGTGGAGCTGGTGGTGGGCGATGCCACCGGTGACGTGACCGAAGCGACGTTGCGGCGCATCCAGATTCGTGAAGCGATCAAAGCGCACTTTGACAAGGAGCAATTGCTATTCCAACACGGCGTGAAGGTACTGACCTTGTTCTTCATCGACGAGGTCGCCAAGTACCGCGACTATAGCCAGCCCGACGAGAAGGGTGAGTACGCCAGAGCCTTCGAAGAGGAGTACACACAGTACCTGACCGAAGTGTTTGACTTGGACGAGACGCCGTACATCAAGTACCTGAAAGGGATCGGGACGGGCAAGACCCACAACGGTTACTTCGCCATCGACAAGAAGACCAAGCGACTGACCGATCCCGATGTCGCGGTCCGTGGGGAGAACGCGGGCTTGTCCGACGATGTCGATGCCTATGACCTTATCCTGAAGGACAAAGAACGGCTACTTTCATTGGCAGAGCCGGTGCGCTTCATCTTCTCGCACTCCGCTTTACGTGAAGGGTGGGACAACCCGAACGTGTTCGTGATCTGCGCCCTCAAGCACAGCGACAACACGATCTCTAGGCGGCAAGAGGTAGGCCGTGGCCTGCGCCTGTCCGTAAACCAGAACGGTGACCGCATGGACCACCCGTCAACCGTTCACGAGATCAACGTGCTGACGGTGGTGGCGAGCGAAAGCTACAAGGACTTTGTCGCGGCGCTTCAGAAGGACATCAGCGAGTCTTTGTCGGCCCGCCCCAGGGTGGCGGACGAGGCCTACTTCACTGGCAAGGTGATCAAAACCCCAACCGGCGATGTCGAAGTCACGCCACAGCTTGCCAAGCAGATCTACAAGTACCTATTGAAGAACGACTACACGGACGACGGGGACCGAATCACCAACGCTTACCACGAGGCCCGGAAGGACGGCGCGCTCGCGCCGCTGCCTGCCGAACTACAGCCGCACTTAGAACAGGTATTCCAGCTCATCGACAGCGTATTCAGCGAGAGCCAGCTTCCCGACATTAGCGACGACCGTCGCCCGAAGAAGAACCCGCTCAACGCCAACTTCGAGAAGCAGGAGTTCAAGGCGCTGTGGAACCGCATCAACCGCAAGGCGGCCTACAGTGTCCAGTTCGACGCCGATGAGCTGGTGGGCAAGGCCATCAAGGCCATCGATGCCAGCCTGCGCGTGACGCCGTTGCAGTACACCATCCAGCACGGCGAGCAGGCTGCTGCAGTGACCTACGACGGGATCAAGGATGGCAACGCGTTCGTGCTTAAGGCTACCAATACCGAGACGAACCAGCTATCGATTCACTCCTCTGTGAAGTACGACCTGATCGGCAAGCTCGCCGAAGGCACGCAACTGACCCGCCGTACGGTGGCCGAGATACTCAAGGGGGTGAACGTCGCCGTGTTCGCGCAGTTCAGGACGAACCCGGAGCACTTCATCGCCGAGGCCACGCGCCTGGTGAACGAGCAGAAAGCTACGGTGATCATCGAGCACCTGGCCTATGACCCGGTCGAGGACAAGTTTGACCTCGACATCTTCACCGCCGGGCAGACGAGCAGGACTTCAGCAAGGCGGGCGACAAGCTCCAGCGGCACATCTACGACTACGTGCTCACCGACTCGAAGGTGGAGCGCGAGTTCGTTAAAGAGCTGGATACGGCTCACGAAGTGGTGGTCTACGCCAAGCTGCCGCGCGGCTTTCTGATCCCCACACCGGTGGGTGACTACAACCCTGACTGGGCCATCACCTTCAAGGAAGGGGCGGTCAAGCACGTTTACTTCGTCGCCGAGACCAAGGGCTCGATGTCGTCACTGGAGCTGCGCGAGATCGAGAAAACGAAGATCCAGTGCGCTCGCAAGTTCTTTGACGAGATGAATCGGCGGTACGCCCCGGAGAGTGTTAGGTACGACGTGGTGGACAGCTTCGGCAGAGATTGATGGAAGTGGTGAGGTAGGCGGACGTGGTGGGCGCGTTGTTCTGGCATTGAATGACAGCATATGAGCGCAGCTTCGCGTGTTTGGGTGCGGTTGGACGTGGCAAAGAACTCACCCTCCGCTCGGTCTGCGAGCGTAGGATGAGTGTCGTGATTTTGAGGAATTGAGCAGGGCGGGCCCATGTCCGGAATCAGCAAGCTGACGACCTTCATGGCGAGTCTCGCGACACAAGTTCGCGCTGCCATTCGTGTGCATGTGTTGCGGTTGACGATGCGGCGGGAGCGCGTCAGATCGATGGATGCGAACTGACGCGTGGACTGTCGGACGCACAACTTTGGGATGACGCCCCCGGCCGCATGACGCGAAACGGGCTCGGCAGCCTCGAGATCGGCGCAGGCAAGACGCGGGTCGACGAGTAGCTCAGCGCTTGCCGTTCTCGCCGTCGCGATCTCTCTTCTTGGGTTCGATGGGCTCGGCGGCTCCAGATCTCGGCGTCGGTGCGGCCGGTCTAGGCTCGGGGCCGGCGACCGGCACACCGTCTTTGTCGAAGTGCCATTCGCCGATCGGCTCGACCTTGGGCGGCGTGCCGATGTCGGGCTGGCTCGAATTGGCGCCCACGGTGTCCCAGACCGCTCGATTCCCACCATGGTTGGGGCTGATCTTGCCGAGTCGGACCGACGACTTGTAGTTCTCGCTCAGAGTGCCCGCGTCCTGCGACACCTGAGCTTACATTCCGCACATCGGCGGACGCAATTGGAGTGAATTTCCGGAGGCGAGGCCGGAAGGCTGGGGCGTCACGCGCAGACGCGGTAGGCGTGTGCGGGAACTCGAGCAACGCGAGGACTTGGCGCTGCAGGTCGGTGAGGTCGGCGTCAAAGGTCTGGACGGTTTGGCCGTCGCGCAACAGGCGGTGGCGTTGGGCGAGGCTGAACAGGCGCAGCACCTGCTCGGTGGTAGGCCGCCGACATTGACGCTGCTCCGGATACAGCGGTAGCTCGGCGATCACCTCGTGGCGCATCGCGCCGCGTAATTCACGCTCGATGAGCGCCTGCACGAGCAGGGCCAGGAAGTACAGCGTGAACAGGGCCTCGATGCGCCCTTCGTTCTTGAGGAAGATCAGGGCGATCTCGTGCACGGTCTTCACCTGCTCGAAACGCTTCTCGATGGTGGGCTGGCCCTTGTGGGCCTCGAGCATGGGCGGGGTGAGGGTCCGGTCGTTGCTGAGCAACGGATACATGCCATCGCTCTTCTGGTCGTAGGCCACGGCGGCGGCGTCGATCGACCATTCGATGTCGAAGCGCCGGCGGGTGATCTTGCGGTACGCGGTGTCGGGGCCAGGACGACCACGGCGGACCTGCTTGAAGCTGTGCTCCTCGCGCACCACGCGTTTGACCTTGAGGTGGCGGGTGACCCGGTACTGCTCGAGGATCTCGGCCACGCGCTGATCGATCTCGGCAGCACCCGCAGCCGCGCGCGGGTTGCGATCAGGCGCCGGTGCAACTGTTCGAGCGCTTCGCTGGCCGCGGCGAGCTGGCGGTCGCGTCAGGCACGCTGGTGCAGCGTGAGCAGCGTGCTCCACACCCAGGTGATCGGCCAGACCTCCATCGAGGGCAACGGTTGGCGGTAGACGTACCAGCAGTCCCGTGGTCCGTCACGGTGCCGAGTATTCGGCCGATCCCAGACTTGTTCCCAGGCCGGGTCATGGGTCTGGATCCACTGGCGAAAGCGTGCATCCTCCTGGCGGCTGCGTGGCATCACGGTAACGAAACGCCCGCCCGCGGCATCGATGTGACGCATGTTCTCGTAGGAGCACAGCTTGGAATCGGCGACATACAGGAAGTCGGCACGGCCGGCCACCGCCCGCAATGCCTCCCAGGTCTGGACGTGGGTGACCGAGTCGCTGGTATTGCCGTCGGCGCAGCGAAACGACGCCGGAACCCCTCGGCGGTGACGGTGAGGATGAACAGCAGCTGGCGCAAATCCGGGCGGTGGTCCTTGGAAAGCCGAAGGCGATCGCCGGTGCGGTGCGCCCGCGCAGCTCGCGGCCGGTCGCCGCCGGTACTGGCCGCAGAAGGCGATCGAGGTCGAGTCGTTGTGCAGCCGCTCGAAGGTCACCTGAGGCGCTGCCCACTGCGACCACCACCGCGGTGAGCAGGGCTCCACGGTCGGCGTCGAAGAGCCGATCGAGCGCGCGCGCCAATGCGGTCGTCGGTCAGCCGCACCATCTGCGCCGCGTCGATGCCGAAGCACCCGGCGCAAAGCCGTGCACGGTCTCCTGCTGGCGGTAGACGGGCTCGCGCTCGACCAGGATCGAGCGCAGCAGCACGCCAGTGCCTGCGCGTGGCTGACGGCACGGCGTCGATCGGCGGTGGGCACGAACTTCTCGAGCAGCGCCGGCAACCCCATGCGCTCGAGGAAGTGATTGACCAGGGTAGCGGTCCCAGTCGCTCGCTGTTCAGGGCGAAGCGTTCGGGCGGGTAGACTTGTGGTTTCTTCAACCTGACGATAGGTATCGCCAGCCATGACCAAGTCAAGCCCCCATCCAAGCGATCCTCGCCACCCAGGCCAGACGGTCGCGGCAACGCATCGAGAAGATTCGCGCTGCCGTCGGCACGATCGACTACCTGTGCACCGGCACGCTCTACGAACATCTGAGCCGCTGCGGCAAGGCTTGCTGTCGCTGCGCCACCGACCTGGCAGCTCGCCACGGGCCGTACTACGACTGGGGGTACATGCAGGACGGCAAGCTCGTGCGTCGCCGCCTCTCGGCCGAGCAGGCCCGCCTCATGCGCCTGGCGATCGCCAACTACCGCAAGCTCAAGAAACTGCTACGCGAATGGGAGAGAGAATCCGCGCGACTCATCGAAGCCGAACAACCTCGCGATCACTGACTCCGACGTGCGATCGGGAAATTACCGAGAAATGCGTCTGCCGATGTGCGGAATGTAAGCCTGAGTGCGCCCCTTGGCGATTCTGGCTTTGGTCTCGGCTTCGCCGGCTCCGAGGCGACCGGCCAGGTCGTTCCCCATTGGTTGGCCGGGAACGGCGCGCTGCCGACTATGGCGCGCACGGATCTCGCCCTCGTTGGTCGCACTCCGCTGGCGGAGCACGCCGCTGTCGTCCGAGCGTGGGCGGGCGTCGTACTGATCACGCAGCGACGAATCGGGCCAGCCCATCGTCTCGGGCAGTGGCCTCGACGGACCGAGCGGGTTGTCGATGGGCACGTAGCCGCTTGCCGAGCTACCGCCACGGGCGTACGAGTACGCGATCTCGGTCACCGCGCGCTGCAGCTTGATTGGCCCGGGCGGCCACTTCAAACTCCTCCACCTGTGGCCGGGTCAAATTCCTCCACCCGGTGCGGTGGGACGGGTGGAACTTTAGTGGGCTGATGCGTGCTTGGCAATGCGGCTGGCGGCCTCCTTCAGGCGCCAGCTCTTTCCTTCGAACTTGAGTAGGTGTCCGTGATGCATGAGGCGGTCGAGCAGTGGGGTGACCACGACGACATCGCCGAGTAGCTTCGGCCAGTCCTCGAGCGGCCGGTTCGACGTGATGACGGTGGCGGCCTTTTCGTAGCGGCTCATCAGCACGTCGGCCAGTTCGTCGCCGGCGGTGGCCGGAAGCTTGCGCAAGAACAGGTCGTCGATGAGCAGCAGATCGGCGCTTCGCAGCTGAGCGCGCAGTTTCCGTAGTGCGCCGAGCTCGCGCGCTTCGCTGATGTCTTCGATGAGTTGATGCGCTTCGCGGTAGAGGACTTTGTAGCCGCGGTTGACGGCGAGCAGGGCGAGCGCTTTGGCTGCGTGGCTTTTGCCGGTGCCGGGCGGGCCGATGAGCAGTGCATCCTCGTGGGTGTCGATGAATTTGAGGGTGGCGAGTTCGAGCACGTCGCGTTTGGGCAGCCGCGGGTTGTAGCTCCAGTCGAAGTCCTTGAGGGCTTTGCGCTCGGTGAGCCCGGACAGCAGGTAGCGGCGATCGAGCAAGCGTGAGCGGCGGCGGTCGAGTTCGTCCTGCACGAGCCAGGAGAACGCTTCGATGAAGTCCATCTCGTGGCTCGCGACCTGCAGGGCACGAGATTCGAGGGTGGCGCGCATGCCGGACAGGCGCAGGCTGCGCAGCGCGCGTTCGAGTTCAGTGATGGACATGGCCATCGAGGTCTCCGTCGTCGTGGTGCGTCCGGGTGTGGGTTTCCCAGAACGATTGATAGTCGGTGATCGGTCGGATCTGCGGGCCTTCGACGCTCGTGGTGGCCGGCGGCGAGGCGGCGGCGGCTTGCCGGCGTTCGAGCGCGCGTTTTACCGCCGCGTAGGAGAGGCAGTCGGCGGCGAGCAGCTGCGCGCAGACTGCCTCGATGTCGGCACGGGTGTATCGGCGCGGCAGTTGCACGAGGCCGTAGATCGCGCGCTGGCCCGGGCGGCCGAGGCGGGCGAAGAGCTCGCGCGCGAGGCTGCCGTGCGGGGGCCGATCTTGTCCATGCGCGCGAGCATTCGCGTGGTCTCGCGCGAGGGATTGAAGATGCGGTCGGTGCCCTCGAGCACGAACGCGCCTTTGCGCGTAGCCTTTGGATGGCGGCGCAACAGTTGGCCGCGGGCATCGAGGATCTCGATCGACTGGGCGAAGGCGCGCACCGTGACTTCGCCATGAGGGGCAGCAGGAAGTGCGGCGTAGTAGAGACCTTCGACTTGCACCAGGCCGGCGTCGTCGACGGTTCGCACGCTCTGGCGGAAGAATGCGAAGCCGCTCGCCGGCAGCGGCTGCAGATGCGGCTGTTCCTCGCGGAAGAGCTCGGCCACCTGCCGTTTCTGCGGCCGTGGATACGCGGGCGGCCCAGCGCTCCTCCCAGTGGGCGATCGCCATTCGTTCTGCGCTCGATCGACTCGAAACGGCGACCGCTTGAGGGCCGTGGTCTGGGTATGTTGGATCGCGTTCTCGACCGTGCCCCCTTTCGATTGGGGTCTCGCACCCGGCACGGGTCGGCCACCGCCCAGTAATGGGCGAGCATCGCCGCGTACACCGGATTCAATTCTGGGCGTAGATGTCGGGCCGGATCACGCCCTCCTTCAGGTTGTCGAGCACGACGTACTTGCAGCACCCGCCCAAGGCCCGAAGGCTTCTTCGTGCAGGCGTGCCCAGGTCTCCTGGCTGGTCTGCCAGACCACCTTGCGGAAACTCTTGCCCGAGAACTTGAGCGTCATCACGAACAGGTACGGGCGGCGGTACTTGCCGTTGGCGTGCAACGTGGGCGCGCCCTGGCCGTAGTCGACCTGCGCTTCCTCCCCGGGCAGGAACTCGAGCACGTCGAAGCGTTCCGCGCGGCGCGCGCGTGAGGCTCGCCACGAAGCGCTTCACCGAGTTGTAGCGTGGGCGAAGCCGTGCAGTTCCACCAGGTCCTGGTAGATGCTCACGGCGTTGCGCCCGAGCTCGACCTGGGCCTCGATCCAGGCCCGCGTGCGGCGCACGTCGACGCCGACAGCGTCAGCGCGGTGGCCTGGGTGGAATTTGCTCGTCCCCAGCTTCGCGCCGGTGGCCCCGCGGCTGGGATTTGCCCGCTGGTAGCGACGGATGGTCTTGCGATCCACCCCGGTGAATCGCTCGATCTCCCGCTGCGTCGCACCCTGCGCGAGCAGCGTGCGAATCGTGGTCAACAACTCCGGCTTCAAGACGTTCACTTTCCCCTCACGATGGTGAGAAGCAACGGTAACGTCCGCCGCGCGGCGCCGATCGATCAGGCGCCGCCATGCTCGATCAGGGGAAGTGGGGTGGCCACAGTGGAGGAGTTTGGGTGGCCGCCGGGGATTGGGTCGTCCTCGCGCAGGAGCCCACGCTCGGCGAGGCGCTGCGCCGCATAGTTCGTGAAGTCGGTCTGAGTCCCGCTGCTCCATTCGCGCATGAACTGCGCCGTCCGGGCGAGTTCGCGTGCTCGACCGTACGCGGTGTCGCTGCTGGCTTGTCGCTCGGTGGCCTCCCGGGACGACGAGTCGTAGCCGGCGGTCGATGTCGTGCGGCTGCCCCGCGCCCACTGGTAAGCGTCGGAGGAACGGAAGTCCTTGATCAGGGCACTCGCCTCCGTGATCTGCGCGTTCTCGACCGCCTTTCGGGCGAAGTCGTAGGCGCTTTGCAGGGTTTGCTGGTCGACCTGCCGGCCTTCCGCTCTTGCCTGGGCACCGATCTGCGTGAGCGGGATACTTGCGCCAACGGACGCTGATGCAGCGACAGCCTTGCCCACCGTCGAGTCGTCGCTAAGACCCAGCCGGCGATTCACGTCGCGGGCGACCGAGTTGAGGGTCTGGAACTGCGTGCTGGCCGAGCCGCCGTCGGAGGTGGCGGCGGCCCCCGACCGCTGCTGTGAGCGCTCGTAGCCCTCCTGGATGGCGAGTGCGCGGGTCAGCGCGGTGGCCTGGCTGCGCTGCATGGCCTCGCGTTCGGTGCGTGCCAGCGATTCCGCTTCGCGCGCGCTCTCGCCCAGGGCGTTCGCCTGGCGCTCGGTGAACGTGAAGGTGCTGGCCAGGCGGCTCAGGTTGGCCTGGTAGCGGAAGACGCCGGCATCCGGGCCGCTGCCGTGGATGGTGGTGCCGTACGCGTCGCTCGTGGTCGACATGAAGGCGGACGTGCGCGTCGGCGCCAGTTGCTGCTGGTCCATCGAGACGGCGTTCTGGGTGATGCTGCCCTTCGATGCGGCGGCCGCTTCGCTGGACGCCGCCGACTGGACGGCGGCGACGCCGGTCACCGCCTGGAACGCCACTTCGCCGCCCTTGATGATGGCGGTGGCGATGATCGGGATCGAGATCACCATGTAGCCGGCGATGGCCTGGTCGGAGACGGCGCCGCTGTAGATGCTGGCGGCGGTTTCCAGTGCGAGGCCCTGGGCGACGGTGCCCATCTTCGCCGCGGCTTCGAGGTTGCGCGCGCTGGCCAGCGTGGCGACGTAGTTGAGGATCGCGTAGAGCGGCGGCCAGAGCTGGATCCACACCAGGCTCATCGCGAAGCTCTTGATGGCCATCGCGAGGCCGCGGCCCTGGGCGCAGCAGGAACAGCAGGAACACGAACGGGAACACCGCGTAGATGACGGCCTCGATCACGTTGCGCACCAGCGGCAGCGCCTGCTCGGCGATCTTGCCCATGGTGAGGAACGCGGAGTTCACCGACGCGGTGGCGTTGGCGCGCGCGGTGGCGATCATCAGCGCCGCCGGGTCGTTGAGCTTCTGGCCGGCGAGGCTGCGGGCGTCCTGCACCAGGTTGATCATGATGTTCTGGCGCAGCAGGTCCGCGGCGCCCTGGGCGGCGGTGGCGATCTTCGTTTTGTAGTAGGCCTGCTCGATCTGCGCGTCGACGGCCGTGAGGGCGGCGGCCGGCTCCAGCGTGGGGTTCAGCTGGAAGGCGAGGATCGATCGCGCGTGCGCCACTTCGGCCGGCAGGCGGGCGGCGAGGTAGGTGTAGGCGTTCGGGCAGGTGTCGACCTGCACCGGGTTGCCGTAGGTGGTGAAGCGCGCCGGGTTGGGCGCGCCCATCAGCGACCAGATGTCGGTGCTGCGCGCGAAGGCGGCCGGGTCGATGGTGCCGTCCTGCAGGTCGTAGACGGTGCAGTTGTGGACGAAGGCGATGAGGTCGGTGCGCAACTGCGGATCGGCCACGTTCGCGGCGCGCGAGGCCTGGATCAGGCGGTTGCCGAACATCACGCCGTTCTTCTGGTACGCGAGTTCGCCGGGAGCTGCGCGTTGGTGGCCGGGATGACCTGGAAGGCGGTCTCGAAGAACCGCGTCATCACGTCGCCCACCTTGCTGGTGGCGTGCCCGAAGAAAGCCACGCCGATCGGCACGTTGCCCACCGCCACCGGCGGCTGGCTGCCGAGCTTGTCGACGATCACCACGGTCGACTTGGGCAGGAAGAGCGCGTAGTAGACGAGCAGGAAGCCCATCAGCCAGCCCC
Organism: Burkholderiales bacterium; assembly: GCA_015075645.1. Classification (NCBI taxonomy): domain Bacteria; kingdom Pseudomonadati; phylum Pseudomonadota; class Betaproteobacteria; order Burkholderiales; species Burkholderiales bacterium. The sequence goes on along the minus strand of JABTUF010000007.1, from coordinate 285,036 downwards.
AGCCGTGGAACTTGCCGGCGTGAAGAGCCCGGCGAACGCCGCCACCAGGACGCCGGTGACGGCGATCGCCTTGATCAGGCCGAAGTAGTCCGCCCCGCCCATGATGGCGGCGATGGCGTTGAAGACCCCGGTCAGGGTGTCGACGTTGCCGTAGGCGTAGATCTCGAACATGCGGGCGCGAGCGTGTCGAGCCCGGACTCAGGAGCCGCGCGCGCCGCTGCTGGCGCTGAAGTCCAGCATCGATTTCACGGACGCGGGCATCGAGCTCCAGAGCTGGCGCTCCAGCGTCTGCAGGTCCTGGGTCATCGACGAGACCGAGCGCACCTTGGCGTAGGCGGCCTGCTTCTCGGCCAGGAGCTGACGCTGGGCTTCCTGGGCGTTCTCGCGGATCGCGTCGATGTACTGCTGTTCGATGCCGGTGCGCTTGAGCGCCTGCGACAGCGCGCTCAGGGCCTGGCGGATGGCGCGGTTGAGGAAGGTCTCGGCGTAGTCGAGCGCGATCACGTCCTTGTAGGTCTCGATCAGCGTCTCGGCGGTGCTCGATCCCGGCACGGCGTTCGCCACCGACAGCATCTTGTAGACCGGCTCGGTGGTGTTGTTGACGAAGCCGATGTCGGCGGGCGACTGCGGGCTGCGCGTGGCGATGTTGTCGGACATGCGGCGCAGCCGCTCCGACACCAGGCGCGTGAAGGGCTTGGCCGAGACCGTGGTGCGCGTCGGGTTCAGGCACTCGGCGGGCTCGTCGCAGACGTACACCTCGATGTCGACGTTGCCCTCGGTGGCCGAGGCGCCGCGGCCGAGCAGCAGGTCGCGCAGGCCGACGATCGTGGGCTCGGCGTAGCGCGGCGTGGCGCCGCTGCCGTCGTCGGCCGGCGGAGTCAGGATCACGGTGCCGATCACGCTCATGATCAGCTCCTTCTCCTGCTGGCTGATGCCGCCGCCCACCTGGTTGAGCGCGAGCCAGGTGACGTTGCCCTTCACGAAGGTGGCGTTGCGCACGTTGGGGTCGGCGCTGTTGGCGGCGGTCTTCACCACCGCGCGGGTGCGTTGGTGGCGCAGGTGAGGCGGCCCTCGGCCCGGTCGGAGACGCTGCCGAGGTACTGGGAGATGTTGGCGCAGCCGCTCATCACCGAGTTGTCGTACTCGCCCACCACGCCGTTCACCAGCGCCTGCGCCGCCTCGCAGGAGTTGATGTTCATCGCGTTGATCTTGTTGATCTGGTCCTGCAGCTCGGTGAGCAGCTTGTCGATGTCGGGCGAGATCGACTGCAGCGCGAGCTTGAAGGCGTAGCCGACGGCGTTGGCGCCGATGTTCTGCAGCAGGGCGATGAACTGCTGCTTGTTGATGAAGGAGAAGGCGCCGCCGTAGAGGTCGATGCCGCCGCAGCCGGCGCGCAGGCTCGGCAGCTGGACGCTGGCCAGCGGGTAGTTGCGCCCCGGGGCGCGCATCATCAGGCTGCCGCCGGTGTAGAGGTTCATCGCCTGGCCGCGGAACGCGCCTGGCGTGGTCACGTTGCCAAGCGCGCCGAGGTCGTTGAACATCGCCTGCATCTCGGCGTTGAGATCGGCCGGGTGGCTCGCCAGCGGCGTCGTGGCCAGCGATACGGCCAGCAGGCTGGCCAGCAGGCGCCTGCCCGGTGCGTCGGGCGGGGCGGGTCGTCGGATGGGGTGGCATCGTCGTGTCCTCAGGGCTGGCGGGTGCCGGCGGAGGCGTCCTGCGCGAGGGCGGCGATCCGCTCGACCAGGTCGGTCATCGACATGACGCCGAAGCCCACCGGAACGATCTGGCGGGTGGCGGGTGCGGTGAGGTAGAGCGCGGGCACCGCCGTGGCGTTCAGGCGCGCCGCCATGCCGTTGTCGGGCCGGGCGTTCGGGTACTCGGGGATCGCGCGGCCGTCCATGCTGATCGCGAGCACGGTGAAGCCGAACTCCTGCTCGAAGCGCTTCAGGATCGGCGCAAAGCGGTGGCAGTGCGGGCAGTCGCCGCGGAAGACGAAGACGAGGCCGTGGGTGGCGGCCAGGGCTTTGATCGCCTGAGCCTGCCGGTCGCGCTGCTGCTCGTCGAAGACGTTGATCGCCAGCGCGTTGGTCGGCCGCCCGGTCAGTCCGTAGTCGAGGTCGGGCACGGTCCACACCAGGCGCTGCCAGCGCTCGGCGAAGCGCTCCGACTTGTCCATCACGAGGCGCTGATAGCGCATGTAGGCCGTCAGGTTGGCGTCGCTCGGGTTCATGACGGCGATGCGCTTCAGGTCTTCCAGGCGCTTCTGCATCGCCTCGAACTCGACCAGCTCGCGCGGTGGCTGGTTGGCTGGCGGTGCGGGCCGTGGGGCCGTGCCGGGCGGGTCGCGGTACCAGAACCAGCCTTCGCGGTTGCGCAGCCAGTAGGTGACGCTTTCCGGCTCGGCTTCGAGCAGGTGCGGCTCGGCCGCCACAGGCTGGCGCCCAGGCCGCTGAGGCCGAAGCGCGAGCGCGATCGTCAGCGCGGCGGCGAGGGTTGGAGCCGCCACCGAGCGCGTGCGTGCATTGCCGCCCATCTACGGCTTCTCCGGAAAACTGCCGTCGCGGCAGAAGCTGATCTGCCACTGCAGTTCCTGGTCGCTGCGCTTGCCGTGTTCCAGCACGTCGCGCTGGCGCGTGGTGACCTCGAGCGCGCGCGCAGCCGGGCTGGGGCAGGGCGTGCAACGCCTGGACGTCGATCTCGATGGGCGCGGCGGCATCGAAGCGGCGGCGCACGTAGTCGGCGCCAGGACCGGTCAGCACGCCGTGCGCCGCACCGCGCTCGGCGGCGAGCGCCAGCAGCGGCTTGATCTCCGTGACGGCGATGCGCTGCGTCGTCTGCGCGTGGAGGGGTGTGGCAAGCCACGCCGCGAGCAGGCCGGCGGCGAGCGCGCGTCGGCGCGTGGCGATGGTTGGAGTGGCGGCGACGGAGGTCATGGGCCGAAGTAGCTGTTGACCTTCTGCTGCGCGCGCTGCTGCAGGTCGCCGAGGTTCGGCAGCGTGGGCGCGATCTCCGCATAGAACTCGGTGAGGTCCATGCGCGAGAAGTCGAGCGCCTGGAGCTGCGTCAGCGCTGAAGCCGCTGCAGTCGGGACCCTGGGCGCCGCCCCAGCCGCGGCCGATCTGCGCGCGGCCCTGTTCGTTGATGATGCGCGACAGGCGCGAGTTGAAGCAGCAGTAGGTCTCGGTGGTCTCGATGCAGGTGCGGATGATCGGCAGCCGCGCCGAGCAGTAGCTGCCGACGCCGTGGCAGAGGCGGTTGTCGCGCTTCATCGCGAGGACCTGCTCGGCGTCTTCGCAGGACAGCAGCCCGAGAGCTGGATCGCCAGCATCGCGAGCGTCCACGGACCGGGCACCAGCGAGGTCACGAAGGAGCCCACCGACAGGTCGCCGGCGATCAGCCCGGCGAGCGCCGAGGAGCCGCCGCCGGCGCCGAACAGCGTCTCGAAGCCGGCGATCACCAGGTCCGGCGCGTCGGCCGTGAAGAGCGCGTCGTAGGTGTAGCTCGAGCCGATGGCGCCGATGGCCTGGCCGCCCGCGCCGGTGATCAGGCTGAAGGTGGAGAAGAGCGAGCCGTCGGTGCCGCCGCCCTTGCAGCAGTTCACCAGGCCGAAGAGCTTCTTGCGGCAGCGGTTGTCGTAGCCCTTGAAGACCTCCAGCGTGTTCGGGTCGAGGTAGCGGCCGGCTTCGCGCTGCGCTTCCAGCCCTGCGACGGCACGCGCGAAGTCCGCGTCCGGCGCGTAGCCGGTGTCGAAGCAGCGGCCGTCCAGGCAGAACTGCTGGCCGCCGCAGTTCGTCACCGTCGAGGTGGTGCCCGTGGCGACGCGGCACTGCCAGGTCTGCTCGTAGAGCATGCAGGCGCCCTGCGGGTTCGTGTCCATGCAGCGCGAGTTCACCTGGCTGCAGCCGCGGTCGCGCAGGGGCTGGCAGTCGTCGGTGCTGTTCTGCGAGACGCAGGTGTACGAGGCGCGGTAGCGCCAGCAGTCCCGCTGCACCGGATAGCCGCCGATGTCGCGCGTCTCGGGGCCTTCGACGCAGGTCTCGGCGGTCTGGTAGCAGTCGGCGGCTCTTGCGGGCGCGGACGCGAGCACGCAGAGCGCCAGCGCGCCGCCGGCGAGCCAGGCGAAGCGGCGCGCACTCATTGCGCGCGCGCCTCCAGCGCCGCGCACTGGTTGTCCCAGGTGTCGCTGAAGCTGACCGTGGTCGGCATCGCGAAGGTGTTGGCGCCGTAGTAGCTCGTGCCCTGGCAGGGGTTGTAGAACCACGCGCCGATCGTGCAGTTGGGCCCGCTGCAGCTCTGGCTGTAGTAGGTCTGGTAGCAGAAGAAGCCGTCGATCCGCGTGGGTCCCGGGGTCTGCGGGATCTGCGTGTTCAGGCTGCCGGGGACGTTCTGCGAGCCGAGGTCCATGTAGATCGCGCCGGTGCCCTTGTCGATCGTGAAGACGTGCATCAGGTAGCTGTTGGCCGCGCAGCTGAAGTCGAAGGCCAGGTAGTCGATGCAGGCGGGGCAGGGGTCGGCGGTGACGCGCGTGAGGAACTGACCTTCAGTGCAACCGGGCGTCTGGATCGGGGTGACGATCAGCACCTTGTCGCAGGTGGCGGTCTCCAGCGTGCGGTACTGGTGGCAGATCGCGGTCTCGAAGCGGTCGGCAGTGGTGACCGTCTGCACGCTGCAGCCGCTATAGGTGCCGGCGATGTTGCCGGCGATCGCCTGGGGATCGGCCGTGATCGCCCGGCCGCGGGTGAGCAGCGGGTCGTTCGTGCCGATGCTGAAGTCGGGTCGCCGCGTGGGGTTGGTCTGCGAGAACTGCACCGCCATGCAGGACGGGTCGGTGGCCGCAGGGCCGCTCGCGCAGGCGCTCGTTCCGAGCTCGACGCCTGGGTGCCGAGCCCCGGGCTGCCGAAGTAGCTGGCCTCGGGTGGGCTGGTGGTGTAGCCGGGAACGGTCGATTGCGCGGTGCCGCCGTTGATGTTGCTGCGGGCGGCGGCATTGCCGCTGCGGCCCAGCGCCTTGCCCTGCTCGAAGGCCTCGCCGAGCGAGGGCGGCGACTGGGCGAAGGCGGCCGGCAGCGTTGCGAACAGCATCGCCGCGAATGCGGCGCGCTTGGCGGTGCGGCGGGGTGCGCTGCGCATGCTCAGAGACCCCGCAGCCGCTTGAGCAGGGGCGCGACCCGCGGCCCCGCGTCGGGACGCTGGCGGGCGAGCGTGTCCAGCGCGTGGTCGAGGCTCACGTCGCCCGACACGCTGACGAAGGCCGCGGGCGTGCGGCAGTCGCTGCCGCAGCTCGTCGCCGGGTTCGGCGCGATCGTCGAGACTCAGCACGAAGGTCGGCGCGCGCTCGATGCGGTAGCGCGCAAAGGCTTCGGGGTCGATCACCCACGCCACCTGGCGCTCGCCGATCAGGCTGGAGACCGCCGCGAGCGTCTCGCGCATCGAGTTGGCCTTCAGGCCGCGCAGCACCAGGACCGCGCCGCTGCGCGCCGCCTGATCGGTGAGCAGCTGCAGGCTCGCGCGGGGCATCTCCAGCGTGATGAAGATGCGCAGCGGAGCCGGTGCGTTGCCGGCCGCCGCGGGCTGCCGAGGCGCGCGCCGGCGCGGGCGAGTGCTTCGATGTCGGTCGGTGCCGGCGCGGCGGGCAGCTTCACGCTCGGCGGCGCGGGTGCGGGCTGGGCGCCGAGACGATCGGCTTCCGGGAAGGGGTGGGCTTTGAGCGCCCGCTCGATGTCGTCGGCGTCGGGCCATCGCGGCGTCTGGGCGTGTGCGATGCCCGGCAACCAGCAGCCCGAGCCACGCAGGCGGCCGCGGCGAGCGCGCGCGGTTCAGTACGCGCCGGCACAGCAGTTCCTCTTGCGGAAGATCTGGTACGCGAAGTCCTCGCCCGAGACCGGGTAGGACTTGCCCGCGCCCCAGATCATCGTGGTGCGCCCGTAGGGCTGGCAGCACTGACCGGCGTCCTTGGCGGTGGCCGGCACCGGATAGACCATCTGCAGCTTGTAGTGGGTCTTGTCCATGATCGGCAGCGGGTAGTAGCCGCACAGCCCGGCCGACCCGGCGCCGGTGAACGTCACCAGCTGCCGGTGCATCTTCGCGGTCATGCGCTGCGTGATCAGCGTCGAGGCCTGCACGCCGCCGATGTGGGTGGCGACGTGCCCGTTCATCGGGTAGATCGAGCCCTGGCAGCCGGCGCACCAGAACAGGCTCGCGATCGGCATGCCGGCGGTTGCGGCCACGCAGTCGGCGGCGCACGCTGCCTTCGCGGGCGCGTTGGCGAACAGCACCGCCTCCGGGTTCAGGATCGCGGTGAGCTCGTCGTCGGCCCACAGCGGATCGACCTCGGTGAGATAGGCGAGGTCGAGCGAGCCCTTCTCCAGGCAGGGAAGTCGAGCAGCACCTCGAGCCAGGTGAGGATCGGGTTGGCGTACCAGTGCGCGTGATAGAAGCTGTTGCGCGTCTGGCTGTCGTGACCGACCTGCGCGCCGCGCGGCACGTCGATGCCGGGGTCCAGCGAGATGCCGCCCAGGCCCACCATGCAGAAGGGCGTGCGCGTCACGTCGACCATGCGCACCGGCTCCCAGAAGCCGATCGACACGCCGATGCGGGGCGGGTTGCTGCAAAGCAGACGGGCGAGGACGGGTTGCCGATGTCGGGCTGGCCGTCGGAGAGGATCGACGCCGAGCCGATGGTCAGCGGGAACAGGCAGCTCCAGCAGATGTCGGTGATCGGGTTCATGAAGCGGCCGTGGCAGGTGGGGCCGGCCGCGGCGGGGCCGGGCAGCAGCGCGAGCAGCCACAGGGCGAGCGCGAGCCACAGCGCCGCGCGCGGGCGATCGTGGAGCTTGCGGACGGCGCTACGGCAGCTCGTCGATGCGCAGCCGCCGTCCGTCCTGCGTGACGAGCGCGGGGACCTGGCGGATGCCGAGCTTCGTCGTGAGAACGCCCTGCTGGTCGTAGAACACGGGCCGCTGCCACCGGCGCATCAGGTCCAGGTAGGAACCGCCGGTGAGGATCGCCCTGACCTGGCCGTGGCGCGCGTCGATGAGCTTGCGTGCCTCGGCGACCTGGTCGCGATCGCGGGCGTCGAAGAAGAGCAGGGCCTGGCTGAGCGGCACAGTGTCGAGCGGGTTCACCACCGTGCCGGGCGGCACGACGACGCGCCCCTCGGCGTCGCGAATGGCCTCCTCCACGACGATGCTCGGGTCGTGGTGGAAGTGACGCGGATGACGGGTGCGGACCAGCCCCGCCACCGGTGCGGGGTCGTCGATTCCTTGTCGGATCCGGGCCAGGGCTTCGCGCTGGAGGCGGGCGAGCGTGCCGTCGTCGCTGGCCGCGCGCAGCTTCGCGAGGATCACGTCCAGCAGGCTCGGTTCGGCGATCGGGTAGACCGGGCCGATCACGCCGAGGTCCTGGGCTTGCACGGACGTCGTCGCGACCGTCGCCGCGAGCGCGGCTGCGGCGAATCGCAGGTGCCAGCGCGAGGCCGAGCGGCCCGCGACCGCTCGATCAGAAGAGCGCACGGGCCCTCCCGATGATCTGCGACGCGTGGATCCAGCCGGTGAGCCGATACCGCGAGTCCAGGCTATCCGGGTGCCCGGCCTGCACGTAGTAGCGGCCCTCCGGAATGCGGCCGGTGGGGCCGGGTTCGAGCGCCTGGCCTTGCCGGCTCACCGGCTTGGGCACACCGACCGCGACGCCGTTGACGTGAAAGCCCTGCGCGTCGCGCGTGACCTCGTCGCCGGGGATGCCGGCGAGCACCTTGATGAAGGTGACGCCGGCCGGGTACGGCCCGCCACCGGCCCAGCGGAAGGCGACGAAGTCGCCGCGGCCGGGCATCTCGCCCTTGTGGATGAGGAAGAGCCGGTGCGGCAGGCTGGGCGAGGCGTTCAGCCCGAAGGCGTAGTGGGCGTGAAACCAGAGCGCCAGCGCTGCGAGGGCGACGTAGACGAGGGCCCAGCGCTTCAGGTGGGCGGCCGAGCGTTCGGCAAAGAGGCGCAGCTTGAGGCGCGCGCTCGGAGCCAGGGCGTCGTGCCGGTGTCGATGCAGGAAGAGGGTGCGCATGCGGTCTCCCGATGTCGCTAGAGGCCGAGCCGGCGACGCACGTCCGGCGTGAGGTCGCGCAGCAGCGGCGCGGCGCCCACTACCGCGCCGCGGGCCAGCACAACGCAGCGGCATTCGTCGGGCAGCTTTTCCAGCAGCGTGCTCACCTCCGCGCCGAAGCCGGCGGCGCCGCGCAGCGCGCCGGTGCGCTCCTCGTCGCTGGCGTCGCGCTTGACGAGCACCGCGGCGACCTGCAGCTCCTTCAGGCGATAGAGCTCGGCCACGTCCAGCACGGCCAGGGCCGGCGCGCGGGGCGGAGCGAGCCACAGGTGGGCGAGTGCGATGAGCACCGCGCTCACCAGCGCATTGAGGCCCACGAGCAGGACGGTGGCCCTGGCGTTCACGCGAGCCCCCGGTCGCGCAGCACCGCGTCGATCGCCTCGGAGACGTCCATGCCCGCGGCACGCTTGGCGTTGATGGCGTTGAAGTCCTCGGCGCGGCTGCTGAAGAGCAGCAGGCTGTACGGATCGACGATCAGCCGTCCGATGCCGTTGCCCGCCGGCGAGTGGATGAAGACCTCGGAGTACGCGCCGTGCTCGGTGCGCAGCGACAGCAGCAGCCGCTTCATCGCGTCGTCCATCGTGAGCTGACCGAGCTTGTCCATCATCTCGATCGACTCGGGCTTCTGGCGCAGCAGGAACATCCAGTCGGAGTTGTCCAGCGCCGCCTTGGCCGCCGGGTTGCGGTAGTAGTCGTCCACGCCCTGCGTGGCCGACATGAAGGCGCCGCGGTACTTGCGCGCGCGCCGGTAGCCGGCTTCGATGAACTCGGCGGTGGCGCCGCCGGAGAGCAGGTCCCAGGCCTCGTCGATGATCACGATCTTCTTGCGGTCGCGCGAGAAGTACATCTCGCGCGTGATGCGGTACATGACGATCAGCAGCACCACCGTCTGCAGGTCCTTCTTGGACTTGAGCTCCTCGAGCTCGAGCACGATGAGGTCGGCGCTGAAGTCGATCGTGGACTCGGCGTGGAAGTACTTGCCGTAGGCACCGTCGCGCGTGTACGGATGCAGCATCGCGGCGAGGTCCTTCAGGCGGCGGTCGCCTTCGCCGGTGGGCGGGACGCCGGCCTCGTCCTCGTCGAGTCGTCCGGTCGCGAGCAGGTCGTGGATGTCGGTGACGGTCATCGCGCGCCCGAGCGCCTTCCAGACCTTCTTGATCGCCGCACCCAGCGTCGAGTAGCGGAAGCCGTCGAGCGTCTCGCGCGGGGACACCATCTGCGCGAGCAGCGGCTGCAATAGCTCCATGTCCTCGTCGATGTCCTCGACCAGGGTGAACGGGTTGAGCGACAGCGCGGCGTTCTCGGTGAACTCGATGAAGCTGCCGCCGAAGTTGCGGCACGCCTTCTCGTACGAGCGGCCGACGTCGATGATCCAGACGCGCGCGCCGGTGCCGAGATAGGCGGCGGCGATCTCGTTGAGCAACAGCGACTTGCCCGAGCCCGAGGTGCCGGCGATCGCGACGTTGTAGTTGCCGGCCGGGTTGTCGTACACGTCGATCTGCATGATCTGGCCCCGCCGCCCACCGAACAGGAGCACCGGCGTGCCCGTGCCCTGCCACTCGGCGACGAGCGGCGCCAGGTGCACCGCGTTCGCCGAGGTCTTGGTGGTGACGCGCTTCATGCGCTGCAGATCGGCGTGGAACGGCGCCGAGAGCGTCATCGGCAGCGAGCCGATGAGGGCCTGCGTCATCATCATCGTGTCGCTGGAGAGTTCAAAGCCGCGCGCACGGAAGATGGCGCGCGCCGCCTGTTCGGCCCGAGTCACCGCGTTCGGCTCGGCGAAGAGCGCGAGCTGCAGGTTGAGGTCGACGAGCTGCTGGCCGTCGTCCATCGCCTTCAGCACGATGTCCCAGTCGGCCTTGCGCTCCTGCAGATCGGGCAGGAAGCGCGCCATGTAGCTGGTGGCGTTCGTGGTGGCGCGGGCGGCCTTGAGGAAGGCCCAGTTGCGGGTCGCCTCGGCGTCGAGCGCGTGCACGCCCAGCGTGAGCAGGAACGGGCAGGGGTACTGCAGCGTGCCCTGGTAGAGGTCGCCGATCAGGCTGCCGGCGTTCCACAGCGCGAAGCGCGGCGGGAAGGCGCGCACCGACATCAGGCGAAGCTCGGTTTGCAGGTCGGCGGCGGGATTGGCCAGGCCGATGCCCTGGCGGTTGATGCGCAGGCGCGTGGCCCGGTCGATCACCTGGTCGCGCAGCTCGCGCCCGTCGTCGTAGGTGAGCGGGATGGCGTCGCCGGATTGGCGGTGCGGGTCGAGCAGCGCGGAGACCCAGTTGATCAGGTCCTCCGCCGTCCACGAACGGGACGGGAAGCCTGCGGCGTGCAGCGTGGCCCGGATCCCGTCGCGCAGCAGCAGCAACTCCTCCAGGCGCGAGAGATTCTCCGGGCTACCGGGAAGCGAGATGCTGACGACCAGCCGGTAGTCGCGGAACAGGTAGCTCTGCGCGGTCAGCAGCGACGTCCGACTGCCCTGCAGGTAGTGCCCGGCACGGCGTCGGGCCATGGTGCGGTGGATGTTGGTGTGCCTGCCGGCGCGACCGAGAGTGTCGAGTTCCGGGACGACGGGGTCGGCGACGCGCAGATTCGCGTAGCGCGCAAGCGGTGCGCGAATCGCGGGGCTCGCGTACAGATGGAACTGGATGCCCGTGCCGGGCGGAGAGGCCGCATAGAGCGCGGTCAGCACGCGCGCCATCTCCTCGTCGGCGCCGGATTGCGGGCGCACTTCCAGGCAGAAGCCCAGTGCGTCGAGATTGACGAAGACCTGGCGGTCCGCGATCCATGCGCGGTACGGCAGCCACTCGGAGAATGCAGCGGCGTCCTCGCCGCGCGACGCGGGGCGGGCCTTGGGCACGCGGATTAGGTCCGCGGGCTTCGCGCTCTTCAGCACGGACTCCAGATCGGTCAGCAGGCTGCGCCACATCGCTCAGGGCTCCTGGGTCGTGCCATTGCCGGGCAGCAGTCCCGTGCGCGGGGCAAAGCGATCGGGAGCTGTCTCGGTGGACGACGCGGGCTCGCTCGCCGATGGCGCGCCGGATGCAGGTGCCGTGGACGGGATCGGAGGCCGCACGGCATCGACGCGCTGTCGATTCGCGGGGAGGACGCGTTCGATCAGCCAGCGGCCCGTGTCCACCAGCACGTGCACCACCGAGGCCTCGTGCAGGTCGCCGTCGGCGTCCTCCCAAGGCGCGATCCACAGGCGCAGCACCCGTGGCTGTGAGCGCAGAGCCGTTTGCGGTGCGCCAAGCGTGGGAGCAGCGATCGATGCCGACGCGGTCGTCGCGACGGGCGCCGTGCTGGCGGGTCCCTTGGCGGGCTTCGGCAGCGCGGAGGCGGGCGGCTGGCCATGGATCGAGTTCGCGTACACGCCCGAGACCGAGGTGCACTGCGAACCGACCGGGGCCTTGCAGGCGTAGCTGCCCTCGCCGCCGAGGCCGCTCATGGTGGACGCACAGCCGCCCAACAGCGTGGCCGTCGCGCCGACGAGGAGGGCGACGGTCCGTCGCAGGTCCGTCATGGCGCCTTGCCCGTCGCCTGAGCCGCGGGGTTGCCCGGCGCGGGGCCCTCGGCGCTCGTGGTCGAGCGCGACAGCCAGGCGTTGATCTGGTCGGCGCTCGCGGCGCCAGGCAGCACGCGACCGTCGGCGGCGACCAGCGTCGGCGTGCCGGTCACGCCGAGGCGCTCGGCCAGCGCGACGTTGCGATCGACCGGGTGCGCGCAGTCCGCGCTGGGCGGCACCTGGTCGCGAGTCATCAGCGCCTGCCAGGCGCCGAGGCGATCCTTCGCGCACCAGACGGCGATCGCCTTCGCGCGCGCCTGCGGGTGCAACGAGGCGATCGGCATCAGGAAGGTGTGGATCGTCACGTCGGACAGGCCCTTCAGCTCGGCTTCCAGCCGGCGGCAGTGCGGGCAGTCCGGATCGCTGAAGATGGCGAGCGCACGGGAACCGCGGCCGCGCACGTCCTTGATCGCATCGGCCAGCGGCAGCGCGTTGAAGTCGATGCGCGCCAGCGTGTCCTTTCGCTCGGCGGTGAGGTCGCGCTGCGCTTTCATGTCGTACAGGTGGCCGAAGAGGAAGTACTGGCCGCTCGCGTCCACGTAGGCGAGGTTGGCGCCCATCGCCACTTCGAAGACGCCCGGCCACGGCGTCGGACGGATCTCGCCGAAGCGGGTCGAGGGGTAGAGCGCCTGCAGGCGCCCGACGAGGCTGGTCAGCTCGGGCGTGGTTGGCGGTTGGCTGGGCTGCGCAAGTGCCGTGACGCTCAGGCAGGTGGTCAGCGCCGCGGCCAACGTGGCCTTGGCAGCGAGAGCGCGCAGGGCGAGGCGCGCGTCAGTCGTCTTCATCGTCGTTCCTCCGGAGGGTGCGGGCGCGCTCGGCGAGTTGCGCGAGGTTGTCGGGATCGGTGCCGGCGGCGTCCAGCGTCCCGGGCAGGGCCACGCCCTGCGTGAGGACCACGTCGACGCTGCGGCCCGCGTCGACTTCGATCACCGGGAAGACCTTCTCGGCGAGGCTGATGTAGTACTGGGCGAGACGGTCCAGGGCCTTGCCGACGCCGGTGCCCAGACCGGCTTCGAGTTGCTTGCCGGGGTCGACGGTGCTGGTGGTGCCCAGCGGTGAGACAGACAGCGTGGTGGAGCTCTGCGTGAAGGCGTGACCGATGCCGCTGGCCACGCCGGCGAGCAGGGCGTTGGCGAGGATCTGTCCCTGCTTGGAGACCAGGCGTCCGCGCATGCCGGCCTTGCCGTCCTCGCCGGCCACGTAGCCCTTCACCGGCACGTCGATAGCCGTGCCGTCGCGGGTGACGCAGGACAGCGACTCGGTGCGGATGTAGGCGCGCTCCGAACTCACGTCGCCGTAGCCGGCGCCGACGATGAAGCACTCCTTCACGCGGGCGCGGAACTGGTTGGGCAGGATCGCGTTGTCGGCGAGGCGCAGCAGCACCGGTTGGGGATTGCGCTGCGCCTGGCCGCCGGTGGGGGCGTCCAGGCCGCCGAGAAGCACCGCCCGGGTGAAGGCGCCGCTGGGCAGATAGCGGCGCGTGTCGCGAGCGGTGGAGCTGGCCGCTGCCGCGTCCGCGGCCGGTTTGGCGCTCTTGCCCGGTGCGACGTCCCCCAGCACGATGCTCACGATGCCCGTGGGCGCCTGCATCGTCTGGACGCCGCCGGGCGGCGGGGGCAGGCCAGCACTTGGCGCGGTGCCTTGCGGCATCGGTGGTTGCGGCGGTGGGAAGCGCTGCGGACCAGAGTCCGGCAGCGCGCTCCCCGGACGATCCGGCCCGAAGCTCGGCCGCGCCGCGGGGGCGGTGACGGGCGGAGGCGGCAGCGGTGTGAGTCCGCTGCCTTCAAGCTTCTTGAGGCGCTCGAGCATTTCCTTGCCCTGGCCTTCGAGCTCGGCGTTGCGCTGCGCGAGGTCGCGCGAGCGCTGCTCGATCGACTTCAGCTGCGCATCGGCCTGGCCACGCCACGCGTCGCGCGGATCAACTTGCGCACCCGGCGCGAGGATGTTCGTCGACTGCGGCTTCGCGGGCTGCGCGTCGTTACCCTTCGTGCCGGTCAGCGAGACCGACAGCAGTGTGCCGGCCACGATCGTGCCGGCGATGCCGGCGAGCAGCAGGACCTGACGGCGCTTGATGGCCGCAGCCGTTGGCTCCGCCGGGGCCGACGGGGACCCTTGCCCCGATGGATGAGAGGTGCCGGTCGGCGACATGCCGGGCGGCAGAACGGGATCAGTCATCGGCGCGGCGCTCCCGGATCACGAACAGCTGGGTAGTCTCGCCTGGGCGCAGGGCCGCCTGCTCGACGCTCACGGCCATCACGCCGCGCTTGAAGAGATCGCGCTCGGCGAGTTCGAGCGCGGCCCCGCCGGTGTTGATGAGCTGGTACTTCTCGCCGACCACGCCGCTGCCGAGCCACTGGCGTTGCAGGGTGAGCCTTGCGCCGGGCCACAGGGTCAGCTCGCGCCCAGGCTCGCGCACCTCCATGTCGTCGGGCAGCGCGTCCTCGGCCATCGCGAGCAGCAGGTTCTTCATCGTGCGCACGTGACGGCCGCTGCGCTCGATGCGTGCGGGTCCGGTCACGGCGTCGCGGCCCTCGCGGATGACGATGGCGTCGCTCGGGGTGTCCACCGGCTGCAGCAGCAGCCCGATCGTCGAGCGCTCTGTGCTGACGAACAGATTGATGGGCTTGCTGCTGTCCGGGGAGATCGGCCGAATGAAGACCTGGCCCTTCTCGTCGTCCTTCTCCAGCACGAATTCGCCGGCGTTGCCCGTCACCTTGCGGATGCGGCCCCGCTCAATGGAGATGCGCGTCACCTCCTTGCGCGAGACCTTGGCGAGCACGGTCTCGCCGTCGCGCGCATCGACGATCTGCAGCGCCAGCGCGGGCTGGCTAGCGGCCAGTGCCAGCAGCAGGAGCCAGGCGAAGCTGGGACTGAGCTTGGATTTCGAGCGGGTCATTGGGACTGGTCTCCCGGAACGCCTTCAGAAAGATCCGGCCGCCGGCGTACTGCAGCTCGATGGCGTAGCCCTTCGAGACTTCGGACACGCGGCGGTCGCTGATGAATGTGGTGAGCAGGCCGCGCACGCCCACACGCTGCGTGCGCTCGTCGACGGCGAGGTCCTGCGCGCTGAACACGGTGGAGGCGCCGTCGCGCTTGACGCGCTCGGCGGCGGTGGCCAGCACGCTGCGCAGCTCCCCGTAGGAAGCCGGCGCGGCGTACTGGAGAAGCACCCGGGACTGGTGGTCGATGCTCTGCGGCGTGACGTTGAGCGTGAGCTGCAGGAGGAAATAGGCCATCTGTTCGAGGTACTCGGCGCTGACGCGCTCTGACTCGACCCAGAAGGTCTTGTTGATGCTGGGCGGCACCACCACCACGCGCTCGCGGCCGGCCATGTGCATCGCGAAGGCCGCCAGCGTCACGTTGGCGAGCATCGAGCAGGCAAGCAGCAGCACGAGCAGCGCGCTCGCGCGGCGCGCGCTGGCGATGTCGGCGCGCAGCCAGTCGAGCTTCATCCGGCCAGCTCGCGCAGGTAGGAAGGCGGCGTGCGCTTCAGGCCCGTCATGAAGGCCGGCAGGTGCCAGTACAGCAGGTGCAGCGCGAAGGCGGGGTGCTTGCCCGCCTTCGCGCGACCGTAGGCCGAGGCGAGCAGCAGGCCGACGGCGCAGCCGCTCACGAAGAAGCCGGCGACCATCCCCGCCAGCGCGGCCCCCAGCACCAGCAGGGCCACGTCGATGTCCCACCAGAACATGCGTGGCGGGTCGTTGAGCCGACGGGGGATGTCGAGCGAAGCGTCGATCACGCGGTCGCCCCGTCAGATCACGGCGGTCATGATCGAGTCGATGATGGTCGGCACGTAGACCATGAAGAGCGCGAAGACGACGCCGGCGAGCGCCGGGATCGGCGAGGAGCGCGCGATGCCGATGCCCGCGCCGAGGATGAAGGCGGCGATCGCGATCGACTTGCCCAGGAAACCGGTCGCCCAGTTGAGCAGGGTCGTGTACATCGTCTGGAACTCGGTGCCGGTGGTGCCGGCCAGGGCCGAACCGGCGGCGAGCGTCAGGACGAGGGCGATCGGGACGGCGGTGCTTGTACGGCGGATCAAGGTCATGGTCTGGTCTCTCGGAGTGGGGTGGCGGGGAAGTGCTCGGGCGAGCGGTCAGGGCAGGGTCGCGACCACCGGAGGCCGGTGATCGCCGCGGACAAGAGCGGGTGAGGTGTGGCTCTGCCGCGCGGAGGGCGCGGCGGCACCGGTGCCACGCAGGTGGCGGCGGACCTTCTCGACGTAGGCGCGGCGCAGCTCGGGATTGGCGGCGTTGTAGGCACCGACGGCTTCCCACGTGTAGCCGAGGCGCTGGACGTTCCCGGCGAGGATCCAGGCGCCGACGTGGATGCTCGTGCAGGGATCGAAGAGATCGCGCTCGCCGATGCCGTGAGCCGCCAGCGTGGGCAGCCACGCCGAGTTGATCTGCATGAGCCCGATGTCTCGGGTGCCGTTGCGATTACGTCCGACGGCCTGCGGGTCGAGTGCGGATTCGGTGCGGGCGATGGCGTAGAGCAACTCGCTGCTGACGCCGTAGCGCACCGCCGCCGCCTCCCAGCATGCGTGGGCGGGCAGGGCCGCGAGCAGGGCGATCGCGGTGACGACACTCGCTGCCGGCATCCGGCTCGTTCTCGTGCGCAATCGGAATCCCCCTCGGTTGGCCGCTGAAGCGCGGCCTTCGGAGCGGGCCGCATTGCGTTTTCATCGTAGGGAGCGAGCGCGTGCGAATCAGGCTCAATCGGGGCCTCGATGAAGCCTCGATGAGGCTGGCGTCGTGACCGCGCTTGTGAGTCGAATGCAGGGCACGCCGTCGGCTACGAGGCGTCGACGCGGCGGCGCCGGTTGGGACGAGACCTGGCGGCCGCCGTCAAGCGGGAATCAGGTCTTTGCCGAGGCTTCGATCGGTGCTGAGCGTCTTCGAGGCGCCCGGAATACTGGTCGAATGACCTTCAACGACACGCAGAGCTCAGACGTGACAACGCGCGCGATCGACGCGCTCGTCTCGCGCGAATCGCCGGCGCTATCGGCGCAGGAGATCCTGGAGCGCAGCGGCGTGGCGAACCTGGTCGTGCTCGTCCGCGTCCGCATGGGCTTTCCGCCGGAGACCTTTGCGCTGGCGGCGCAGCCGCTGATCGAGCGTTATGCGGAGTACGTGCAGCTGCAGTCGGTATCGGGTTCGCTTCGCTACGGCGGACCAGGCGGACGGCTGCATCGCGCGCTGGCGATCGTCCTGCGCGCACTCGATCACCGACGCGGCCAGATCCTGCCGCGCAATGCGCCGCCGGAGACGCTGGGGGCACTCGCGCATCGATGGACCTACGCGGTGTTCGCGGCGGCGCTGCTGCGCGATGTCGGCAGCGAGCCGTCCGCGGATGCGGCGCGACGGTTCGAGGGCTGGGTGCCTGGGTTGATCCAGAGATGGCTGGGCGAGGATGTGGCACTGCTCGCCGAGCTGCGCGCCGTGCTGACCGGCGCCGCCGATCCGTCCAGCGCCATCGCGGAGCTGGTGGAGCGCGCGGCGACCGGGGTGCGCCCGGCGATCGCGGTGTCGGTGCCGTCCGATGTGCCGGAGCCTCTATCCAGTGCGGCGGAGGCGACCGCGGAACCGACGCTGGCCACGCCTGCAGCCCATGGACCCGAATTTCTCGACGGTGTCGACGACACGGGTTCGGAGCGTGCTCGGCGCTTCATGGCGTGGGTGAAGCAGGGCGTTGCCGATGGAACGCTGCCGGTCAACGCGCGAGGGGCGCTCGTGCACCGGGTCGAGGACGGTCTGCTGCTCGCATCGCCGGGGATCTTCCGGGCGTTCGTGCGTCAGGAGGGCATCGGCCGCGACGAGCCCCGCGACGTCGCCAAGCGACTACAGCGCGAGGTCCTGCGGGCCGGCTGGCACCTGCGGTCCGACGGCGGCGTGAACCTGCACGGCTATGCCTGGCGGCACGACGGGGGACAGGACGTCCGCATCCACGGCGTCGTGATCCTCGCGCCGGCTCGCTTCGTCGATCCGCTGCCACCGGTCAACCCGGCGCTCGTTCGCGTGGCCGACTCCACGGCGGCCGGGGAGTGATGGCCTATCCGCTGGAGGCCCGGCTGCGGCCGGCGCACGAACTCGGCGCGGCCTGCGTGTCGGCGCTGGGCGCGGCGATGGTGTTGAGCAGCCCGGGACTGTTCCTGGTCACACCGCCTTGGCACCTGGCGCTGACCGCAGCGCTGCTCGGCCACGCGTTGTGGCGCGGTGCAGCCGCGCTGCGGACCTTGCGCTATCGCGTGAACCTGCAGCGGCGTCGACGCTACGAGCTGAGCTCGGCGGAGATTCCTTGGTCCACCGAGCGACTCTTCCTCGGGCGTGGGTTTCGCTGGGATCAGCGTCACACGCAGCGCTTGCACGAAGCACGGCTGCCGGCGAACCAGCCGCTCCTTCGAGGCGGCCCGCTCGCGGGTGTATTGACCGGCTTCGTGCCGGCGGCAGATTCAAGCAGCGTCGGCGGGGATCCCGCCATCCACGGGGTCGAACCCGACGAGAGCGAGATCTGGATGGATCTGGAAGACCGCGTCGGTCACACGCTGGTGCTGGGAACCACGCGTGTCGGCAAGACGCGCCTGGCCGAGTTGCTGATCGCCCAGGACATCCGCCGCGGCGAGGTCGTGGTCGTGTTCGACCCCAAGGGCGATGTCGACCTGCTGCGCCGCGTGTTCGCGGAAGCGGAGCGGGCCGGGCGCGCCGGGGAGTTCTTCATGTTCCACCTCGGCCATCCGGAGATCTCGGCGCGCTACAACCCGGTGGGCAGCTTCTCGAGGATCACCGAGGTCGCCACCCGCATCGCCGGCCAGTTGCCCTCGGAGGGACAGTCGGCGGCGTTCAAGGAGTTCGTCTGGCGCTTCGTGAACGTGATGGCCCGCGCGCTCGTGGCGCTCGGTCGCAAGCCCGACTACCAGGAGATCAACCGCTACGCCTCCGACGTCGAGCCGCTGCTGATCGACTACTTCGAGTACTGGCTCGACCGCGAGCCCGCCGCTGCCGGCTGGCGCGAGGAGTTGCGGTCGCTCGCCATCGACAAGAAGAACCTCGACAAGGGTCTGCAGTCGCGCGGCGCGCGGGCGGTCAGCCTGGTGGAGTACGCGCGGCGCAAGAAGCTCTACGACCCGATCGCCCACGCGCTCGCCTCGACGCTCAACTACGAGAAGAGCCACTTCGACAAGCTGGTGGCGTCGCTGCTGCCGCTGATGGAGAAGCTCACCACCGGTCGCACGGCCTCGCTGCTCTCGCCCGAGCTCGACGATCCGACTGACTGGCGCCCGGTGTTCGACTGGACCTCGGTGATCCACCTGGGCGGCATCGTCTACGTCGGGCTCGACGCGCTGTCCGACTACGAAGTGGCCGCGGCCGTGGGCAACTCGATGTTCGCCGACCTCACGAGCGTGGCCGGCAGCCTCTACAAGTTCGGCACCGGTCGCGGACTGCCGGGCGAGGTGAAGCCGCGGCGGATCGCGATCCACGCCGACGAGTTCAACGAGCTGATCGGTGACGAGTTCATCCCCCTGCTCAACAAAGCGGGCGGGGCAGGGTTTCAGGTGACCGCCTACACGCAGACCTGGTCGGACGTGGAGGCGCGCATCGGCTCGCCGGCCAAGGCCGGGCAGATCGCGGGCAACTTCAACACGCTGATCATGCTGCGGGTGAAGGAGGTGGCCACGGCCGAACTGCTGACCAGCCAGCTACCCGAAGTGCACGTCGTCTCGACCGTCGTGTCGTCGTCGGTCTCCGACACCAACGATCCGATCGACTTTGCGGACTTCGCCAGCCGCAACGAGGACCGCATTGCGCCGGAGACGGTTCGGATGCTGGAGCCGACCGATCTCGTGCAGCTGCCCAAGGGCGAGGCCTTCGCGCTGATTCACGGCGGCCAGCTGCACAAGATCCGCATGCCGCTGCCCTCGGCTGCGAGCGATCCGCTGATGCCTGCGAGCCTGGCGGCGATCGGGACAACGCTGAGAGTGCGGCTCGACGAACCGTGGAATCGCCTGGACGAAGGCGCCGAGGCGGAGGACCGGCGTGTCCTCTAGGAACGCGGCGTTTCACGACGGGGCGCTGGCGGGCGTGCTGCTGAGTCCGCTGAAGCTGGCCTTCTCGCTGGCGCTGGGGTTGGCCGCGCTCCTGCTGTGCGCCTGGATCCTCGACTGGACGTTCGTGTCCAAGGTCTGGCCGCAGGGGATCGAGCGCCTGCGCGAACTGCTCGCGCACGACCTCGAGCACGGCGTCGCGCTTGCCGCCCTGCAGGGTGCCGGCGCCGGCGCCATCACCTGGCCCGCCAACGCGCTGTACTCGATCGTGTTCGACGCCACCGGCATCCACGACATGGGCGTGCAGTTCGCCAACGGGGCGGCCCTGTCGATCCCGGACACGGTCATGCGGCGCAGCTACGTGTCGCACCGGGAGAGCATCGAAGCGGCGATGGTCGGCACCCAACTGCTCGGCGTGCGCGCGGCGACCTTGGCGCGGTTCGCGCCCCTGCTCCTGCTCCTCTACGCCGTCGGCGCCGCCGACGGCTTCACCCAGCGGGCGATCCGTCGGGCCTGCGGCGGACGCGAGTCGGCCGGCCTGTACCACCGGGCCAAGTACCTGCAGGTGGCCGTGCTGGGGCTGGGCGGCGTCTGCCTGCTGCTCTGGCCCGGGCCGGTGCGGTGGGAGCTGTGCATGCCGCTCGGCGCGGTCCTCTTGGGCGGGCTGGCCAGCGTGCAGTGGGCGTACTACAAGAAGCACATGTAGGCATGGAGACGCCCGAGCACTGAGCGCTGCCGAATCCCGTGCATCGACCTCATTACGTTGGTCTCCCCGAAACTGAGAGTCGAAGCTGCGTCCGCCAGGACGCATGGAACGCGCGCGGTTCAGCTGGGACCGTTCAGCCAGGCCACGAGCTTCGCCCATAGTCCGTGCCCGTCGCGCTTGGGGCCATTGGCTCCGGGTGGTCGAAACCTGTCGGAAGGACGCGCAGGATCGGATCTGGGCGCCGACCGCGTCTCGTCGCCGTAGTACCGGGCCTTTGCTGCTCGATCATGGGCGCGGCCAGCCTCGATCCGCTCGCGGGACATCTGCGCGGCCCAGTGAACTCTGTTTCGTCGGATCCAGTAGTGCGATCGACACGCAAAGCTCCAGTTGCCGATAGACGGCTCGAGAGATACGGTCTCGCCATCGCAGACCAGCTTCCAGTCGGTGGGGGAGAGCGGCGTCACCACTTCCTTGCCGCATCCGCAACAACAGAGGTGCGAAGCTGTCGAATAGGCCAAGGAGACGTAGAGCACGCCCTCTTGGAGCGTCGACGGTATGAACTCGACGAACTCTGGCGTCAGTGCGTTGCGCTTCACAGCAGATCGTCACTGGTCAGGAGGTTGCAGCTCGTCGTGTACGTCGTGTTGTGCTCCTTCTCCAGGTCCAGGTAGAAGCCGCATAGCTTCTTCCACTTGATCACCGCCAAAGCTGCGTTGAGCGCGTTCAGATCGGCAACCTGGATGTTCTTGTCGTACGGGTTGTCGCTGTCATTGTCCGAGAAAGACACCCGCTGAGAGATGTGCTCTCGCTGGTCGCGTGTGCTCGTCGTCACTCGGCAAATCGCCCAGAGCGCGAGCGACTCTGGGGTCATCTCGACGCCGATGCCGACGTCGATGAACGGCATCGCACCGACGCTGAGCCGGTCCACGATCAGCTTCTTCGCCGGACCGCGATCGAGGCAGAGGAAGACGAAGTCAAAGCCGAGAAGCGAGTCGACGTTCATCTCGGAGATGTACTCCTCGTGCGCGACGATGCCGCGATGCATCCTGGAGTAGAGCGACCGGACGTAGGCCACCTTCGTCGGCCGCTCCTTCAGTTCGTCCAGCGATGCGGCCGACGGGGCACGAAATGCGTTGTGCTGGAGGAACGAATCGGCATCGTAGAGGTGGATCTCGCGCACCGGCGTCTTGGCGATCAGATCCAGCACGTACGAGCCAGTGCCACCCAGACCGACGATCGCGACCCGACTCGACTTCAGCTTGTCCGACAGCGCGGAGATGCCGGCGCGGCTCGATGCCGTGTCGAGGTATTGGAAGACACTGTGATCAGGCGACGCGGCAACCGGTTTGTAGGTGCGCGCGGTCGCGGCTGGATCGGCCGACTGCGCAGGCGCACTGATGATGGTGATGTAGCGCGTCATCTTCTCGTGGTAGTTCGCATAGCCCTGCGGCGGCTTGTTCGAGAACGAGTGGTTGACCACGATGTCTTGCGCGAGCTGCGTCGTTTGGCTGGCGTGCTTGATCTGCGGTATCTCCCTCCCGTCCTTCTGGTGCGGATGCTCACCCATGAACCAGGCAATGTGATTACCCGGCGGCATGGTCACGTCGCCGGCCAGCGTCAGGTCGGAAACGAGCGTCCCGCGCTGGACAACTCCTCCCGAGTTCAGGTAGGGAACCGAGTGGATCAGGAGGTGGTTCGAGCGAATTTCAATCTCGTACCCTTCATCCCGCAGCTGCCGTAGGTCCGAGCTACGACTTATCAGTTCGTGCGACATTGAAGATCATTCCGTCCTTGACCTTGACCGTGTCACCCTCGACGAGCGTCCCCTCGGGCTTGTTGCCGTGCCCGCGCTTGTAGGTGACCGTGTAGACGGTCGTGTCGTTGAACACGGCGTCCTCGAAGGCGAGGCGCACGACGTCCGCAAAGGAGAGCTCCGGGGCGGTGACCTCCTTCTGGCGCCCGTTGACGACGATGGTCGCGGGCTTCTGGCGGCTGGTGGACTGATGCTCGAGATCGGGGGTGGTGCTCATGGGATTCCTCACTTTCCTTGCGTCTTGCGCTTCAAGGTTTCGACCGTGGTGGTGCTCGGCCGACGCTGGGCCTCGCGGACCGGGATGAATTGACCTGACTTGGCGTCCCGGCCGATCTTCTGGCCCGGGTGATGCCGGCTTGTGTTTTGGCGCATAAGAATCTCCTTGCGTCGTTCGCCCGGCCGGCAGGTCGCGCCAATCGCAACCCGCAAATCCGCCGATACGCGGATTAGCGTATCACAAGGCGCGCAGCAGGTGCAAGTGCGCGTGCTCGGCGGCCGCGCTCTCAGGAGAAGAGTGACTGGTTTGGCGCTGCGGCAGTGACGAGGTTCAGCTTCAGCAGCCGAACCCGGGCGGCGTCGGACGACACCTTGAAGGTGCTTACGACCTGCGAGATCAAGTCGGAGCCGTGGGCTGACTGCAGCGACACCGCGCCGTAGATGCCATGGTTCTCGGAAAAAGTTCGACAGAGGCCATTCACGGCCGTCTTCGGCATCAGGATCGCGCCGCAGACATACCCCGCCTGCCACTCCATCCAGTCGGTTTGCGCCGCATCGATCATCGAATCGCGTTTGCAGATGATCTTGTCGCGATCTGGTTGCTGACGGAGAAGGTCGGGCGGCGGTGGTTCCACTTCCCAGAGGTAAGCGTGAAAGTGGACATGCCCCCACTCGTGCGTCAGGGTCGTCCGCAGGCGGCTATCGCGGCGGTCGTCTTCCGTCAGGATCGAGGCGATCTTCACCACCGGCTTGCGGCCTGGCTTGAACTCAGTTACGCCCTCAACGTCGGGCCCGTAGATCGAGAGGTCCGCGTAGACGTCAAGGTCCTCCGCGTCGCGCTCGATGAGCTTCTTCAAGTCCTCGGTGTCGACCGGATAGCGGACTTCGCCGTACAAGTCCTTGAGGAAGCCGGTGATGACAGACTCGCATTCGCGATCCAGTTCCTCCGGCTTGTAGTGCGGGCGTTGCAGAAATCGACCCGTCAGATCGCGAACGTATGTCACCATCGGTCACTTCTTCTGCGGCTTGCGGAACGCGAGGAACGCCGCTTTCACCGCGTCCTCCGAGAGGTTCTTTCGGCGGATCTCCTCGGGGAGCTTGCCGGCAAGGTAGCTAAGGTAGTCGGCGTCGATCTTCAGCACCTTCGCGAACTGCTGGATCAGGTGGTCCGACGACGGATTGCGGCGGTCCCGTTCGATGTCATTGAGGTACTGGGGTGAGATCGGTTCGTCGTCCTCCTCGCGGAGAATCTGCGACGCAAGCTCCTTCTGGCTCATCTGCAGCTTCTTGCGGGCATCTGCGATGTACCTGCCAAACGTGACGGGGTCGGGTTGACTCATGGGCAATCAGCTTGTCCGCTAATCAGCGTAGTTCTCTAGAATATGCGAGAGGCGTGCAGGGCACAAGGTGGGTGGCCCTTCCTCGCTCGCTTCCGACCCGCTCCGTCATCACGCCGGAGGGGGCGCGTCTGGGCGTCGGGTCACATTCGCGCGGGCCTGAGGCTCTGCGGGGCACCGAGATAACAATATCTTGCACGATAACATGCATCATGTTATCGTGCGATCACTATGTTAGACATGGCCCCCACCCAGCGTGCCGACGACGCTGCCGTCCACGCGTATCTGCATGAAACCTTGGGAATCGCGCCCAAGGTTCGTGCCTGGGCGGGCGCCGGCAAGCTGCCCTACTTCCTGCAGGAAGCGTTCGAGGTCCGGGAACTGAAGCTCCTGGATCGCCAGATTCTCCTGGCGATCGATCAGCGGGCCAACCGGCCGACGCTGGCCACCGTTCGAGGTCAGATCGACAAGCTGCGACAGCTGGCCGGGATGCCGGTCGTCTACGTCACCCGCACGCTCGCATCGTACGAGCGCAAGCGCCTCATCGAGCAGAAGGTGCCGTTCCTGGTGCCGGGCAACCAACTCTACCTGCCGGATCTCGGGATCGACCTGCGCGAGTACTTTCGCAAGCCGACGGTGGCTGCACAGACCGCGCTCAGCCCGGCGACGCAGGCGATGCTGATCGCGGTCCTGCTGCGCAGGCCGTGGCGCGCCGAGTGGCGGCCCGCCGAGGTGGTCGGCGAGCTGGGCTACACCCCGATGACCCTGTCGCGAGCAGTCAAGGAGCTCACGGCCGCAGGCATCGCGACGTTGCGCACTGAGGGGAGGGCACGATGGCTCCATGCGGATCGCACCGCCGCGCAGACCTGGGAGCACGCGAGACCCCTGCTGCGCAGCCCGGTCAAGCGCCGGGTCTGGGTCCGTCCCCCTCCGAAGTCGAGGCCGCGCCCGTTGAGGCTCGCGGGTCTGAGCGCGCTCGCGCGATTTTCGATGCTCACCGAGCCTCAGTGGCCGACCTACGCCGTCGGCAAGGCGGAGTGGAAGGCGGCGACACACGTGGGCTTCGAGACGCTGCCCGAACCGATACCGGGTGCCTGCGAATGGGAGATCTGGCACTACAGCCCGGCACTCGTGCGAGACGGCGACACCGTCGATCCGCTTTCCTTGACACTCAGCCTGCAAGGCAACCAGGACGAGCGTGTTCAACTCGCGCTGGATGAACTCAAGGGGCACCTTCCGTGGTGAGGGGACTGGACGTCTTTCGCGAGCACTTCGCCGGCCTCGCCGATCAATTCGTACTGATCGGTGGCACGGCCGCGACCCTTGCGATGGAAGAGGCGGGGCTCGAGTTCCGGGCCACGAAAGACCTGGACATCGTCCTTCACATCGAAGCGCTCAGCCCGTCATTCGGCGAAGTGTTCTGGCGCTTCATCGAGGCGGGCCGCTACGAAATCCGGCAGGCCAGTGACACCGGGAAGCCGGTCTTCTATCGATTCCAGAAGCCGGCCGATGAGCGCTTTCCCGCCATGCTCGAGCTGTTCTGCCGGGCCCCCGAGGGGATCAGGTTGGCCGAAGGAAGTCACCTCACGCCGATTCCCATCGACGAGGCGGTGGCGAGCTTGTCCGCAATCTTGCTCGACGATGCGTACTACGAGTTCATCCTGGCCGGGCGCAGGGAAGTCGATGGCCTGCCCTGGGTGGGCGAGGACAGGCTGATCCCGCTCAAGGCCAGCGCCTGGTTGGACCTCGGCGAACGTCAAGCCAAGGGTGAGCCGATCGACACGAAGAACATCCGGAAGCACGCGAACGACGTACTCCGCCTGTCGCAGTTGCTGGCCCCGGACACCCGAATACCAGTCGCCGAGCGAATCGCGCAGGACTTGAACCGATTTCTCGACGCGATCGAGACAGATCGCTCGATCGATCCGAAGTCGCTCAAGATCAACAGCAGCGTCGGAGAGATTGCCGAACGGATCGCGCAGGCCTACGGCTTGAATCGACCGCGCGAGACGTGATCGTCATCTGGCGACCGGGCAGCGGCTATTCGGCCCAGATCGCGTCCCCGAGCCTCTCTGCATTGCTGACGAGCAACTGGAACTCGGGCGGCTTGTGCTTGGCCGGGTTGGTCGCCAGCCGCAGGTCTTGAACGATGTACCCGACGAGGCAGCGGCGCACGCTCAGCTGACGTGCACTGGCCCCGGGGAAGTACTCGGCCGCGATCATGCTCTGCTGCTCGGCCGTGAGATCGGGATGCGCCACGATCGTTACGGTGGTGATCTCGTTCCAGTCCTTGTCGTCCGATCGCCGCGCTGGCGCTGGCGATTCCACGAGACTGGCGTTCGCCACCCGGCCCAGCGTGAAGTCGCGGAAGTCCCGACGCTCGGTACACCAGGCGCGCATGTGCCACCGGCGTGGCACCCGGACGAGCGCGTGCGGGAACACAAGGCGGTCGGTCCCGGTCGGGTGGTTCATCGATCGGTAGACGAGCTGCAGGCCGATTCCCTTTCGTATCGCCTGCACGACCGCCGCAAAGGTCTCCGGCGCCACGACCGAGAGATCGCGCCTTGCGTCCTCGATCAGCGGGTCGCGGGAAGCCACGGGCTCTGAGCCCGCCACGATGCGCAGATAGTCGTCGGGCGACTGACGCTTCTCCCGGTCCTGCTGACCGGGGGTCAATCGCAGCGGCGCGTGAGCGGTCGAACGCGCTGCCCGATCGCCCACGCGCTTCCGGAGGGCGCCCATCAGGCGGCTCGCCCAGACGGCTTGGACGCCGAGCAGTTCCCGGATTCGGTGGTTGTCGATCTCGCCCTCCCAGAGGAGGACGGTCTCGAGATCGGCTACTCGATCTGCCGCAGAGTCCATGCCGAAATTATCCTACAGGCTAACTTGACTTGCAAGCCAATTTAGCTCGTAGTATAACTTAGCGTCAAGGATAAGACATGAACCTCTTCGATCGGATCCCTCACGGGCTCTTCGCGGCGCTGACCGGACGCAACAATCGTCGCGCCTGGGATCTGTTGGTGCGTCTGTCGGATCGCTACTTCGGCCCGGATGCCGTGCCCCCGTACGCTGACGGGTACCTGCACGACCAGATCGTGAAGGAAATCGAGCGCTTCCTGCTTGACGCGGGTTGGGAGCACGAAGGCGACGATCCCGTGCCCGAGGTGGCCACACCGCTGTCGATCCAGGCCAATCAGCTGCTGGCACGTCTCGTCGAGACTGGCTGGCTGACCGAGGAGCGGGTTGGGTTGCGTCGCTTCGTGAGCATGCGACCCGTGGTCGCCCGGTTCTTCGACACCATCCAGCAGTTCGTGACGGAAGGGCCTCAGCTCTTCGGCGGCAACGTCCTCCTGGTCTACAACCAGCTCAAGAGCGTTTCGCAGGATCCCCGAGGTCAGGCGGGAGGCTTCGTGAGTGCGGCGCAGCTCTGCGTGCGGCTCATCAACTCGCTGAATGCGACCACCCTGCGCGTCCGGGACCTGATGAAGGAGCTCACACAAGAGGCCGAGACGCCAGTCTTCGTCCGGCGATTCTTCAGCGAGCACATCAGCGAGCTCTACGTTCGCGACTTCAAGCAGCTTCGCACCGAGAACCACCCGCTGCGACTGCGCTACGAAATCATCGAGCTCGTCAACGCGGTCGCCTTGGAGGGTCC
The DNA here is from genome assembly GCA_015075645.1 of Burkholderiales bacterium. Lineage (NCBI taxonomy): Bacteria > Pseudomonadati > Pseudomonadota > Betaproteobacteria > Burkholderiales > Burkholderiales bacterium. The sequence goes on along the minus strand of JABTUF010000007.1, from coordinate 257,629 downwards.
GGCGCGCGCTGCCTTGCTGCAGGGCTATGCGGAGCTCCCCGGCAACCGGCCCGGTGAAGAGGAAGAGTTGCTGGAGCGCGATGTACAGCGTTTTCGGCGTCTCCTCGACGTCGAGAAGTTCCTCGATCGCATGGACCGGGTGATGGATGCCGCGACACAGCGCGCAGTCGCCTACCTCGGTTATCGATTGAAGGCCTCTGAGCGCATCGAGGAGGTGATCGCGGACACGGTACGGGCGATCGTCGCCGCCGATGATCGCGGCGTTGCGCTCGAGGGTCGACTTCTTTCGCCGTTACCCGTGGTCGGCGACAACCGTTTAAGGCTTCCGGTCGAGCCGCCGCCAGTTCCCAAACGCACGGCGTTGCGCAAGAGGGAGATGACCCCTCACGAGAAGGCCGTTCACTTCCTGCGCAAGGCGATGATCGCCCATCGCGACACGGCGCCGGCCGCCGTGCGCCGCTACATCGCCGAGCACCTCTCGCCAGGAGCGCGGGTCACTGCGCAAGACCTCCCGGTCGGCAGCGTCCCCGATGCCGTTTCCTATCTCGTACTCATGCGTCTCGCCGGCATCAGCTCCCGCAACCCCGCCGCGGTGCGGCGCAATCCGCTCCTGCGCAGCCTTGGTTTCGAGGTCTCGCTGATTGCAGGCAGCCGAGCGGACACGCAGTACTTCAACGTTCCGAACTTTCAGGTCACTTGGAGGGATCGCGATGCCACGTAACTGGCGATCGTTGGCGGAGGCATCCGACGGGATCTACACGGTCGACGATTTCAAACAGTCGCTGTATCAGCTGATCGCGCAACAGTGCCTGTATGCCCGCTTCAACCATCAGAGCACGGCCTTTCGGATCGTCTCGGCGCACCGTCGCGAGTTCGAGGAGGCTGTGGAGCTCATGGGTCTTCGCCTCGGCTTCAACGAGCGGCTAGCTTTCTGCTACGTCGTTCCGGAAACGGTCAAGCTCACGCCGCTCGACACCCAGGACACGCTGTTTCTTCTCGTCCTGCGACAGCTCTACCACCTGCGTGGCAGCGCCGGCGAACTCACGGATGAGGGTGACGCCGTCGTGGGGATCGAAGAACTGGTCGCCACGTACAGGTCGATCACCGGACGCACCTTGGATACGAAGAACCAGGGCGTGGTGAAGGGGTTGGTGAAGACCGCCGCACGATGTGGACTGGCCCGTCTGATCGATACGCCCGAGGGTGATCCCCAGCCGTTCGCGGTGGCGATTCTTCCGGCAATCGCCGAGGTGCTGAGCGAGCACGCCGTCAACCGCTTCGGCGCGCATCTGAAGTCGACCTTGGTCTCGAGCGACCCCTCGGTCGATGGCGTCGCGAGCGCACAGGAGGCTGCACGTGAAGACGCTTAGCACCCTGCATCTCGTGCAGTTCTCGTTCTGGGACTACGAAACCTTCAACCTCCGCCGCGGCGGAACGGCATTCCTGGGGCCTAACGGGGCGGGCAAGACAAGCCTCGCGGATGCGGTGCAGATTGCCCTCGTAGGCGCGCACGGCAATCACATGCACTTCAATGCTCAGTCGGTGCACAGAGACCATCGCTCGGTCCGAGACTATGCGCTCGGCACGATGCGCTCCGGCGAGGGGGATCAGGGCGTATTGGCCCGCAAGCGCGACGAGGCGCTGTCCTACATCACCTTGATCTTCGAAGGCGAGTCGGCCGCCGACGTCGTCAGCGCGGGCGTTTGCCTTCATTCCGTGGCGACCGACAAGAACCATCGAACCCTCGGCTTGTACATCCTGCCGGGCGTTCGACTCGCGTTGGAAGATCATCTTGGCGCGCTCGACGATGGGGGCAAGGCGCCTCTGGACTGGCCGACCTTCGAGGCCCTGGCGCGCAGGCTTGCCAGGCAGGCAGGACGGACTCCCACGCTGACGGCGAAGCCGGAGACGTACCTGAACGAACTGCTGCACGTGCTGCAGCACAAGGGGCGCGCGATCGACAAGGACAAGTTCCTTCGCGCGCTCGCCCAGAGTCTTCGGCTGAAAGGCATCCAGAGCGTCAACGACTACCTGCGCGGCTACCTCGTCGACGCACAGCCGATCGACAAGCAGGGAACCTTGAAGCACATCAAGACCGTGCGCTCGCTCGTTCTGCAGATCGAGGAGGTCAAGCAACAGATCGCGCGTCTGACGGACATCGACAAGCGATTCAACAGCGTCGCAGCCCAGTACCGGACTCGCGCCGTCGCGAACGCAGTGCGGCTTCTTCTGCAAGTAGAGTCGGCAGACCAGCGCGTCAGCAACCTCTTGTTGCGAGAGCGGGAACTGTCCGGCGAGATCGACACGCTTGCGATGTCGATCGACGAGGGCACGCGCCGGATGGAGGCGGCGCGAGAGGAACATCAGAGGCTCCTGGCGGCCTACAACGCGGATCCAGCCTCCCAGAACCCCGAGTACGCGCGTCAGCTCAGGGCTGCCCTGCAGACCAGCGTGACGACTTGCCGGCGGGCGGTGGAGCGGCTCGTTCTGGAAGTGCGGGATGCGCTCGACTCTGTGCAGAGCATCAGCCGCACGGCCGACGCCGCGTCGTTGTCGGAGATCGCCCGTCTCGTCCCGAAGTGGGAGGCGCTGGCGCGTGCTGGAACCCTGCCGGACTCCGACGCATATGGCGAAGCGCTCGCGGCGCTCAGCGCGGCGGCTGGAGACCTTGCGAGTCTTCGGCAACTGCTCGAGGAGCGCGCTGCACTCGCAGCCCAGCGCCTCGCCAGTGCGACGGAGCGGGCGAAGGCCGCCGAGAAGGGCATCCGCCTGACGGATTCGGGCGACGTCGCAGCGGCGATGGCGATGTTTCGCTCCGCCGGCATCGAAAGCGTCACGGTCGGCAGCGTCGTCACTGTGAAGGACTCGTCCTGGCAGTCCGCGATCGAGTCGTTCCTTGGCCGCAATCGGCATGCCCTCGTCGTTGCCTACGGCCGGGAACGGGAAGCGGTCCGCCTGCTTCGAACCGCACCTAGCCCGCTGTTCGAGGTCACGATCGTGCAGCCGTCGCACATCCGCGATGACCTGAAGCGCACATACGACGCAACGACCGTGGCGTCGCTCCTCGAAAGCTCGAACAGCATCGCGCTGACATACCTGCGTCGTCTCATGGGGCAGATGCGCCAGGTCGACACCGAGGAGGAACTTGAACGGCATGAGCGTGCCCTGACGCGCGACGGCATGCTGAGCGCCAACGGTGGAACGCGAAGAATCCGCCTGGTGCCTTCGTCGGAATGGGTGTTGGGTGCTCGCATTTCGAGCGAAGAGCGGGAGGTCCTGCGAGCGGAGGTCTTGGAAGCGACCCGGGCGGACGGCGAGGCCAGGAACGGGGTGCGGCTCGCCATTGAAGCGGCGAACCGCGTGACAAGCGTCCTGCGCGACGTCACGCCGGAGCGCATTCGCGTGTCGCTCGAGGAGCTGCAAGAAGCGAAGCGTTCGCTGGACGACACACCGGACCCGACCACGATCGACCTGCCAAGCCACCTCGTGGAGCTAAAGCGTCGAATCGACGACGCCAAGCGTGCGGCCGACGATGTCGAACGCGGCCTGCGCGAACTGAGCGAGGCGCGAGGCACGAAGCGGGGCGCGCTCGAAGAGACACGGACGAATCTGGGCAAGGCGCAGGGCGACCTCACTGATCTGCAGACGCGGTATGGCGCCGCCGCAGAGGATGTCGACTATGACGTTGAAGCGGCAACGACCACCTATGACAAAGCGCGCGAATTCGACTCAGCCGAGGGTCCTGTCGCGGCCCTGACGTACCTGGAGACTGAAGCAAGGCGGGCGAACGACCGGATCGTCAGGTCGGAGTCGGATGCCAAGGCCGAGTTCACGGCATTCATCAACGAGATGTCGATCAACCTCGTCGAAGAGCGAGGTGACTGGCGAAAGGCTGCGGCGTGGGTCCGGAACCACGTCCAGAAGCTCACCGCTTCGACCCTGGTGGAATACGAGCAAGAGGCCAAGGCGGCGCGCGAGGCAGCCAACCAATCGTTCCGTGCCGACGTTGCCTACCGCATGCGCGAGGCGATCAAGCGTGTAGAGCACGACATCGATGATCTGAACAGAATCCTCCGTGCGTGCCCGGAATTCACCGGCGGCGAGAAGTACCGATTCGTGGCCACACCCGCGCTCGCACACAAGGCGCTGTACGAGCTCATCCAGAGCAGCGCTTTTCTGGAGTCGGGGTCCTCGCCCTTGTTCGAGGCGGCCGACGACGTCCAGAAGAAGCTGGTTTCGTTCCTCGAGGCGTGTGAGACCGGCGCCGACAAAGCCAATAACCCGCTCGAAGACTATCGACTCCTGTTCAACTTCGACCTCGAGATACGCGTCGGCGACAAGAAAGTCGATTCGCTCAGCAAGCGGCTGGGCGTGGGGTCGAACGGCGAGCACCTCGTGCCCTTCTACGTCATCGCAGGCGCTTCGCTCGCCAATGCCTATCGCCTGAAGTCAGGGGAGACCCACGAGGGCGCTGCCGTGATGATCATCGACGAGGCGTTTCACGGCTTCGATGCCCAGAACGCGTATGTCACGGCACAGTTCCTGCGATCGCTCGGGCTGCAACTCGTCATGGCAGCGCCGGACGCGGACGTCGGGAAGCTGGTCCCGATCCTCGACTCTTACTACGATCTGGATCGCTTCGGATCGGATGTCTTTACGAGCGAGGTGATCGTCAAGGACGACGCCCGACGGCTCCTCGAGACCGACATGCCGAGCCGTAATCCGCAACTCGTTGAACAGATGGCGGCGAAGTTCGGTAGCCCGGCATGAACCCGGTAGCCAGCCAGGCGCTGCTGAAACTCCTTCGTAGGGCGGAGAGCGCGTCGGGGAAGAGCGAGGATGGCCGAAACATCGGTCTGCGCTTCTCCAGCGAGTCCTTGCCCGCCTATTCGGCCATCGGCACGCACGCTGAGAAGGAGGCATGCCATGGTGACCTCCTGCTCGCCGAACGCGACGGAGCGATCACCATCGAGTGGGACCGACGAGCGGGCGAACGAAATCAGATCCTCCGAATTCAGCTGTTGGATCGTGAAGCGCTGGCTCGGCACTTGGGAGTGGTACCGCGATGGGATGCAGTCGCCAAGGCCGCACAGGATCTTGGGCCCTTCCTGACGGAGCACCCGGTGCTGGAGGAGGTGCTGGCGTCTTGGCGGCGCGGCGCGAAGGTTCGCGGAACTGGCCCCGAGGATGTCGAGTCATGGAGGTATGCGATCGCCGTCGTGTCCCACTGCCGTGCGCAGGGCCCGACTGACGTGGCAGTGCGCAGATTGAGCGCGCAGCTGACAGGCGACAGCAAGCGCGTCGAACAGCTCGCTGCACCCATCGATGTCCTGATCCAGGGTGAGGTAGCCGCCCCAGTCCGCGATCCGGAAGACGTATTCAACGAGCTCGGGCTCGTCAAGTTTCCGCCGACAGTGCTGATCAGTGGCGCGCTTCAGGTAAGCGTCGGCGGCCAGCATGTCCCGATTGGCGCGCCGTATCTTGGCTTTCCGCCATCGGTGATCAAGGGCTTCGTATCCTGTGAGACCGTGACCCTTTTGTTGACGGTCGAGAACCTCACGACCTTTCATGAGTTGGTCGGACAGCGGCAGCACATGCCCGCCGCGGTTCTTCTCTACACGGGTGGCATGCCCAGTCCTTCGTGGAAGCGTGTGTACCGCTTGTTGCTGAAGTCGCTTCCAATCGAGGCCAGGGTGTTCCACTGGGGCGACATCGATGCGGGCGGATTCCGAATTGCCGATCACCTGGCCGCCTGCGGCGGAGAAGTGGGGCGACGCGTCGAACTGCACGCCATGAGCCCCGATGTCGCGCGTCTCGACTCTGTCTCGTCTCGACGTGCACTCGCGGACGCAGAAGTGTCGATGATCGAGAAGCTCTGCGCCCGGTGGAATTGGGACGCGCCGGCTCGATGGGTATCGGCGCACCGGATTGCGGTGGAGCAGGAATCACTTCCAGCGTCCTGGCCATAGCACCGGAAATCGCGCCGGTAGCAGATCGGAGATCCGACCGGGCTCAGTATTGCCAGTAACTCGGAGCCTCGGGCTCCGGCGCATCCAAGATCGGATCGCTTCGTCGAACGAGCGGATCGAGCCAGTCCGCCTTCGCTCTGGCCCACTCGATCCACTGCTTCCTCTCGGGGGAGAGCTCCCCATCGTTCCGTGCACGGTCCTCAACGGCGGCGATGAACTCGCGCAAGCGCATCGCGCGCTGCAGCCGGCTTGCGTCGCGGAACAGGGAGCGCAGCTGACGACGCTCTTCGTTGCGCGCGCGCACCTGCGCTTCGTATCGGGCGCGCGCTTCCTCGTAGGTTCGCCGGCGGCGTTCTTCTTCCTCCTCTTTCGCGCGCTTCGCTTCGGCCAGGCCGACGATGGCGGCAACGATTCCGCTCAAGCGTGAGTCGATGAAGCTGCGTTCCGTGTCGTTCCACTTCCGTGACGGCCACGATCCCACCGTGAGCGTCAGCCGTCCGGTGGGGTGCCAATCGAACTGCGGGATGGTCGGATACTCTCCCCGGTCACCCACGCGGAAGGAGTTGTAGTACCGGTCGCGTGCCCGCACCTCCGCGCGGGTTGGCGTGTGGCTGGTTCGCGTGACCTGTTCGATGATCGAGATCGTCAGGGTCGTGCCGCCGCCGACCAGCAGGGTCTGCCCCTTCTCCTCGTCAACTCGCGCCGTGAAGCCGCTGGGCTCGAGCGACTTCAGCAGCGTGTCCATCAGTCGCAGGGCGCGGTCGAGCGTATTCCTCGTGACCTGCAGGTCGAGCACTTCCTTCGGCGCGCTTCGCACGCCCGCCGGGTGATCCCAGCCGTCGCGCCGCTTCAGGCGTGCCGCCGCCGCCCGCACCAGCGGGTGCGGGTCGACGAGTTCGTCGGGCACGCTGACGCTCGGCTGGCTTTCCCGGGTCTGCTGGAGGGCGTCACGGACGCGCGCGTGCGTGGCCGCCTCCTGTTCGGTCAGCGGTATCGGCCCGGTGAGGCCGCGCGCGCCGGCGGGGAGGGCGGGCAACGGCACCTTTCGAGCGGGTCGGCCAGCCTTGACCTTCGCCCAGTAGCCCCGCGGCGGCACCGGAATGCCGAGCTTCTTGCAGATCTTGACCAGGCCCACGTCCGATAGGCCATAACGAGGTGCGACGACTGTCACCGCATCGGTCCAGACCTCTTCGTACAGCGCCTCCCGGCTCACAGGTGTGCCTCGACGTCGCATAGCATGTCTCCTGGCTCGGATCGGAGGCCGGTGACGGAGTCGGCCTCCGACTATTCGTAGATTTGCTGTTCAGCAAATATTGCCAATAGGCTGAAGATTCAGCAGAGTGCCAATGCTTTCTGCTCAGTGAGCCTTGGCGTTGACCATGCTTCCCGCGCAGGCGGCGGAACAGGTGCTGGTCGATCAGGTTGCAGCACTTTGATCTCTGGCTCCGCGGCTTCATGAATGCGCGCAACGGCATGGCGGTGACGAACTACTACGACGACCTCTTCTCTCGCTTGATCGGCGACGGCGTCCCGCTGCCGACCGTCATTGAGCGGGTGGCCGGCTCATACCTCGATGGAAAGCCGCTACCCATCGGCAAGAAGAAGCTCACGAAGAAGGAGCGCGACAGCCTCTTCTGGGCCAGCGAGGTTGTGAAGGGCTGCCCGCCCGACGCGTGGCCCCGCGAGGCGATGTCGCTCGCCCTGGCGCGGTACTTCGGTCAGGAGGCTGTAGCTGCCGATGGATTGGTGACGCGGGTCGCGCGCGAGGCGCCCGAGGCGTTGATCCGAGCGGTCAGGCGCTCCGGGCTCGTCCTGAGCCCGCATTCGCCACGACGAGTCGAGCTGGACCAGGCCGGGTCCGAAAGCGAAGCAGTCGCCGAGTTGTGCCGAGTGCTCGATGTGTTTACCGGGGCGCACGGCGAGCGGGTGGCGGCGCTGGAAGCACAGAAGGTGCAGCTGGCTGCCTTGTCGGTCGTCGATCTCTTGCTCTACGCGAGCCTCTACGCCTTCGAGGTTCTGGTTCCAAGGGACTTCAAGGTAAAGGCGCTTGCACCGCCTTCGAGAGTTGATCTCGAGCTCGCCTGGGATGCACTCAGCGATCTGCTCGCGTGGAAGCTCGCAGAGGCCAGCACCTCATCCCTGAAGCTGACGGACGACAGCATCGGGAGGTCGATCGCGCGGCATCTTCGACCGGTCCTCTTCGAGTCCGGCACGTCGAGCGCGGGCGAAGCCCTTCGGAATCTGCACGTCTTTCACGCGCTGATGGACATGCAGATCGAGTTGAACGAGTTCATCTCCAGGTCCGCCGACGCGTTCAGCTACGACGACAGCATTCGGTTCGAGCGGCGGGGCAATCGGCTCGAGATCGTCGAAGTGGATCCGGTGGCAAGGGCGGCATGGCAACGAGACGGGCTGAAGCTCGGTCGCCTACATGGATACTGGTTCCACCGTGCCCTTGAGACTTACGTCGAGCAGGTCGCCGCGGATCCGGCCCATTGGAGTATCGGTCGACCGGAAAACGCCGAGGCCAACCGACTGGCCTGGCTGCGGGCTCTCCAAGCGCAGCTTCGCTTGCGTGAGGCGTACGGTGTCGCAGACCAAGTCGCTTCCGAATCCGGAGACGCCGTCGATCTTTTCCGAGCGCTGCTGTCGCTCAACCTGATGTCGGTTTTCTTCCAGCAGGACTTCCTGGCTGCCTTTGCAGAGCGCGTTGATGCATCGGGGGACTGGGTCGCCGCGCTGCAGCGTCTGACCATGGACGGCCTGCGCGACGGGCTCCAGAACCGACTGCCGCTCACGTGGTCGAGCCGGGACTCGAAGGTGTCCAACATCACCGGGTGGACCGTCACGAAGTCGGAGCCCGCTGGCAATCCGAGGATGGCCTCCGCGATCCTGGATTTCTGGACCTACGACATGGTCGCGACGGCGGAGCGGCTGCAGCGCAAAGAGCCCGGCCTCCAACCCCAGCTGTTCGAGCGGCCGGTCCTCAAGTTCGGGCCGACGCTGCTGCAGCTGCCGTGGGTGGTCGGCGTGCAGAACAACAGCACGGCCGCGATCAACAACCTGAGGCGGCTCGGCGCTCGCCGCGGACAGGCTCGGGACGAGGCGCAACGGATCGAAGCAGGGCTCGCAGGGCTGCTCGAGAGGCGCGGATTCATGACGCTGCTGAACTGGGTTCCGCCGCGCGACGTGGAGGACGCCGGCGAGGTGGATCTGATCGCCGCCCTTGACGGGCATCTGTTCGTGATCGAGGTGAAGTCGACGTTCATGCGGCGATCTCAGCGGGAGGCGTGGCTGCACGCCACCACCACGCTTCGCAAGGCCGGTCAGCAGCTTCGGCGCAAGGCAGACGCGGTGTCGCTGGCCATCGCCTCCGATCCTGGGTTTCGCACGATGCTGGGTTGGGGCGAGGGCCTGATTCCGACTCAGCAACACGTGTGGATCGCCGACACATGCATCGAATGCGACCACCAGCGGTTTGGCGGCTTCCTAAAGGTCTCCGTCGAAGAGCTGATCATCGCGCTTCGCGATGATCGTCACCTGCTGAACGATCCAGGAGGACTGCTCGCCGGGAACTACGCCGTCGACGAGGCGCCTGAAGCAGATGCAAGCGAGTCCGGCTGGAGTCTGTACCCCGACGGCTTCAGTGCCGAGCGCTTCGTCGACGTGATCGAGACTGAGGCTGTTTGGGAATTGCAGGCCGCAACGCGTGGTCCCACTCTGCGGTCGACCGACCGCGCGGACGTTGCGTCCCGCAAGTAGCGTCTAGAGAGGAGAGACAATCGTGGCGGTGCTCCTACACGGGCGGACGTTGCATTGGCCTCGCGGTGCGTGGCAACCTGAACGCTGATCGTATGGACCAGCGGTGTTGCGTTAGAGCGGCAGCGCTGTGACGGTAAAACTATTGCCAAAAAGAATCGATGCGACAAAGAGTTGATTGAGTGGGAGCAGGGGTCCCGAAGCGGCCGGAAACGATGGACGGCCGCGACGCCGCTTATGACGGCAATCCGACAAGGTTTTCTTCGGCGTAGCCGCCGAGTCCGACGCGCAACGCCGACGTGTTCACTTCGATGCGTCCGTCACTACGACTTTGATTGTCGCCGAGCGCGCGGGCGCGCTGATCATCGGCCTGAGGTACGGACTAGCGCCGTACTTCGCTCTGTAGGCCTGATCGATCTGCTCGTTGATCGGTCCGTCCACCGGCTCGAAGGTCACATCCTTCGTCATCCCCGCCGCGATGATTCGGCCCGCGCGCTGCCGAACCGCCGCTTGATACCAACGTGACTTCGGCCCGTTGTAGGCGCGCACGTAAAGCTCTCCGTCCACGGCCACGCACCAGATCCACGTCGGGGTGCCGTAGTGACCTGCCCCCTTCCGCCATGCCAATGATTCGGAAGGAGTCCGGGTTGAAGGTTACGTGATCTCGTTGGCTGCTGGGGTTTGGTTGGCAGCACCGCCGGCATGCCGGCGGTGCTGCTCGGCGAAGCGAGCTGGCGGCATGCGCCCGATGCTGCTGTGCGGCCTGACCTCGTTGTAGTCGCGCCGCCAGTGGGCGATGGCGTCGCGGGCCTGCTGCAGCGTCTGGAACCAGTGCTCGTTGAGGCACTCGTCTCGGAACTTGCCATTGAAGCTCTCGATGTAGCCGTTCTGCATCGGCTTGCCCGGCTCGATGAGCAGGTGCCGGATGTGATGGCGCTGTGTCCATGCGATGAAGGCCCGGCTGGTGAACTCCGGCCCGTTGTCGGTTCTAACCGCCGCCGGGTAGCCGCGGAACACAGCCGCACGGTCGAGCAGCCTGGTGACGTACTCGCCCGAGATGCCGTAGTCGACCGTGATGTCGACGCACTCGTGGCTGAAGTCGTCAGCCACGGTCAAGCACTTCAGGCGCCGGCCGCTGGACAGGCTGTCGCTGACGAAATCCATGCTCCAGACGTCGTTGACGGTGCTGGCGACCTGCAGTGGCACGCGCTCGGCCGGCGGGCGGCGCATCTTCTTGCGCTTGCGCACGGCCAGGTTCGCGGCGCTGTACAGGCGCCACACGCGCTTGTGGTTGACGCCCGGGAACTGCGGGCGCAGCAGGTCATGGATGCGCCGGTAGCCGAAGCGCCGGCGCGCATGGGCGATCTCAACGATCCGACCGGCCAGCTCGCGCGTGGCGGCGTCGGCCTCGGGCGGGTGGCGATAGCTGTCGCGGGAGAGCCCCACAAGACGGCACGCTCGGCGCTCGGACAGGTGGTGCTCCTCGACCATCCTGGCGATCGCCTCGCGCTTAACCTGTGGGGCTAGCGCTTTACCCCGAGGACGCTCTTGAGCGCGTGCATGTCCAGGTGCGCCTCCGCCAGCAGCTTCTTGAGCTTGGCGTTCTCCGCCTCGAGCTCACGCAGGCGCCGCGCGTCCGACGCCTCCATGCCGCCGAACTTCGAGCGCCACTTGTAGAACGTCGCGTCGCTGAAGCCGCCCTTGCGGCAGATCTCGGCCACCGGCATACCGGCCTCGGCCTGCTTGAGAAACCCGATGATCTGTTCCTCGCTGAACTTGCTCTTCCTCATGTCCGCCATTCTCCTGATGAGCGGACTTCACTTCCTTTACCTTGGTACGGCCAGTGGGGAGCAGGTCAGTAGGTCACCCCATCGTCCCGGAAAGGAGCAATCTTCAGGTCGTCGGCCTCGACGATCCGGCGGAGCTCTTCGGCGGACCAGTTCACTGCGTGTCCCTCACTTCTCGATCGACTCGATCGTGACCTTGAGCGCGCCGCGCGCGGCAAGCGCCTCGATGCCGCTATCGAGGCGGCCCAGTTTCACGAGCCCGGTGGAGTAGCCGAAGTCGCGATGGAAGATCGCCAGGTTTCCCCAAGGCGCGTAGCAGGTGATGTCGCCCACGTCGGGATCGACGCCTGCGGGCGCGCCGGCGGTCGAGAGCTTTTTCGGCAGGTACGCGATCTTCTCGGTGGACGCGTAGTCCTCCAGCGTCAGCGTCAGCGGCAGCAGCGAGACGAAGTCGCGTGCAGTTGCGGTGTCGAGCAAGGTCGCCGTCATGACCTTGCCTTCGATCTTCAGGCGGATCTTCATGGTGCTTGCCTCGTTGCGTGACATAGCGGACGAACCTGCCACTGCTTTCTCTCCTTGGCCTCGATCTTCAGCAGCCTGCGCGAACAACGGCAGAGCGAACGCAAGCGAAACGGCGACGAGTACAGCGGACGTGCGCATGCGGGGTCTCCTACTGCGTTCCGTTCGATCGGGTCGAAGCGATCGGAACGTCGTCTCGCCACCAGTGGGCGAAGCGCTGCTGCGTGTCCGCGAGGTGAATAGGCTCGCCGATCATCGGGGTCAGCAGCCGGAAGCCCTTGCCGTCGCTCGCCGCCGCGATGCGCTCGAACGGCTCGTCCCACGCGTGCCGGGCGATACTGAACCTGCCGACATGCGCGGGAAGCAGAGCCCTGGCGCCCAGGTCCTCTGCAGCTTTCGCGGCCTCTTCCGGAGTCATATGGATGTACGGCCAGCGCGCGTCGTATTGGCCCATGTCCAGCGCGACGAGGTCGAATCCGGAGAACCGTCGGGCGATGGTGGCGAAGTGCGGCCCATAGCCAGTATCGCCACTGAACAGGATTCGCCGGCCGCCGTGCTCCAACACGAAGCCGATCCACAGGGTCCGGTTCCGGGTCAGCAGGCGTCCCGAGTAATGACGGGCCGGCAGCACATGAATGGCGAGGCCGTCGTCCACCTCCAGACTGGCGAACCAGTCGGCCTCGTCGATCTTCGCTCTCGTGTAGCCCCAGTGTTCGAAGTAGGCGCCGACGCCAAGCCCGGTGACGACCTTTCTCACCTTGGGTTCCAGGGCAGTCACTGTCGCATGATCCAGGTGGTCCCAGTGATCGTGGGTGATGAGCAGGTAGTCGATCTCCGGCATGTCGTTGGCCGTGTAAAGCGAGGTCCCGTCGAAGGCTTGCGTCGAGAACGAGACCGGTGCAGCCGAGCGACTGAAGACCGGATCGATCAGGATCTTCTTGCCGCCGATTTGCACGAAGTAGGTCGAGTGGCCGAGCCAGATCACCGTGTCGCTGCCGCCATCCAGCGCCATGAGGTCCGTCTTCACCGACGGCAGGGGCGCGTCTGGCTGCAGGCGCTCCGCTCGGCTCAGCAGATTGCTGACGAGGACCGAAGCAAAGCCGCGGTCGTCCGCGAACATGGGCGTGGCGACCAGGTTGCGGAACTCGCCATTCTCGAAGTTCGGCGACTGCTCGATCCTCGCCTGGCGCTCACCTTCAGGAAGCTTCCCGAACTTCGGGTGCTGCAGGTAGGCGCACGAACCCAGGGCCATGGCCGCGACGAGCATCGACAGACCGAGCGCCATCCTCCACCGCCATCTGCGCATCGCTTTCAAAGGTGCCTTCGAATGAAGTCATCGACCAGGTTCAGCATGTCCCTGCTCCAGAACGGTGTTCCACCATGGTCTGCGCCTTTCAGCTGAACCATCACGGCTTCCTTGTCGAGCTTCTTCAGAGCGTCGTACATCATGACGCTCTGACCGAAGGGGACGAGACGGTCCTTGCTGCCGTGAACGATGAGCATTGGCGGAAGACGGCGGTCCCTGGCGAGATATCCCATGGGTATCGTGGGTTTGACCTTTTCAGGGTTGTCCAGCACGTCGACACCGTCGATGAAGAGACCCTCCGGGCTCTTGGCCGACATGTGGTCCCAGGTCGAAGGCTCCTTGTTCATCTTGCTGATGTCGGTGGGCCCGTAGTAATCAACCACCGCCTTCAGCGCGATCGGGTCCTTGTCCTGTCCCTCGTCGTCGTACTGGTTCGCGTCGAGAGTCACCGCGATCATCAGCGCGGTATGGCCGCCCGATGAATCACCCCATAGGACGATCTTCGAGGCGTCGATGTTGTACTTGTCCGCATTCTTCTTCAGGAAGCGAATCGCCGATTTGGTATCTGTGATCTGCGCCGGAAAGGCGGCGACGGCAGACGGCCGGTACTCGACGATCGCGACGATGTATCCCCGCTTAACCATTTGCGCCAGCTGAGGCAGGTTGTACATCTCCTGCTTCAACCAGGCCGAGCCCTGAACGAACACGATCAAGGGCAACTTCCTGTCCGCCGCTCCGTCGTCGAACGGCCACGGCGTCAGGATGTGGACATGCAACGGCATGCCTGACTTCTTCGCGTATTCGACATTGAGAATCGACGCGACCGCCGGGTCGGAGAGATCCGCCTGGACGACTTTGATGCCGCTCGTGAACGACCGGCTTTCCGGAAACTCGGCAAATGTCGCTTGTTGCGGCGGGATGACCTTGGAGTGATCCAGCGTCGTTTCGGCGTTTGCGATCGAAGCGACCCCGATCACAGCGAGTGCCAAGAGCATCAGCATCTTCATGTCGGTCACCTTCTCAACAGCTTGAACGCCTGATTCCAATGACCGCCCGTGAAGGCAGTGATGATCCAGACCATGGCAGTCGCTTCGAGGTAGTGCGCGAGGGCGATGCCGCCGATGTCGATGGGATTCCAGCCGAAGTCCCTGCAGATGCGCGAGACCTGCTCCTTCGCTTCTTCATCGTCGCCGCAAACGAACATGTCCGGCGGGCCGCCCGCAAACTGCGGCTTGTAGAAGTGCGCGTTCCCCACGGTATTGAAGCCCTTGACGACAAACGCCCCGGGCAAAGCCTCTTGGATGATCTCGCCGCCGGAAGTGCCGAGCCCGCCAACGAGTCTGGGCGGAGCTCCCGCGGTGATGTCCAGGGGATTCGTGGCGTCGATGACGACCTTGCCTTTGAAACTGTCCACTCCCGCCGCCCTGATCGCCTCCACGGACTTGGTGCCCTGGACTGCGAGCACGACGAGTTCGCCAAACTTGGCCGTGTCGGCAAACGTTCCGCTGGATGCGCCTTTGCCTGTCTCGCGCACCCAGGGCGCCAGCTTTCCCGGCTCCCGCGAGCCCAACATGACCTCGTGACCTTCCTTCAGGAAGCCACGAGCGAGCGACTTGGCGACATCGCTTGATCCGAGAATTCCCACTTTCATTTCATCTCCTTCATCGCGACCTGCGCCGTCGTGGGTACGACGTCCTACCAGGCGTATGCCTGTGGCGCTTCCCCGCCGGGTCCAGGCCAGATTTCGTCAAGCCGCTGGAGCGTCTCGTCCGCGAGAGAGACCTCCAATGCATGCAGACTTCGGGTGAGCTGCTCCGCCGTGCGCGGCCCGACGATCGGAGCCGTGACAGCAGGGTTGTGCAGCAGCCAAGCCAGCGCGACGTCGGCAGGTTCCTCACCCAGCTGCAGGCAGAGCGCCTCGTACTTCTCGAGTTGTGCGCGATGCTGCTCGATCCGCATCTGCAGCAATGGCGTGGCCTTGCGCCCTTCGCTTGCCTTGCGAAGCACGCCGCTCAGGAGCCCCATGCCGATCGGGCTCCAGGGCAGGAGGCCGATACCGTAATACCGCAGCGCCGGGATGACCTCGAGCTCGATGGTGCGAGCGCTGAGGTTGTAGAGGCTCTGCTCCGACGCCAGGCCAAGGAAGTTGCGCGACCTGGCCACGCTCTGCGCAGTGGCGATGTCCCAACCGGCGAAGTTGCTGCTTCCGACATACGTCACCTTGCCCTCGCGAACCAGCTGCTCCATCGCCTGCCAGATCTCTTCCCACGGGGTTCGTCGATCGACGTGGTGCATCTGATAGAGATCGATGTGGTCGGTCTGCAGCCGCCGCAGGCTGGCCTCGCAAGCCCTTCGGATGTGATAGGCGGACAGGCGGCGATCGTTCGGACCGGTGCCCATCGGCTGGTACAGCTTGGTTGCCAGGACGATTCGGTCGCGACGGCCACCCTGGGCGAGCCACCGACCGATGATCTCCTCGGAGGTCCCGAAGCCTTTCTCCATGTCTGGAGACTGCGGTCCCCCATAGACATCCGCAGTATCGAAAAGGTTGATGCCGGCCTCGAGGGCCGTGTCCATGATCTCGTAGCTGGCGGCTTCCCCCGTCAGTTCCCCGAAATTCATGGTGCCGAGCGCCACACGACTGACTTGAAGTCCGGTGCGGCCGAGATGTGTGTACTTCATCGATCCACCTTTGGTTCAGAACTCGATCATCACCTTGATGGCACGGCGCTCGTCCATCAGGCGGTAGCCGTCGGGCACCTCGTCGATGCCGATCACGCGGTCGAACACGCGGCCGGGCTCGATACGGCCTTCGAGCACGTCGGGCAGCAGCTCGTCGATGTAGGCGCGCGCGGGCGCAGGCCCGCCGCCGACGATGACGTTCTTGAAGAATGCCGAGTTCGATGCCGGAATCGCCGCGTAGTGGGGAACACCCACCCGGCCCACGGCGCCCCCGGGCCGGGCCACCTCGATGCTGGTGAGCATCGCGTCGTCGGTGCCGACGCATTCGAGCACCGAGTGCACGCCGGTGCCGCCGGTCAGCGCCAGCACGCGCTCGATGGCCTCCTTGCCGCGCTCGGTCACCACGTCGGTGGCGCCGAATTCGCGTGCCAACGCGATTCGCTCCGGATGACGATCGAGCAGGATGATCTGCGCTGCACCGAGCCGCTTGGCCGCCAGGACGCCGCACAGGCCGACCGCGCCACCGCCGATGACGGCGACACGCTTGCCGGGGCCGACGCGCGCCACGCGGGCGGCATGGTGTCCGGTGCCCATGACGTCGGATAGGGTCAGCAGCGAGGCGAGCAGGGTTCTATCCGCGCCGCCCGGCAGCGGGTAGAGCGTGCCGTCCGCCAGCGGAACGCGTACGGCCTCCGCCTGGGCGCCGGCGACCTCGCCCACGCCGAAGAAGCCGCCGTGCCGGCAGGCCGTATGCAGCCCCTCGCCGCAGAACTCGCAGGTACCGTCGGAGTAGGCGAAGGGCATGATCACCAGGTCGCCCACCTTCACCTTGTGCACGTCGCGGCCGACGGCCTCGACGACACCGATCGCTTCGTGGCCGATGCGCTGCCCCGCCTCGTTTCGCTCGGGCTCGCGATAGGGCCATAAGTCGCTGCCGCAAATACAGGAACGGGTGACGCGCACCAGGGCATCGGTCGGTTGAACGAGCGTGGCGTCGGGAACGTTCTGAACCCGAACCTCCTTGGCGCCGAACATGATCGTTGCTTTCATTGCATCAATCTCCGTGTGATGACGGCATTCTGGGCAACGTGATTCGCAACGAGAAGTGGGTCAGTGGTTGATTGTTCTTGAACGTTGGGTTGAAAATCGGGGCGCTTGATTCCAACTGTCGAGGCCCCGCCACGATGGATTCTTCACAGCGAGTTCGCGGCATCCTGTCGTTCGTTCAGGCGGCCGACGCGGGCAGCTTCTCAGCAGCCGCGCGCGCCCTCGGCATTTCGGCGGCCGCCGTCAGCAAGAACGTCGCGGGGCTCGAGAAGTCTCTGGGAGTGCGCCTGATGAATCGCACCACGCGCACGTTGAACCTGACGGAAGAGGGCGCGGCCTTTCTGCGTCAGGCTCGTATCGCGCTGGAGGCGCTGGACCAAGCCGCCGATGCCGTGACGGCCCATCGGGCCGCTCCGGCCGGACGCGTGCGCATCTCGACGAGCGTGGGCTTCGGTCGCGAGCAGCTGACCCCTGCGCTGCCCGGGCTGCTGGCACGCTATCCCGGCTTGGTGGTCGAGGTGGACTTCGACGATCGCATGGTCGACCTCGTGCACGATCGGTACGATCTGGCGCTGCGCGGCGGGCGCATCATCGACTCATCCCTCGTATCGCGGCCGATCTGCCAGTTCCGTCTGGTGCTGGTCGCTTCGCCTGCTTATCTTGCCGACGCAGGCGTGCCACGCACTTCAGGGGACCTGGCCCGGCATCGGCTGCTCACACGGCGCTTCCTGGGTGGCCGTGTCTCACCTTGGAACTTTCGGGCTCAGGACGGCAGCATTTCCACGATGGACACGGAGGGTGCGGTGCTGACCCTGTCGTCCCCGGAAGCGCTCACGCAGGCAGCCGTGGAGGGTGCGGGCATCGCAGAGGTGGGCCTACACCACGCCTGGAAGCATCTGCGCACCGGTGGGCTGAAGGTGTTGCTGCTGGACGCGCACCATCCAGGCAGCTACGAGATGACCCTGCAGTATCCGCATCGAGCGCTGGTCGCGCCGAGAGTGCGCGTAACCGTCGAGTATCTGCTCGACACATTCTCGAAGTGTGCGGAGCTGCATGTACCGTTGAAGGCGCTTCGGGGCTACGCGGCATGAGGTTGCCGATCAGCCGACCTTCTGGATCTCGGCCGCAGCTTCCCAAACTCGCCGCACGGCGGGCTGCGAGCGCCAGCCGAAGGCATGTCGGCGAAAGCGCGGCGCGAACGTGCAGTTGTGTGCGACGGGTGCGGTCATCGATAATCACGCTTGACGTTAATCACGCGATGCAATACTATTTTCCCAGTGGCGATCAGGACGTTCAAGTGTGCCGACACCGAAGCGCTCTTTCAGTTGCGCCGGGTGGCGCGCTTCGCCAACATCGAGCGCCCGGCGCTGCGTAAGTTGAAGCAGCTCGACCTGGCGAAACGGATCGAGGACTTGCGCGCGCCGCCGGCGAACCGGTTGGAGCAGCTGAAGGGCGATCGCGAGGGCCAGTGGAGCCTGCGGGTGAACGATCAGTTCCGCATCTGCTTTCGCTGGACGGGCAGCGATGCCGAAGACGTCGAGATCGTGGACTATCACTGAGGCAAGACGAGATGGCCAGGAAACTCAAGCCGGTGTCGCCCGGCGAGATGCTTGCCGAGGAGTTTCTCAAGCCCTTGGGCATGAGCAACTACCGTCTGGCAAAGGAGATCGGCGTGCCCGCGCAACGTATCGGCGAGATCGTCGGAGGCAAGCGCGCCATCACGGCCGACACCGATCTGCGGCTGTGCCGCTTCTTCGGCCTCTCCGATGGCTGGTGGCTGCGCCTGCAGGCCGACTACGATACCGAGGTCGCGAAGGCGAGCCTCGCGAAGACGCTCGCGAAGATCAGACCATGGAAGGAAGCCGCGGAGCAGACGGCGGATGCGCACTGACCTTCCGCTTTCGAGCAGGAGCGTCGTGACGGTAAAAGAAATGTCCCAAAGACTCGATGCGACAACAACTTAAGGCCTTTGATGCCGGCATCCCCTCGATCACTTCGCGCCAAGCGAGGAGTCGCCTCACGCTAGAGGAATCGCGTGCGAAGACGCGATAGATCTCGATAGACCTCGACAGCTGAGTATTGTGGAAGCGCCGACTCTTCCCGATAGATGTCGATCGATGGTGAAAGCTGCGCGAGGGGATCCCACTCGAGGTGGCGGTACATCTGACGGTAAAGCCAGCGAGGTTCGACGCGTCGGCCAAGCGAATCAACGGTTTGCAGGAGCCGTTGATGATTGAGTGGGAGTAGGGGGCTCTTCCGGGCGATACGTGTCTGTCGAGATCGATCGGGAGAATCGGCTGCCACTCGGGTCTGTTTCGTGGGGTACGGAATTCCGTTGAAGAGTGTCGGGTCGCATGGAGGGCCAACCTTCAGATCGACCTGACCACTCAGCCGTGGCCGATCCTTCTTCTGACCACGCAACGACGAGAGGGCGCCGCAGAAGGGGCGTCTTCATGCCCAGCGGGCCAATGGCGTCTTGAGGAGGTCGCCACCGACATCGCCGGTCAGCTGCCCTCGGAAGGACAGTCGGCGGCGTTCAAGGAGTTCGTCTGGCGCTTCGTGAACGTGATGGCCCGTGCGCTCGTGGCGCTCGGGCGCAAGCCCGACTACCAGGAGATCAACCGCTACGCTTCCGACGTCGAGCCGCTGCTGATCGACTACTTCGAGTACTGGCTCGACCGCGAGCCCGCCGCTTCAGGCTGGCGCGAGGAGCTGCGGTCGCTCGCCATCGACAAGAAGAACCTCGACAAGGGTCTGCAGTCGCGCGGCGCGCGGGCGGTCAGCCTGGTGGAGTACGCGCGGCGCAAGAAGCTCTACGACCCGATCGCGCACGCGCTGGGCTCGACGCTCAACTACGAGAAGAGCCACTTCGACAAGCTGGTGGCGTCGCTGCTGCCGCTGATGGAGAAGCTCACGACCGGTCGCACGGCTTCACTGCTCTCGCCCGAGCTCGACGATCCGACCGACTGGCGCCCGGTGTTCGACTGGACCTCGGTGATCCACCTGGGCGGCATCGTCTACGTCGGGCTCGACGCGCTGTCCGACTACGAAGTGGCCGCGGCGGTGGGCAATTCGATGTTCGCCGACCTCACCAGCGTGGCCGGCAGCCTCTACAAGTTCGTAAGCGTCCGGTGAGTACCGTCTTCCGCTGGGAAGGGCGATGACGCCATAGTGGTGTCCGTCAGTTGAGTAGCGGGGACCAGAATGGCGACAGGGGGGTTGCAGCGGGTATCGCGGAAGGGACGGCCGAACCATCCGCTGGAGTTCAAGCGGCGGTTGGCGCAGGCGGCGTGCCTGCCAGGGATCTCGGTGGCGAAGCTGGCGCAGGAGCACCGGATTAACGTCAACATGCTGTTCAAATGGCGCCGCCAGTACCGAGCAGGGAAGTTCGGCGCGATCGATCAGGAAGTCGCGGTGGTGGTATCAACGCCACCGCCGGCGGCGCCGTTCCAGTTGCTCCCGGTGATCGAATCGGTGGCGCCGGTGCTCGCGAATGCCGGCGATCGGCATGCACGTCCGGAGGACGGCATCGAAGTGATGTTTCCGGTGGCAACGATACGCGTCGGCCGTGCCGCTGATCCGGCGCTGCTGCGGACGGTACTGGACTGCCTGGCGAGACGACGTTGATCGGACTGCCGTTGGGGACGCGGGTGTGGATCGGCGCCGGCGTCACCGACATGCGCAAGGGCATGGACGGGCTGGCGGCCTTGGTGCAGATGGCCCTCGGCGAGAAGCCGTTCTCGGGTGACGTGTTCGTGTTCCGTGGCAAGCGGGGCGATCTGATCAAGTTGCTGTGGTGGAGCGGCGACGGCATGAATTTGTACGCGAAGCGTCTGGAGCGTGGCCGGTTCGTGTGGCCGCAGGCGACCAGCGGTGTCGTGCATCTGTCTGCCGCGCAGCTGTCGATGCTGCTCGAAGGCATCGATTGGCGCCGTCCGGCACGCACCTGGCAACCGAACGTCGCGGCGTAACAACACTGCCATCGCGATTGGGTACGAGATGCGTTCGAGGCGTGCATCATGCGCGCACGCTGCGGTACAGTCGCGGCCATGGCGCTCGCAATCGATCAACTTCCCGATGACGTTGCGACGCTCAAGCGCCTGCTGGTCGAACGCGACGCCGAGGTCGCACGACGTTTGACCGAGCTGGAAGCGCAGCGCGCGGAGATGCTGACGGCGCGGCTGCTGATCGAGAAACTGAAGCTGCAGATTGCGCGCCTGCGTCGAATCCAGTTTGGCCGCCGCTCCGAGCAGCACGACGCGCGCGTTGAGCAACTGGAGTTGATCGTCGAGGGGTGGAAACTGGCTTGGCGGCCAGCTCGGCGGCAACCGAGCCCTCGACCCCGCCGTCGCCGCGCACGCAGCCCGTGCGCAAGCCGCTGCCGTCGACGTTGCCGCGCGAGACGGTGGTTCATGCGTCGGCCTGCACTTGCCCTGACTGCGGCGGCACGCTCAAGCAGATCGAGAGGATGTCGCCGAGCAGCTCGAGTTCATTCCCGAGCACTTCAAGGTCATCCGCCACGTCCGGCCGAAGTTTGCCTGCGGCAAGTGCTCGACCATCGTCCAGGCCGCGGCACCGTCGCGTCCCATCGACAAGGGGATCG
Source organism: Burkholderiales bacterium (assembly GCA_015075645.1). Lineage (NCBI taxonomy): Bacteria > Pseudomonadati > Pseudomonadota > Betaproteobacteria > Burkholderiales > Burkholderiales bacterium. The sequence continues at coordinate 235,957 of JABTUF010000007.1, read as the reverse complement.
CCGGTCCGGGGCTGCTGGCGCACGTCGCCATCTCGAAGTACCTCGATCACCTGCCGTTGTACCGACAGTCCGAGATCTACGCCCGGCAAGGCGTCGACCTGGAACGCTCCACGCTCGCCGACTGGATCGCCGGCATTACCCGCCTGGTGACGCCGCTGGCCGAACTGGTCGGTCGCCACGTGATCGCGGCGACGAAGATCCACGCCGACGACACGCCGGTGCCGGTGCTCGATCCCGGACGAGGCAAGACCAAGACCGGTCGACTATGGGTTTATGTGCGGACGATCGTCCTGCCGCGAGCACCGACCCGCCGGCCGCATACTATCGTTACACGCCGACCCGGGAGGGGCGCACCCGCGGGCGCACCTGGGGACTTCCGCGGCACGCTGCAGGCTGACGGCTACAGCGGCTTCGACGGGCTGTACGTCGAGGGCCGGGTGCGCGAAGCCGCGTGCTGGGCGCATGCGCGGCGCAAGTTCTACGACCTGCAGGTGGCGACCCGCTCGCCGCTGGCCGAGGAGGCGCTGACGCGCATCCAGAAGATCTACGCCATCGAAGAGCGAGTCCGAGGCAAGCCGCCCGAGGTGCGGCGGGAGGCCCGTCAGACGGACGCCGTGCCGTTGCTGAAGGACCTGCGGCAATGGCTGGTCGATACGCGGTCCAAGGTATCGGCGAAGTCGGAGTTCGCCGCGGCGATCAACTATGCCCTGAACCGGTGGGAGGCGCTGACCCGTTACTGTGGCGACGGCGCCATCGAGATCGACAACAACGCCGCGGAACGGGCGTTGCGTGGGCCGGTGCTATCGCGTAAGAACTTCCTGTTCGCGGGTTCCGACTCCGGTGGCGAGCGTGCCGCGGTGCTCTATACCCTGCTGCAGACGGCCAAGCTGAACGGGCTCGATCCAGAGGCGTACCTGCGCTTCGTGCTGGGGTGCATCGCTGAGCACCCGAGCAACCGGCTCGCCGAGTTGCTGCCGTGGAACTACGCCCAGACGCAGGCGGCCGATGAGCGGCTCGCGGCGTAAGCGTACGTCGCCACCGGCGGTATCGCCTGGCGCCTTCCCGAATATCGAACTCCTGATCGACGGCGACGGCGACATCACGATTGGGCGGTTCGGCCCGATCCGCTGTGCTGCCACGGCCGCCAACGAAGACCAGTGCCTGGCGATGCTGCAGCGGCGGCACGGCGAATCGCTGCTCGAACTACTCCAACGACTCGACGAGGCTATCGCCGTCGCCAGCGAAACCGGCGAGTGCATCGACGAGATCAACCCCCGTCGAATCAATGATCGGATGCCGGGAGCACCCGGCTATCCCTCTGCAACACCTCCGCGACTAGCCGGCGAGATGCCAGCACCGGACGCTTACACAAGTTCGGCACCGGTCGCGGACTGCCAGGCGAGGTGAAGCCGCGGCGGATCGCGATCCACGCCGACGAGTTCAACGAGCTGATCGGCGACGAGTTCATCCCGCTGCTCAACAAGGCGGGCGAGCGGGGTTTCAGGTGACGGCCTACACGCAGACCTGGTCGGACGTGGAAGCCCGCATTGGTTCGCCCGCCAAGGCCGGGCAGATCGCCGGCAACTTCAACACGCTGATCATGCTGCGGGTGAAGGAGGTGGCCACGGCCGAGCTGCTGACCAGCCAGCTGCCCGAGGTACACGTCGTCTCGACCGTCGTGTCGTCGTCGGTCTCCGACACCAACGATCCGATCGACTTCGCGGACTTCGCCAGCCGCAACGAGGACCGCATCGCGCCGGAGACGGTTCGGATGCTGGAGCCGACCGATCTCGTGCAGCTGCCCAAGGGCGAGGCCTTCGCGCTGATCCACGGGGGCCAGCTGCACAAGATCCGCATGCCGCTGCCCTCGGCAGCGAGCGATCCGCTGATGCCAATGAGCCTGGCGGCGATCGGGAAGACGCTGAGAGCGCGGATCGACGGACCGTGGAATCAGCCGGAAATTGGCTTCGAGGCGGAGTAGCGAAGTGTCGTCTAGGAACGCGGCGTTTCACGACGGGGCGCTGGCGGGCGTGCTGCTGAGTCCGCTGAAGCTGCTCTTCTCGCTGGCGCTGGGTTTGGCTGCGCTCCTGCTGTGCGCCTGGATTCTCGACTGGACGTTCGTGTTCAAGGTCTGGCCGCAGGGGATCGAGCGCCTGCGTGATCTGCTCGCGCACGACCTCGAGCACGGCGTTGCCCTTGCCGCCCGACAGGGTACCGGCGCCGGCGCCATCACCGCGCCGGCCAACGCGCTTTATTCGTTCGTGTTCGAAGCCACCGGCATCCACGACATGGGCACGCAGTTCGCCAACGGGGCGGCTCTGTCGATCCCGGACACGGTCATGCGGCGCAGCTACGTGTCGCACCGGGAGAGCATCGAGGCGGCGATGGTCGGAACCCAGCTGCTCGGGGTGCGCGCGGCGATCCTGGCGCGGTTCGCGCCGCTGCTCCTGCTCCTCTACGTCGTCGGCGCCGCCGACGGTTTCACCCAGCGAGCGATCCGCCGAGCTTGCGGGGGGCGCGAGTCGGCCGGCCTATACCACCGGGCCAAGTACCTGCAGGTGGCGGTGCTGGGACTGGGCGGCGTCGGCCTGCTGCTCTGGCCCGGGCCGGTGAATTGGGAGCTGTGCGTGCCGCTCGGCGCGGTCCTCTTGGGCGGGCTGGCCCGCGTGCAGTGGGCGTACTACAAGAAGCACATGTAGGCCGGGCTGGGGACTGCGGTTGGCCAGCAGCCTCGAGTCCGTGCGGCAGGGCAACTCGTTGCCAGCCGCATCAATCGCTCAGGAGGAATGCCGAAGCGCATCACGTTGTTCCGGCGTTGTTCAGATTTCGCTTGACAGGGCTGGCCACGCCCCATAGCATATCCGAACAACATCTGAACAACGGTGAGATCATGGAAAAACGCTTCACTGCAACGCTTAGCCGATCCCAGGGCCGGAGCGCTTGGGCGGTGATCTTCCGCCATCCGGCACGAATTGACCCGAACACCAACAGGCCGGGGCTGCGAGTGCGGATGGGGCTGGGAACGCCGGACGAGGCCGAGGCCAATGTCTTGAAGGAGCAGCTCAACCAGCTGCTTGCCGACGAGACCTTCTGGAACGCCTCGGCGAAGAGCGAGGCGGGGAAGCGGTTCCACAGCCGGGTCGTGGAGATCTTCTTCCACGGCATGGAGCCCGAGGCAAACGACTTCGGCGCCATCCGTGACGCGATCATCCCGTTGCCGACATCTCAGGAATCGGGTACCGGCGCGCTCTCCTGCTCGGCACCACCGGCGCAGGGAAGACCACGCTGCTCCGACAGCTGATCGGCACAGACCCCGTCACCGAGCGCTTCCCGTCGACGTCGACGGCCAAGACGACCGTTCATGAGACCGAAGTGGTCCTCGCGCCCGGGCCGTTCAAGGCCGTTGTCACCTTCTTCCCCATCGACGAGGTTCGCGAGCACTTGAACGAGTGCATTTCCGAAGCCGTGCTTGCCGCATATCGCGGTGACGACGACGGGGATGTGCTCCGCAAGCTGCTCATGCACGTGAATCAAAGGTTCCGCTTCAACTACGTCCTTGGCAATGGCCCGCAGGAGGCTGTGTCCGACGACGACGAGGACGAAGGTGAAGACGCGTTCGACCCAGCTGACGAGAGCCCGCCGACAAAGCCATCGATCTCGAAGCCACGAATGCTCTGCTCATCAAGAGCTTGGCTGCACTGCGCTCCGTCGCCGCGCGCCATGGGGATCAACTGAAGAGTGAGCTCGGCGCAATCGACGAAAAGGATCAGCGAGTTGTCGATGAGCTGTTCGAGGAGGAGCTCGATCGCCGCCTGCGGGAGGATGACGAGTTCCATCGCATCAGCGACGAGCTCATGGACGAGATCGAGCTCCGCTTTCGCTGCTGGAAGAGGGAACGCTTCGTCGCAGCAAGCAGGGATGGCCGCAATCATGGTCGGGAAACGGATGACAGAGCTGCCTTCATCAAGGCGGTGACTCGGTTCTCCAGCAACCACGCACCACGCTTTGGGCGACTGCTGACGCCGCTGGTCAACGGCGTTCGTGTATCGGGCGCCTTCGTGCCGGCGTGGAATGACGGCCAGCTGCCAAAGCTGGTTCTGCTCGATGGCGAGGGCCTTGGTCACACGCCAAAGTCGGTCGCAGCCATCTCCACTTCACTCACGCGGCTGATCGAGACGACGGACGCGATCGTGTTGGTAGACAACGCGACGATTCCGATGCAGGCCGCTCCGGTCGCGGCCATGAAGGAGATGATTACTTCCGGCAGTGCCAGCAAGCTCCTGCTCGTGTTCACGCATTTCGATGAAGTCAAGGGCGACAACCTGCCAAGTGCGGCCGCGAAGGAGCATCACGTGCTGGCCTCTGCCGAAAACGTTCTCGCATCGATCGGTGAGGAACTCGGACCCTTCGCCGAGAGGGCGCTTCGCTCGCGCCTGAAGGAGGCCTGTTTCTTCGTTGGTGGCATCGACGAGCCGCTCGATGCCGCGAAGAAGACGCACAGGCGGACGATCGGGCCAGTTGAAGTCGCTGCTTGGCGCCATCGACACGATTGTCGAGAAGCCAGCCCCTGTTGCGGTACAGCCGGTTTACGACCGCATGAACCTTGTTCTCGCGGTGAAGAACGCGGCCGAGAGCTTCCACGACGCCTGGTGGCCGCGCCTCGGCCTCGCCTACAAGCCGGGGGTCGGCAAGGAGCACTGGAAGCGTATCTGGGCTTTGAGTAGGCGCCTCAGCACGCCCGGGTTTGGCGATGAGTACGACAACCTGAAGCCCGTGGCCGATCTGCGCAAGCAGCTGCAGGATCGGCTGTATGTTCTCTTGCAGAACCCGCTGAAATGGGACCCGGTCGAGCCCACGGACGACGACACCAAGCAGCAAGTTTTCGACAGGATTGCCAATGCGCTGTCGGTCAAGACGCTTGACCTTGCGACGCGCCGTGTTCGAGCCGAGCGCATGCCCGAGTGGCAGTCCGCGTTCAATCAGTCAGGTCGAGGATCGAGTTACGCCCGCGCCGCGATCATCGGCGAGCAAATCTACGATCGAGCTGCGCCGGTGCCCGATGTAACGCCCTCACCCGACAGGAACTCCTTCTTGCATGAGGTCGCCACCGCGGTGGATGCCGTCTGCCGCGAGGCGGGCGCGCAGCTGACCTGACGCATATTGGCTTGCGGGCGCCATGCCGACCGAGAAATGGGCTGGAACGGCATCGTGAAGATCGTCCTCAGCCGAAACACACCCGCCGCTCTCCCGCCGACCACAACAAGATGCAGCGCGCCCGACGCACCACCGCCGCACTGCCGTGGCGCGAGCGCGTCAAAGATTGCAAATCCGCCCGATGTTCTTCGCTCAAAGTGATTCGTTCCATACCCCATCATGTGGGGACAATACATCCGATTTCAATGATTCAATGAACTAGTGTTGTGTCGCCGAAGTCATGTTAACGCCCACGACGTACGGCCTTGCGAATGATCGCCGCGGGGGACTTTGTCCACACGAATGGTGTCGGGTGCTCATTCCAATGCGCGATGTAGTTGCCGATATGCCGGACAAGGTCCTTGACGGAAGCGAAGGAGCCGCGGCGTACGGACTTGCGGGTCAGGATGCCGAACCATGCCTCGACCATGTTGAGCCAGGAGGCCCCGGTCGGGGTGAAGTGGAAGCAGACGTTAGGGTGCTTCTCCAGCCAATCGCGTACGTCAGGGGTCGAGTGGGTGGAGGAGGTTGTCCAGAATCACGTGCAGTTCACGTCCGCGATAGCGCCGGCTCACCCTTGAGGAAGCGCAGGAAATCAGCGCCGGTGTGGCGTTCGGAGCATTCGCCGAGGACCCGCCCCGACGCAACTTCGAGGGCAGCGTAGTGTTGGCGGGGTTTCAGAAGCGCGTCATTCTGGGGATGTGACGCGGTTTGGTCCAACGCGGCATGAATAGAGCGGCCGCCGCGCAGCGGCACCGGATGAGCTGATGCAGTCGATCAGAACGGGGAGGCGTTGGGCGCAGCTTGGCGACGCGCGCTGGCGATGTCGTCGTAATGGCGCTTGAGTTCAGCGGCGTAGTGGCGTTCGAGGGCCTCGGTGAGTTCGCGCAGGAAAGCGATCAGTTCAGCCGCCGCTTCGGGCGGCAGTTCGAGGGGCAGACAGACCAGCGGCAAGTCGTTGGGTTGCAGCATGGCGATCACGTCGATGGGCGGCGGTCGGTGGCGCGCGCCTTCGACTGCGCGCGGCACGCTCCTGTGCTTCCTTGAAGCGATAGCTCTTGCCGTCGAGGGCGATGATTTCGGCGCGATGCAGCAGCCGGTCGACCAGCGCTACGACGCAGGCGGCGTTGGGAAACACCTGGTTCCATTCGCCGAAGGCTTTGTTGGTGCTCAAGGCGATGGGGCGCTGCAGCTCGTAGCGGCGGGTGATGACCTCGAACAAGAGATCGGCATAGCGCGCGTCGTAGGAGAGGTAGCCGACCTCGTCGATGGCCAGCAGGGTGCAGCGGGTGTAGCGGCGCAGCCTGGCGGGCCAGGGCCACGGTGGAGTCCTGGGCGGCGAGATCGTGCAGCATGTCGGAGGCGAGCGTGAAGCGCGCGCTGTGGCCGTGCAGGATCGCCTGGTGGGCGAGGTTTTTGAGCAGCAGGGTCTTGCCCAAGCCGTTGGGGCCGATAAGCACGACATTGGCGGCCTCGGCGAGGAAGCCGAGCGCGAACAGCTCTTCGATGGCGCTGCGGTCGCATTTGCTGGGCCAGCTCCAGTCGAAGTCGGCGAGGGTTTGAAGGCGCCCAGGCGCGCGTTATCGAGGCGGCGCTTGAGCGAGCGGCAGGCGCGTTCGGTGTCTTCGATCTCGAGCACGCGGGCGAGCCATGGCTCGGCGAGCAGCGTGTCGGCCTGAGCGAGCAGGCCGTAGAAGCCGAGCCGGCGCAGGCGCGTACGCGCGCTGTCAAGACTGAGCGTCGCTGGGGTCGGACTCATCGGTGGTGGTGCTGGCCAGTTGGTGGTAATCGCTCAACGGCTGTGGCTGCACGGTCAGTGGCATGCGCGGGTCTTCGGGCAATGCCACGGCGATGGTGGCCGTTGGCCGCGGGCGTGGGCGTGGGCATCGATGAAGTGACGCACGGCCCCAGATGCGCGGCATCCTCGGCGAGCGCGGCGGCGATGGCCGCTTCGAGTGCCGCGGCGCCGTGAGTGGCGAGCAGTTGCAGCAGGCGCGCGTGAGCACGCCGAGGTGGGCGCCGCGTGCGGCGCGCGCACGAACAGCGTCTTGGCGCTCGGCGCGGCGTGCTGCAGCCGATCCTGCGCCCGATGCGCACGGGCCGCGCGTTTGTCGGCCACCAGGGCGGCGACGTGGGCCGCATCTTCGATCTGCGCGCCACGATCGAAACTACGGCCGTGGGTGGCGAGCACCTGCTGGCCGTCAACGACGCGCACGGTATCGAGGCTGGCGAGTACGGTCAGCGTGCGCTGGACGTGCGCGTGCGGAATGCTGTAGTCGTTGAGATCGAAGCGCACGTACGGTGTCTTGTGCGCATGCGCCGTCACCCGCTCCTCGCACGGGAAGGGCGTGCTCGGCAAGGCGAGCAGCTGCGGCTGTTCCTCGGCGAACGCCTCGCGCACGCGACGGCGGCGATCTTCCGGCCAGGGCCGGTCAGCGGCGGCCCCTGGCACCAGGCCAACGCCTGCTGGTTGAGATCAGCGATATCGCGGAAGTGGCGCGCCGCGAAGAAGGCATCGCGGACATAGCGAATCGCCCGCTCGACGCGACCCTTCTCGTTACCGCGCGCCACCGCCACCGGGCGTGGCTGAAACCGGTGATACGCCGCCAGTTCCAGCAACCGCGGATGGAAGCGGATGGCGTCGTCGTGCCGCTCGAGTACGGCACTGCGCAGATTGTCGTAAAGCACCATCCGGGTGACGCCCTGAAAGTGGTTGAAGGCTTCGACATGACCCCCGATGAAGTACGGCATCGTGGCGCCCAGATAGAAGCGCAGGAACAAGTAGCGCGAGTACGCGAGCACCATCACGAACGCCATCAGGGGCCTTACCGCGCGGCCGACACTGAGCTTGCCGAAGTGGGCCCAGTCGACCTGCGCCTGTTCGCCCGGCAAGGTGCGCAGGCGCAAGTACGCTTCGGCCGCGGGCCGCAGCCCGCAAGCGCGCCACGAGGGCCCGGAAGTGATCAGGGGCGCCAGGATAGCCGCGCTCGCGCACCATCGTGTACAAGCGCGAGGCGCGCAGCGTCGGGTACTTCGCCAGCGTCTCAGCGATGAACGCGAGGTACGGTTCCACCATCGACGCGCGCACCGGCTGGTGCGTCAGCACACCGGCCTGCGCCAGCACCCGCCGCACCGTGCTGTGGTGGACCCGCAGTTGCCTGGCGATGGTGCCCACCGGCCAGTGCTCGGTGGCGTGCAGGCGCAGGATCTCGGCTGCGAGCGCGCGCGCGATGGTCACCGGCGCGCTCCGTCATGGTCCGCCGCGCAACGGCCCCGTCCGCGCGAACCGCGATAGCGGCCGGCCACAGAAGCAGCAGCGTGGCAACGGTGCAGCAACGGGCGCATGGTCGGCATCGTTCCCCGCGGGCGTGATCGACAGTGCCGCCACTATCACCGCCATCACCGGCGGCAGGGAACCGTGATGCGTCACTTCCTGTGTTCGCCGTGCGCGCCACCGTCGCTGCCGCGCGGCGTGTCGGCTCGCGCCGCGGTAGCTCGTTTGGTAGCGCACCCGGCCCGGCGCAACGACCCCGCCGGCGAATGCGCGCGCAGTCAGCGGCGCAGTACTGATTGCCGTGGTCGCAGCGCCGGCAAATGCGCACCTGTTGCGCACCGCCGGCAGCTGTACAGCCGGTAGCTGTCTTCGCCCGCCCTCATGCACCCGCACGCAGCGCTGGACAACGCCGCGAAACGCGGGCATAAAGGCGCGCAAACGCGTCCTTGTGCCGCGCGAGCATGTAGAAGGCCCGGGGTTCTGCCAAGAATTCGCCCGGCCTTCGCTTATCCGGCGTTCGGTCACGAGCATAGCGCAGCCGCCAGCGCGCGGCCCTCGTATCATCGCCGGATGTACATCACCGATCTCACCCACTTCCTTGACGAGAAGGGCGCCATCGTTCGATGCCGGCGCCGGCGCGCCGCCTGGCTGAGTTTCTCGGACGCGTCGTGGCCGCGGCGAGCGCACCGGCTACCATGGACGAGGCTGGGGAATGCCACTGCAACAAGTGCAGGAAGGGCATCGTGGTCACGGAGATCGCGTCCGACGACGCCATCGAGTGGTTCTGCGAGCGCTGCGGCCACGAGGGCCGCATTTCCAATTGGCGACGATCGTTCTGGGATCTGTCGGCACTACCGAACAAGCGCTAACGCCAAATCCAAGGAGCACTACAGCGCGACGCGCGTTTCTGGGGATGTTTCGCGCCAACCCCCAAAATCGCGCGGATTCAGATCCCCGTCAACAAGCGTAGAGGCTGGTGAGGCCGTGGCGATGGTAATCGTGGGTCTGCCGGGCCGGCAGATTGGGCCGCAAGGGCAGCAATGGCTGAGTCCGCTCGAGCGCCTGGATCTGGGTCTTCTCATCGACGCTGAGCACCACGGCGTTGGTTGGCGGATTGAGGTAGAGGCCAACCACATCGCGGATCTTGGCTTCGGCCTGCGGATCGGTCGTGAACTTGAAGGTTTCGACCCGATGGGGCTGCAGCGCATGGGCTTGCCAGATTCGATGCACCGTGGCATGGGAAACGCCGACCCGTTCGGCGATCTCCCGGGTGCTCCAGTGCGTCAGACCCTTGGGTGGCGCCTTGAGCGTCAGCGCGACGATGCGCGCTCGCTTGGCCTCGGTGAGTTGCGGCGGGCGACCCGAACGCGGACGGTCAATCAATCCGGTCAGCCCGTCCTCGACGAAGCGGCGGCGAATCCGGCTGATCTGCACCGACGTGTAGCCGGTACGCCGCGCCACCTCGGCTCCCGTTGTTTCGTCGGCCAAGAGCAATACGGCTCGCGCCCGGCGACTCGGTCCGGCAGGGCCCGCCGACGATCGCTGCAGGCGCTCCAGTTCCGCTCTGTCAGATGCCGTCAATTCGATCCGCCGCGCATGATTGGCCATGGACCTTGCCTCCGCAAGTGCATATGACCAATAATAACATTATTTACGTGACGAAACACTAGCCCTCCTTGCGGGGGCCATCGGCTCTGCCGTCTCCCGCAATCCCGTTCCCCCCCAGGCCGGCGGTGGCCAGCAGCCACGCGCCGGCCGCCAGCGGCAGCAGGAGCAGGCAGAGCGCCCAGGTCTGGCTGCCGAACAGCGCCGCGGCGACGCCGAAGACAAGCGGTCCGAGCGCCGCCGACAGACGTCCGGCCACCGCGTTGAAGCCGAACATCTCCGCCGCCTGGCCGGGCGGCACGAGCGAGGCGTACAGCGAGCGGAACACGGCCTGGATCGATCCATAGACGAGGCCGAGCAGCACGATGGCGGCGACGGGCACCCAATCGGCATGGCCGAAGGCAAGCAAGAGGATCGCTGCCGACAGCGCTGCGCACATGGCCAGAAGTGCCTCCTTCGGTCCCCGGCGATCGGCGAGCGTGCCGAAGGCGACGGGGGGTCGCCGCGTTCAGCGGATCGCCGTTGGCGGCCCAAGCGAAGCTGGGCAGCGCCAGTTCCCCGGCGTCGAGCGCGCGGGGAGGGTGATGATGCAGGGCAGCGGGAGGCGAGGGTGCTGCGACAGCGACAAGCCAGCGACCTCATTGATCGACTTCTTTCAGGGATTGGGTAGCAGCCGATGCTGTTCAATCTGGAGTGGTCGCCTTCGGCCAACTCGCCCGTAACGCCACTGCCGATGCCTCACGCTTTGAAGGCGAGGTGTTACGACACGAGCAGGCGCTACGGCGACCACCTCGCGCTTCCGCGTGTGAGTGCGGATTTCGCTCCATCGTGGACGGCCATTTCGCCGGATCGTGGACGGCGTTTCAGGCGACATTCAGTTGGCGATGCGGAAGGCAAGGTATGTTCTTGTTATCATCAGATGATATAGTCAGCAGGCGATGAACGGTCCTGACGTCGGCCTCGACACGCTCCTTGATCTGGACGGCAGCATCCTGGAGCAAGAGGGCGGCTACTGGATCAAGATCGAGGTACGGCGAATCCCGCCGTCGGAGCATGCTCACCACGGGATCAGGTACAGCCTGACGCTGCACGACAAGTACGGCACCCGAGTCCTGGGCTACGACAACGCACATGCGGTGAAGCCGCCGAAGAAGTTCAAGTTCGCTGGGCGGCGCCTGCCCTACGATCATCGTCACCGGACCGCGAGCGACAAAGGCGTGCCCTACGTGTTCGAATCGGCGCACCGGCTGATGCAGGACTTCTTCGCAGAAGTGGATCGCGTCATCAAGGAAGCACAGCAATGAAGACCATCGTCATCGGCGTGATGCCCCAGGAGCAGATCCGGGCGAGGGCGATCGCCATCGCCAAAGGCGAGTACACGCCCAGGGCGGGCGAGCCTAAGATCTGGTTCACGTCCATGAAGTCGGTGGCCGAAGTGCTGAGCGATCAGAACCGCGCGCTGCTGAAGGTGATCCGGGAGACCAATCCCGATTCCATGGCGGTTCTGGCCAAGGCCACAGGACGGCAACCGGGCAACCTGTCGCGCACCTTGAAGACGCTGTCGCGCTACGGGCTGGTGGAGCTTCAGCGCGAGAGGACCCACGTCAGGCCGGTCGTGAAGGCGACCGAGTTCAAGATCCTGGTCGCCGCTTGAGATCGCGTGCTCGCCTGTTTCGCAGAAGAGTCACTGCTGTACGGCGGGGCAGGGCGGAGTAGGAAGGGCAGCCGCATGCCAATCTTGGCTGCGCCGGGCGATCCGGCCCTGCCAGATCGTTCGCCGAGAGCTGTGTTCAAGTCAGCGGATCTCGATGGAGTCCCTCAATCGCACCGCTCGTGCGGCACCGTGGCGGTAAAAACATGGGCGAAAAGTCTTGCGGGACAATGATTTAGCGTGATTGATGTCGGCCCCTTTTGGGGTGCTTACCCGACCGGCACGGGCGGGCGCCGATAGCGCTGGCAGCCGTCATCGGAGTCGATAGATGTCGATAGATCTCGAAAGGTGAGTTTTCGCAGAACCGACCGGAAACCCGCGCCAATGCTGGTGCCTGACAGGTTGACGGTAAAAATGACGGTAAGAGTCTGCGAGGCAGGGGCAAGCACCTTACAAATCAACAGCTTAGAAGTCTCGTTGATGATTGAGTGGGAGTAACCCAAGTCATATGCAAAACGCTTGATTTTCTGTCGAGTTTTGCGTATGTTTTGGCATGGCTTCTCTCGAGTCCTACCTCGACGATCTGCTCGCCCGCGGCCGAGCCTACTTCTCCCGGGATGAGATAGCCGCAGCGCTTGGCCTGAACCCCTCGGCACTCGCGGCGGCGATCACCCGTTCGGTCAACAAGCGCCGCCTCGCGAACCCCAGGCACGGCTTCTATCTCATCCTGCGCCCTGAAGATCAGGTCGCCGGCGCGCCGGACCCGGTGAAGTGGATCGACCCGCTGATGAGACATCAGGGAGTCGACTACCGTATTTCGCTGCTGCGCGCGGCGGCGTTCCACGGCGCCTCGCACCAGGCCAGCATGGTCTTCCAGGTCGTCGTCCCGAGGCAGTTGCGCGACTTCGACCTCGGCCGCCATCGACTGCAGTTTCTGTATCAGGCGCCGACGATCTTCAGCCAGGTCAATCAACCGGCGTTGGTCGGACAGATGAAGAGCGACGCCGGCTTCGCCAACGTGGCTGGCATCGAGCTGACGCTGCTCGACTGCGTGCGCTACTTCCACAAGGCGGCGGGCATCAACGGCGTCGCACAGATCGTCAAGGACATTGGCGCCAAGGCCAGCCCGCGCTTGCTGCAGAAGGCTGCCGGCGCCTACGAGAACTCGGCGGTCCGTCGGCTTGGCTACCTGCTCGATCTCGCGGGACACGCGCGCCAGGCCGATGCGTTGCAAGGGTTCGTGAAACGTGCCAGGACGGCACTGCCGCTCGATCCGGCCGCGAGGCCGCTCGTGAAAGCCTTGGCAGGGGCCGCCGAGCGAAATCTACGGTGGCGGCTCCTGATCAATGAAGCGGTGGAGATCGCAGAGTGATTCCCACCGCCTTCCTGCAGGCGTGGAGTACGAAAGCGCCGTGGCCGGACGTGCGTCAGGTCGAGCAGGACCTGATCATCTGTCGCGCCCTGTGCGACCTGTTCAATGCGCCGACGTTGGCGGGGAAGATCGCATTCCGCGGCGGTACGGCGATCCACAAGCTGCTCCTCGAGCAACCGCTGCGCTACTCGGAAGACATCGATCTGGTCCAGACGCATCCCGAGCCCATCGGTGGCACGGTCGACGCGATACGCGCGGCGCTGTCGTGGCTCGGGAAATGCAGCCGGGAGCAGGCCGGGCACTCGATGCACCTGGTGTTCAAGTTCACGCCCGAGATCGATGCGCAGGCGACGCTCAAGCTGAAGGTCGAGATCAACACCCGGGAGCACAAGAGCTTGCTTGGCGTTCGACGGTATCCGTTTGCCGTGGAAAACGACTGGTACCGCGGAACGGCGGAGATCGGCTCCTTCGAGCCCGAGGAACTGTTCGGCACGAAGCTGCGCGCACTGCTGCAGCGGCGCAGGAACCGTGACCTGTTCGATCTGCACCAGGGGCTCGAACAGCTGCACCTGGACCCGCAGAAAGTCATCGCCTGCTTCGACCACTACCTGGCCCTCGAGGGCAAGCCGATCACGCGAGCGATGGCGGAGCAGCGCATGCTGGAGAAGTTGACCCGAAGCCTGACCGAAGACGTCGCGCCGATGCTCCCGGCGGGCGTGCACTGGACCAATGAGGATGCGATCCGGGCATTCGAGCGCGTCTGGACGGAGGTGATCGCGCGAATCAGCGGAGACGGATGGAAGCTCTCCGGTGAGGTCATCGCGGAACTGAGTGCAAAGCGGTATCCGGCGTTGCTCATGCCCCGAGATCGGCAACGGTCGCAATGAAGGCTTCCGTGCGACCGCTACCCAGCAAGGAATCGACTTCGGGGCCCGACTCCTTGGCCGTGCTGCAGGCGGAGAACCGGCGACTGATCGCGCTCCTGGAGGCAAACGGAATCGAGTGGCGTCTGACGCCTGAACCCGCAACGTCACCTCCGCGACCCGAATCGTCGCGACTCTCCACCGAGGCGAAAGTGGCACTCTTTCGCCGGCGGTTTCGGGGTCGCACGGACGTCTACCCTGTGCGCTGGGAGAGCAGGACGACCGGCCGGTCAGGTTACGCACCTGCCTGTGCGAACGAGTGGCGCGCTGGAGTTTGCGAGAAGCCACGAATCAAGTGCGGCGACTGCCCGAATCGCTCGTTGATCCCGCTTTCGGACGCTGCCATCTACGCCCACCTGGCCGGTGACCAGACGATCGGTGTCTACCCGCTGTTGGAGGACGACAGCTGTTACTTCCTCGCGATCGACTTCGACGAAGCCGAGTGGAGAAAGGATGTTTGAGCTTCCCCTCGAATTTCGTCTTCCAAGGGTCTTTGGATAGGATAGGCGAAATGGAGGTTGGGAATGTTCAAGGTACCGAAGCAGGAATTCACGGCGGAGTTCAAGGAACTGGCGGTCAAGCGGGTTCGCAGCGGCCAGGGGGTCGCGGTCGTGGCGCGCGACCTGGGGTTGGTCGAGCAGACGCTGCGAAACTGGGTGAAGGCGGCGAAGGCGGGGAAGCTCAATCCGCCGGGAGCCAAGGCGATTACGCCGGAGCAGATGGAGCTCTCGCGGGTGCGGGCCGAGAACGCGCGGCTGCGGATGGAGAATGAAATCCTAAAAAAAGCGACGGCGTACTTCGCGAAAGATGCACTGTGAAGTACGCCTGGATCGACACGCAACGGAAGAACTTTCCGCTGCCGACGATGTGCACCACGCTGACGGTGAGCATCAGCGGGTATCGGGCCTGGAAGGGTGGCGGCAGGCCGGATCGCACACGGCTGACCGATGGGCAACTGCTGGCGCTGCTGCGCAGCGTGCACGCGCAGTACAAGGCGGCCTACGGCTCGCCGCGGATGTATCGGGAGCTGCGGGAGCGCGGCTACCAGGTGAGCAAGGCGCGGGTCGAGCGGCTGATGCGGGAGCATGACCTGAGGGCGCGGCACAAGCGCCGGTTCAAGGCGACGACCGATTCCAGGCACGCGCTGCCGGTGGCGGACAACCTGCTGGCCCGGGAGTTTGCGCCGGCGTCGCCCAATCGGGTGTGGACGGCCGATCTGACGTACATCTGGACCGATGAGGGTTGGCTGTACCTGGCCGTGGTGCTCGATCTGTTCAACCGCGAGGTGGTCGGCTGGTCGATCAAGCCGCGGATGACGGCGGATATCGTGGTCGATGCACTGACGATGGCGTGGTTTCGCCGCAAGCCGGCGCCTGGATTGATGCATCACTCCGATAGGGGCAGCCAATACGCGAGCGGCGTGTTCCAGGACAAGCTGGTCGAGTTCGGCATGACCTGCTCGATGAGCCGCAAGGGGAACTGCTGGGACAACGCGCCGACCGAGAGCTTCTTCAACAGCTTGAAGAACGAGCGCGTGCATGGCACCCGGTACGCGACGCGCGAGGCGGCGATCGCCGATCTGTTCGACTACATCGAGGTGTTCTACAACCGCAGGCGCAAGCACTCGACGCTCGGCTATGTTTCGCCGGCGCGGTTCCTGGCCGGTTGGATCAGCAGTCAGCACGAGCAAGCCGTGGCAGCATGACCCCGTTCCCTTGGCGGACGAAAAACAGAGGGAAGCTCAGTTCGGGCCTTCGCCGGTTCGTGCACCGATCTCGGCGTACCGGTGGCGGTCGAGATTTCCCGCTCGGGAAACGGGGCGCACGCCTGGATCTTTTTCGCCAACCGCGTATCGGCCCGGGACGCCCGTCGGTTGGGCACGGCCATCATCAGTCACACCTGCGCGCGCACGCGGCAACTGGAACTCTCGTCTTACGATCGACTGTTTCCCAATCAGGACACCATGCCCAAGGGCGGCTTTGGCAATCTGATCGCCTTGCCGCTGCAGAAGAGGCCGCGGGAGAACGGCTTCACTGTGTTTGTCGACTCCGACCTGCGACCACACCCCGACCAGTGGGAGTTCCTGGCGTCGATCCAGCCGATGTCGCCGCACGACATCGAGCCGACGATCGTTCGGGCGACAGGTGGCGTGCATCCCCTCGACGTGACCTTCATCGACGATGAGGATCTGGCGACGCCGTGGAAGCGCACGTCGCCACCGCCTGCGAAGATTGCGGGCGCGATGCCGATGTCACTCACCGTGACCCTGGCGAACCTCCTCTACTTCGAGAAGGCTGGGCTCCCCCAGCCATTGGCCAACCGCCTGATCCGCCTCGCGGCGTTTCAGAACCCCGAGTTCTACCGGGCACAGGCCATGCGGCTGTCGGTGTGGGACAAGCCGCGGGTGATCGGTTGCGCCGAGAACTATCCCCGTCACATTGCACTGCCGCGCGGCTGCCTCGATGCCGCGCAGGACTTGCTGCGCCAAAACTCAATCCGCTGTGATCTGAGGGACGAGCGCAACGCCGGCGAGCCGATTGGTGCCCGTTTCGTCGGGACGCTTCGAGCTGATCAGGAAGCGGCTGCTGCCGCGATGCTCCATTACGACGTGGGCGTGCTGTGCGCCCCGACCGCATTCGGCAAGACCGTTACCGCTGCCGCGATGATCGCGCGCCGCGGCGTAAACACCCTGGTGCTGGTGCATCGAACCGAGCTGCTCAAGCAGTGGCAGGAGCGATTGCAGACGTTTCTTGGTGTGTGCGGGGACGTGGTCGGGACCCTCGGCGGCGGCAAGGCGAAGCCCACCGGCAAGATCGACATCGCGGTGATGCAGTCGCTGTCCCGCCAAGGCGAGGTCAAGGCCCTGGTTGAGAACTACGGCCACGTCATCGTGGACGAGTGCCACCACGTCGGCGCCGTGTCTTTCGACGCCATCCTGAAGCGATGCAAGGCCAAGTACGTGCTCGGCCTGACCGCCACGCCGATCCGGCGTGATGGTCAGCAGCCGATCATCTTCATGCAGTGTGGACCGATCCGGCACACGGCGGCGAGGCCTGTGGACGCTCCCCACGACCTGGAGGTGCTGCCTCGATCATGCTTTGCTCGAATCGATCTGTCGCCGGCGTCTGGGATTCAGGAGGTGTTTCGGCACCTCGCGAACGATCGGGCGCGGACAGCGGCAATCGCCGCAGAAATCAGGAATGCGTTCGATCAGGGCCGCAAGGTGCTGGTCCTGACCGAGCGCACTGAGCACCTCGACGCCATCCAGGTGGCGTTGGGTGCAGAGGCCCCGCAGCGTTTCGTTCTTCACGGACGGATGTCCAGGAAACAGCGCGCTACGCTCATCGCAGAACTCGATGCGCTGCCACCCGATGCGCCGCGTATTCTGCTCGCCACCGGCAAGCTCGTCGGCGAAGGATTCGACCATCCGCCCCTCGATACCCTGGTCCTGGCGATGCCCGTCTCGTGGAAGGGAACGTTGCAGCAGTACGCTGGCCGGTTGCATCGAGAGCACGCCGACAAGGCCAGCGTTCGGATCATCGACTTCGTGGACGCCGGGCACCCGGCTCTACTGCGAATGTGGGACAAGCGCCAGCGCGGCTACCGTACGATGAGCTATCGGATTGCCGAAGCGCAGACCGTCATGCAGGTCATGCCTCAATCGATACATCCGAACGCGCCTTGATTGATGCACCTGGCGGCAACACTCGGGACGCTCACGCCGACGCCGCTGGTTCCAAGGAGCGGGGCCACCGTGCGGTGGTCTGATTCCTAACGACGAGTTCCGCTTGACAGAACCTGTATTGCGGATCATCATGCAGCATGATTCGCTCGTTCGCGTGCGCCGATACCGAGGCCCTGTTTCATAGCCACTCGATAGCCCGCTTCCGCAACATCGAGCGCGTCGCTCGGCGAAAGCTGCTCCAGATCCACGCCGCCACCGAGCCATGCCTGCGAATCCCGCCGGGCAACCAGCTGGAGGCACTGAAGGGCGACCGCAGGGGCCAGCACAGCATTCGCATCAACGACCAGTGGCGGGTCTGTTTCGTCTGGAAGTCGGACGGAGCGCACAGCGTCGAGATCGTGGACTACCACTAGGAGTTCTAGAAATGCCCAAGTTGCTCGAGGAGATTCATCCCGGCGAGATCCTCCTAGAGGATTTCATGAAGCCCATGGGCATCAGCGCCCGTCAGCTTGCGGCGGACATCGACGTCTCGCCGAGCCGGATCAGCGAACTGGTGAATGGTCAGCGCCCCATCACGGCGGACACCGCGCTTCGGCTCGGGATCTTTTTCGGCATGGAGCCCAGGTTCTGGCTGAACCTGCAGTCCGAGTACGACATGCGGGTCGCAGACCGAGAATTGCGCGCGAAGCTCGCGCCGAGGATCCGCATCTTTCAGCCGACTGCGGCGTGACCGTCCGCGCGCGATACGGCGCGCAATCCGGAGGGTGGGAGCCGTCCCGCGTTCGCAACTAGTTCACTGAAACGGAAAAATCGGCGTGATATCGACGTCTGGGATTGTCGTACTTCCACTTGATGGGCCGAGCGTCCTTGTTGTACTGGCGGATGAATCGCATGATTTTCTTGTCGAGATCCTTGACGCTGGTGAACACGCCACGGGTGATGACACTGCGCTGGATGCGCGAGAACCAGTTCTCGACCTGGTTGAGCCACGACGAGTAGGTGGGCGTGTAGTGCATCTGCACATTCGGGTTGGCCTGCAGGAACGCACGCACCCGCTCGGTCTTGTGGCTGCTGACGTTATCGCAGATCACATGGATTTCCCGGTCGGCCGGTTGCGAAGCCTTGATCTCTTCGAGAAAGGTGACGAACTGCTCGCTGGTGTGGCGGGCGGCGGTCTTGCCGATCACCTCGCCGGTGCGGGTATTCAAGGCAGCGAACAGACTCAGCGTCCCATTGCGCTTGTACTCGAAGCCGTGACTCTCGGCGCGCCCCGGGGAGAGCGGCAGCATCCGGTCCTTGCGGTCGAGGGCCTGGATCGCCGTCTTCTCGTCGACGCTGAACACCGCCGCGTGCTCGGGCGGGTTGAGGTACAGGCCGATCACGTCGGCCGCCTTGGTCTCGAAATCCGGATCGTTGGACATCATGTGGCGGCGCAGCCGATGCGGACGCAGACCGTGCTTCTGCCAGATGCGCTGCACGCTCATGAAGCTGATGTCGCCCAACTCGGCCGCGAGCTTGCGGTTGCTCCAGTGCGTCGAGCCGTCGCGCGGCGTGCGCTTGAGGGTGTAGTTGAGCACTCGCGCCTCGATCTTCTCGGCCGGCTGGCGCGGCGCGCGTCCCGGGTAGTACGACACCAGTCCCGGCAACCCCTGTTCGGCATAGGCACGGGTCCAGCGGGTAATGAAGCCGTCGTTGCACGCCAGTTTGTCGCGGATGTCCACCCGTCGCTCTCCCGCCGACCACAACAAGATGCAGCGCGCCCGACGCACCACCGCCGCACTGCCGTGGCGCGAGCGCGTCAAAGATTGCAAATCCGCCCGATGTTCTTCGCTCAAAGTGATTCGTTCCATACCCCATCATGTGGGGACAATACATCCGATTTCAATGATTCAATGAACTAGGGCGCCTCCGTATCTTCACTGAACAGCAAATGTCGCGATCTCGTCGAATTTGAGATCCGGATTCGCCCTGCGTCAAGGCGACGAACGCTGCTTTGGCACGCCAACAGTGCCGATGTTGGCGTGCGAGCGTCGCGTTAACTGTGTGGGGCCGCCACGCACCGCGCGACAGCGCACGCCCGGAACGTCAAGCGCCCGCCTGCCGCTGCGCCGGTCCTGCGGCGGCCTGCAGATGTCGAGGCCGGGGCCAGCGTCAGGGATTCTCGCCGGCGGCGAGCCTGCGGTCGACGTCCGCGATCACCGCGGGAAGGTCGCGCAGGTCGTCGATCACGTAGTGGGCGCCGCTCTCGCGGATGAGCTTCTCCTTCGAGGCGCGCTCGCGCGCCTCGAGCTCGGCCGGGCTCATCTTCCGCACGGCGTCCCAACTGTCGGCGACGTAGTTGCTCCACTTGGACACGCCCACGCGCCAGCACAGCGGCGCTCCTTCGCCCGCTCCGGAAACCGTGTCGTCCACCTTGACGGTGCGGCGCATGGCGTTCTCGAGGTTGACGACGCCCATGCGTTCGAGGTTCTTGATCACCATGTAGGGCATCGGGCGCGGCATCTCGACATCGTCCCCGGCGCACGAGGTGTCCGGATGGAAGCCCTGCTTGCGCCCTCCCTCGAGGAGGATGTCGAGCATCGCTCGCGTGAACCCCGTGGTCACCCCGATCTTGATGTTCCGCTGCTGCAGGCCCCGCACCACCTCGGCGACACCCGGTAGCAGCTCGTGGTAGTTGCCCTTGCGCAGGAGATCGAGCTGCGTGGGTACGAAATCGGCGAACATCGCGTCGACGTCGCCCTGGTTCGGCTCGCGCCCGAATCGGGCCTTGAAGCGCTCGCGCACCGAGGGCGTTTCGGTGATCGCCTTGATGTGCAGGTCCTTGCGCAGGCCCATCGGCGCGCGCGCCTCGGTCATCGAGATCTCCAGGCCGTACTTCCTGAACACGGCGACGAACACGATCGCGGGCGCGTCGACGTACCGGTCCATCACCGTGCCCGAACAGTCCAGCATGACGTAGCCCACGCTGCGCTGCGTGTTGTCCTGGTCGAACTTCTGCTGTTGCGCCGCGGCGCGGCGGAGGTCGTCCGGCACGCGGCCGACCGGGGAGACGCGATCAATCAGCGATGCAGTCATTTCCAGCCCCTATGGGTTTCTCGAAGGAAGAGTCGCACTGTCGCGGTACGGAGACCGGCGATCGACGCGGCTTCGAGCACACTCTGTTGCCGGTTCAGGAGGCCATCGCTCCTGTGATCGTCGCCGAGAGCCTCGCGTCCTCGAACCGATACGGTATCACGGCCTCCGCGAATGCCCGCCGGAAATCGAGCGTCCTGTCGAGGAACGTTTCCCTGTCCTCGCACTGCACGAGGGTCGTCCTGGCAGCCTTGACGAACGCGGGCGCGCATTCAGGCATGCGCCGCGCCGGAGTCACCCAGCGGCGGCGACGGCCTTGATCTCGATGAGCAGGTTCGGTCGGGCCAGCGCGGCCACGCCGAGAATGGTCCACGTCGGGAAGTCGCGCGTGACGTAGCGCTCCTTGATTTCCCGGAACCGGGCCAGCTGCTCGTCGATGCGCACGTGGTACGACACCAGTTCGACCAGGTCATCGAAGCCCAGGCTCTCGTGTTCGAGGATCGCGCCCAGGCGCTTGAACGCCAGATCGATCTGCTCCTCGGCGGTGTCCGGCACCGTGCCGTCGGGACGAATGCCGACCTGGCCGGCGATGAAGACCAGACCCCCCGCCTTGACTGCGGGCGAATACTGGAAGAGGTCGAACACCTTGTTGCTGCCGAACGTGGGATCGTTCTCCGGCAGGCGAAGGCGTTGGATGTTGTTGGACATGATGGCCGGGACCTTTCAGGACTCGGAAAATCGACACAGGCGACGGACGCACCGGAGCCGGAGTCAGCGCAATGCGCGGAGCGGAGGACGCCGTACGCTCCGTTGGCCGGGTCAGGGCCTCCGCCGTTGACGGCCGGACGTCGTGCCATCCATCTGCGAGCCGGCTGACGATGGCAGCCTGACTCAGGTCCGGTGGCCTTCGGAAGCGCCGGGGCGGCTCCGATCCCGGCCGCCATGCGCATGCGCGGTTCGCGACGCGCGCGGATTGCCGCTCGACCCGGCGTTCGATCAGTAGCACCACGACCGCAGCCGCGAGCGTCCGGCGACCAACACCTCGAGTTCCGCCCGCGCGCCCTTCGGCGTGTCCGGGCTGCACCCCGGTTCGCTGAGCACGTACTCGGTATCGCCGTTGCGAAAGCGCCAGATGCGGTGGAAGCACGACCCGCTGCCTTCGCCGTCGGCCTTGCCGACGAGATCGAGCGCGGGCGGGTCGGGTGGCGCGTGCGGTCTGTTCCACGAGCGGTAGCGCGGGGCCGCGTCGTCCCGGCCGTCGATCACCACACGATGCTGGTCGGTGCTGCAGGCGACGCGCGGCTTCGGCGCAGTCTCGGCTCGCGCCTTCGCCGCCGCGCCGGCGGGCACGTTGACGGTGGTGACGCGAAACTGTCGGCCTCGCCCGACGTCGACCCGATCCACCCAGACTTCGCCGTCGCCGTACATCACGCCGCCGTCGGCCTTGCAGAACAGCGATTCGGACTCCTGCCGGGTGACGGCTGAGCGCACCGCCGGGTCGAACGCCTGCGCGAAGTGCGATTGCAATGCAGCGACGTTGTCGAGCGAGATCCGGCCGCCGTCCGCGTGGTTCACGCGCAGCGGAAAACGCACCAGCAGCGCGAGCGCCGCCGCGTCCTGGGCGTCGAGCGCGGTCTTCAAGGCGCGGTCGAAGCGCAGGAACTCGGCAGTGTCCGCGACTCCGAGGACGGCAAGGTCGCAGCCATCGCCGAGCCGGGTCTCGGCGCGCGCAGGCGACCCGGCGGCGGACGCGAGGAGCGCCAGCAGGATCGCGAGGCATCGTATGCGCATGGAACGCGTGCCTTCCGGAAGCGGCCGTGGCGATACTACAGGAAGGGCGTCCGTCGTTGCCCTCGAACCCGAGGGCGCCGCGCTCGAGGGTTCCCGCGCGATGCGCGGCGACGGCGGCGAGATCCTGCTTTGCGGCGTTCGATTCGCCGCACGCCGAACGGCGTGCTTCGCGGCTCGGCCGCCGCGAAACCTCCATCCAGCGCTGACCGGGCCGGGCGCGTCCGTCGGAAGGTGCCGGATGGCCCATTCCCGCCTTCGCACGACAACGCGACGACCGTGCGGCCGATCGGTCAGCGATCGGTGAGCGGGCGGCGCAACGCCCCCCGATCCGTCAGCGATTCGTTGGCCGCCGCCGATCAGGATGCGCGCCACGACGCCTGGTCCCTGGTATCCGGGGCAGGCAAGAGTCTCTCAGACCACGCTTCGAGGACGACGCCATGAACGCACTTGCCCTGCCTGCCATCCTGGCCTGCGCCGTGCTGCTCCCGCTGCACGCGCACGCCGACGCCGTGAACCCGCAACATGCCGCTGCCGAGCTTCGTCCGGCCGCGGCGCCATCCGCCGGAGCGTCTGCCGCGCAACCGCCCGCGCCCGGTGCGCAGGCCTCCGAGTCGCCGGCTGCGGCGTTCCAGCGGATGTTCGCCCATGCGCCGGCGAGGCCGTCGTCCCCGTTCGGCGCGCCCGTGGACCCGCTGACCCGTGCGTTCAACGATGCACTGTGGGATACGCCCGGCCCGATGATGGGACACGCATCGGTCCGGCTGAACCCGGGGCGCGGCACGCGTTGAGCGACGGGGCGCTCGTGGCCGGGCATCGGCCGTGTGCCGCTCCGGCGGACTACAAGCTGGACGCCGATCACACCTATGCCACGTTCGCCATCGACCACAACGGCGCCTCGATCAACCGCGGACGCTTCGGCGACGTGGCGGGCACCGTGCGCTTCGACAAGGAAGCGCGGACCGGAGCCATCGACATCACGGTGCAGGTGGCGAGCGTCTACAGCGGCTCGAAGGGCTTCGACGAGCATCTGCGCTCGGCCGATCTGTTCGACGTCGCGAAGCACCCCACGATGCGCTTCGTATCGGACCGGCTGGTGTTCGACGGCGAGCGCCTCGTCGAGGTGCCCGGCCAACTCACGCTGTTGGGTCGCACGCACCCGGTCACGCTGAAGGCGGCGCAGTTCCGCTGCTACCCCAACCAGCGCACGAAGACCGAAGCCTGCGGCGGTGACTTCGAGGCCGTGCTCGACCGCACGCAGTGGGGCATGGACTACCTGGTGAAGGCGGGCATGCCGAAGACGGTGCGCATCGGCGCCACGATCGAGGCCTTCAGGCAATGAGTCTGGCGAGGACCTGATTCCGTCGGATGTGCATGGCGCCGGAGGCCAGGCGTCAGGGGGCTGCGCAACATGCCGCGCGCCGCGGCAGTCAGCGCATCTGCAACCGTTCCTGATGGAATCGCGCGGCCGGCAGGTCGTGCGCGATCAGGTCCGCGCGCATCAAGCTCCTTTCGTCATGTAGCCCATCCAGGGCCAGTACGTCAGGCCGAAGACCACCAGCAGCGCGAACGCCGCCACGGTGATGACCGATCCGGTGCGCACGAAGTCGCGCGCCTCGAACGTGTCGGTGCCGTACGCGATCATGTTCTGCGGCGCGTTGACCGGCAGGATGAACCCGAAGCTGACGACGAACTGCAGCAGCATCGTCATCCCCACGGCGTTGATGCCCGGCGTCTCTACGCTGCCGAGCACGCTGATGACGATCGGGATCATCGTCGAGGCGAGCGCGGTCGCGCTGGCGAAGCCCAGGTGGATGACGATCAGGAACACCGACAGCAGCATGAGGATCGCGAAGGCGCTCGCCTGCTGAAGGCCGAGGTGCGTGACGATCAGGGTCGCGAGCCAGCCGGCGGCCTGCGTGCGCAGCAACGCGGTGCCGACGCTGATGCCGACCGCGAAGAGCACCACGGTGCCCCAGGGAAAGCCCTTCTGCGACGCCTTCCAGTCCATCACGCCGACGCGCGGCAGCAGCATCAGCGCGATGGCGGCGATCGTCGTGGACGAAGTGTCGAAGTCGTGCAGCACCTTCTCGGTCGACCAGAAGCCCAGCAGTACGAGCACCACCGTCAGGAGCTTCCACTCGCGCATCGTCATCGGCCCCAACGCGTCGAGCTGCTCGCGGATCGCCGCCCGGCCGCCGGCGATCTCGTCCATCTCGGGCTTCATCATCCGGGTCATGATGAAGTAGAGCGCAATCGTCAGCAGCGCAGAGAACGGCGCGCCGGCGACGAACCACTCGGTCCAGGTGATCGTGCCGCCGAACTGCTTCTCGACGAAGCCCACCGCGACCATGTTCTGCGCCGCCGCCGTCTTGATGCCGATGTTCCACACGCTCGCGGTCTGGGCCGCGGTGATGACGAGCAATCCGGCGAAGCGGCTGCGCCTGTCGACCTTGAAGGCGAGGATGAAGCCCATCATGATCGGCATCAGGCAGGCGACCCGCGCCGTCGTGCTCGGCACGACGAACGAGAGCAGCAGGCCGACCACCATCGCACCGATGACGATCTGGCCCGCACGCGCGTCGACTCGCGAGAGCACGACGAGCGCGATGCGCCGGTCGAGCCCGGTCGCGGTCATCGCCGCGGCGATGAAGCACGCCGCCGCCACCAGCGCGACTGCGCTGCTCGCGAAACCCGACAGCGCGAGGTTGAGCGCTGCACCCGATCCCATCGCTGGCCCGCCAGGCTTCGCGACGTCGGGCGCGAAGGCGAGGCCGAAGATCATCAACGCGCCGATGACGATTGCGCTCACCGCATAGTCGAGCGCCTCGGTCATCCAGACGATGACGGCGAAGGCCAGGATCGCCAGCATCACCTGGCCGGCGGGCGGCAGGCCGGATGCGGGAGGGAGCGCCATGATCGCGACCAACGCGACGACGGCGGCGACGAGTCCGGCGCGTTGCGCGAAGGACGCAGCAGGCGCGGCAGGGGGCACGGAATGGACGAGCGTGGTCATCGGGACTCCGGTTCAGTTGGAACCTGCTGTGCTCATGCTCGGGGCGGGCCGCCGTTCGAGGTGCGGCCCCACCCGTTCTTCGAACCATTCGATGAACGCCGACAGCCGACGCGAGCGCTACCTGCGGTGCGGATAGAGGAACGCGACGTCCACCGGCGCTGCGCGGGCGTCGGGCATCACCTCGACCAGTTCTCCCGCCTGCGGCATCGGCAGCACGCCGAACCGGGAAATCTGGATCATTCCCATCCCCGCGAGGCAGCACGCGATGTAGCCCTCGGCGTTGTTGCCGATCACCCGGCTCGGCACCGCGGTGGTGAGGATCCGGCTGGACACGAGCGTCTCCCAGAGGAGCTCGCGGTCCGTGGAAGTCGACGCGTATCCGACCGCCAGGTGACCTTTCGCGAGGTCGTCGATTCTTCATGCGTGTCGTGCTCGTGCAGGTAGGCGGGGTTCAGGCAGTTGATGAGCGCGAACCGTCCGATCGGGCGCAGCGCGAGGCCACGAACTTGCACGCTGCCGACCCGCACCGCGCAATCGACGCCTTCCTGCGCCGGGTCGATTGCGCGGTCGGTCGAGCCCAATCCGAGCACAAGCCGCGGATGACGTCGCATCACGGTGGGCCGCGAGGGTGCGATCAGGCGCCGGGCGATGCGGCTCGGTACGTCGACGTTGAGCCGCCCGGAAACCGGACGTTCCCGAGCCTGGAACAATTGATCGACGTCCCCGACATCGGAAAGGAGCGCGCGCAGGCGCTCGAGCAGCAGCGCGCCATCGGTAGTGAGGTGGACCGCCCGCGTCGTGCGATGCAGTAGTCGGGTGCCGACGCTCGTCTCGAGTTGCTGCACTGCCGCCGAAACGGATGCGCGCGGCAGTTCGAGTGCGTGCGCCGCGCGGATGAAGCTCCCCTTCTCGGCCACCTGCACGAAGACGCGGTACTGGTCGAGCTTGTCCATCGGATCGCATTGTGGACTGTTCCGCGCACTCCTGTGCGCAACGCGCGACCAGCCGGCGAACCCATCCGCGTCCAGGAAGGCGCGTTCCTCGGGCGTGGTGAGATGCCCCAGCAGCACGTTGCGGTGCGGGAAGCGGCCGAAGCGGCGGACGATTTCGCGGTGCCCGCGGGCGTGTGACATCCATGGCTCGCCCAGCGGTTCGTGCAGCCGCACCGACAGTTCCTGGTCGGACAGGTTCTCGGAGTGGGCGAACGGCAGCAGGAAGAACAGGCGCATCGATCCTTGGAGGTCAAGGGCGCGAGAAGTACCAGATCGCCATCGCCGCGACGGCTGCCGGCGCGACGAAGACGATGGCGAGGATCGGCAACTCCTCGCGCACGGTGTAGCCGGCGTGGCTCACGCCGACCCAGAGGTTGGTGACCGCGACAAGCAGCCAGGCCGGCAGGAACACCTTGCCGGCGAACGCGACCGCCTGCGCCGTGGCACCCCAGAGGTGCCCGAAGAGCAGGAACACGCCGAGCAGGAGCACGCCGCCGACGATAGTGAGGAGCATGTGCATGGAAGTTCCTCCGTCAACCGGAGCATACGCCGGATGCTCGCGATGCCCGGTCTACTTCGTCGTGTATCCGCCGTTGATCAGGATCGTCTGGCCGGTGGTCCACCAGCCGTCGGACACGAGGAAGCGGATGAACGGCACCACGTCCTCGATGTTGGTGAGGCCCGTCTTCGAGAACTTCGACCGCGCCGCCGCCGTCTTCTGGTAGGCGACGGCGTCCGCGCTCTCGGCCGGATAGAAGAATGGCCTGTCCATCGGACCCGGACCGACGGCGGTGGCCGAGATGCCGCGGTCGCCGAAATCCTTCGACGCGGCGCGCGCGCCTTGTTTCGCGAGGTCGCGTGCGATGAGTCTGCCGAGGTTCTTGGAGCCACCGGCGATGAGTACGGTCTTGCCCTTGATCGAATGGTCGGCCATCGGAGTCTCCGGGTAAAGGGACGAACCCGGAGTCCAGGGGGGGCCGCGCGCGATCAGCCGCCGCTGCCGGGATGGATCATCCAATGTGTGCGAACAATCCGCTGTGCGCCTGTGCCCCCGCTTGCCGAAGGTGGGACCCCAAGTCACCGACGGTTGCGATCCGCCCGGCAATACAGCGGAATGGCCTATGCTGGAGGGCGTTGGACGTTGGACTGAGGACAACGGACGAATCGAGGTGACCATGCAGTTCCCGCTCGAAGGCAGGCAGGTCGTCGTGACCGGCGGCGCCGGCGCGCTCGGAACAGTCGTCGTCGGGCGGCTGGTCGAGGCCGGCGCGACCTGCCACGTGCCGAGCCACGGCGCGCGCCGCGCGTCGGCAGGCGGCGGCGACGAGCGCATCCGGATCGTCGAAGGCGTCGACCTCGCCGACGAGGCATCGGTCGACCGCTTCTACGCCGCCGTGCCGTCGCTCTGGGCTTCGGTGCATCTCGCCGGTGGCTTCGCGATGGCGCCGTTCGCCGACACCACGCGCGCGGAAGTGCTGCGCATGTTCGAGACCAACGCGCTGACCGCGTTCCTCTGCTGCCGCGCGGCGGTGCGCGCGATGCGCAAGTCCGGCGAAGGAGGGCGCATCGTGAATGTCGCGGCGCGTCCGGGGCTCGATCCGCGGCAGGGCGCGCGCATGGCGGCCTACGCGACGAGCAAGGCCGCGGTGGTCGCGCTCACGCTCGCGCTCGCCGAGGAGGTGAAGGGCGAGCGCATTCTCGTCAACGCGATCGCGCCCTCGACGCTCGACACGCCGGCCAACCGGGAGGTGATGCCCGCCGCCGACCCGGCGAAGTGGCTCGCGCCCGAGGCGGCGGCGGAAGCGATCCTGCAGCTCGTCTCACCCGCCAACCGAGAGATCAGCGGCGCGGTGCTGCCGATGTACGCCCGCGCCTGACCGGCCGCGTCGCTCGGCGCGCCGGTTTCGAACCCGGCGCGCATGCGCAACCGCCGGAGGGAACCTCCGTCTCCGGCCTAGACCGAGACGGTCACGCGCAGATACGTCGCCGGGATCGACGTCGTGTCCTTGCGCGGGCTGCGGTTGTGCGCCTCGAACAGCCGCTCGAGCTCGCCCTGCAACTCCGCGGCGCGGCCCTTGCCGTCCGCGGCCTCGAACGCGTTCATCGTCGGTCCATAGTACCGGCGGAAGTCCGCGACGAGCGCCTTCGGCGACTGCGGCGAGTCGAAAGTCCAGGTTTCGCGCGAGAACGCGAACTTCTCCCTCGGTATGCCCGCGGCCGCGAAGCGCTCGACGACGTTGCCCTCGACGCCCCAGGTCATCGGGCTCACGAAGCCGTCCGGCGGCGGCGGCGAGTACGCCGAGCTGATCTTGAGGATCTGTGCGACGAGCGTCGGATCACCGGGGATCCAGTTGCCCATCACGATGCGCCCGCCCGGACGCGTCACGCGAACCATCGACTTCGCGACGTCGAACGGACGCGGCGCGAACATGGCTCCGAAGATCGAGACCACGACGTCGAACGACCGGTCTTCGAGCCCGGCGAGGTCGCAGGCGTCGCCTTGCTGGAAGCGGACGTTCGCGAGACCGGCCGCTTTGGCGCGCCGGTTGCCCGCCGCGACCAGGTTGTTCGCGATGTCGACGCCGAGCACGTCCGCGCCGAGCTTCGCCGCGGGCAGTGCGGTGGTGCCGTCGCCGCAGCCGAGGTCGAGGACCCTGTCCCCCTTCGAGATGCCGATGCCCTTGACGAGCGCGTCGCCGCTCTCGCGCATCGTCGACGCGATCCGCGTGAAGTCGCCCTTCTCCCACAGCGCCTGATTCGGATTCATGCTGTCCCTTTCGCGTGTCCCTGGTTGACGGAGGCGCGCACGATGAACGCGCGGCGGGCGAGCGTCAATCGTTTCGGGAGCCGGCGAGACAAATGAAACAGAACACGACGGGGAGTCCGCGCATTGTTTCGCGGCGGAGCGGCGTCAGGCGCAATGCCCCCGGGGTGCGCTGCGCGAAACACTCGGTCCGCGCGCGGCGTCAGGCGCTGGCTGCGAGCGCTCGCGCTTCGTCGAGCGCCTGCCGGTCGCGTCCGACCGTGGCGAAGGCGGTCGTCCTGCCATCCTTCACGTAGCGGAACGCGGCGTCGCGGGCATTGAGGTCGCCCTCGACCCGGATCTCGTCCCACGCGAGCGCGTGGCCGACGTAGCGGATCGTCACGTCGTGGTGCGCGCTCCAGAAGAACGGCACGTCGCGGTAGCGCTCGCGCGCGCCGAGCATGTTTCGCATCGCGACCTGACCCTGCCGCTCGGCGACCACCCAGTGTTCGACGCGCATCGTCTCGCCGCCGGGGCCGCCCGGCCAGCGGGCCACGTCGCCGGCGGCGTAGATGCCCGGATGGGACGTCTGCAGGTACTCGTTGACGACGATGCCGCGGTCCACGGCGAGGCCCGCGGCCTGGGCCAATGCGAGGCGCGGCTTCACGCCCACGCCTACGACGACCAAGTCGGCGGCGATCTCCTTGCCGTCGGCGAGCGTGACCGAACGCGCGCCGATCGAGGCGATCGACGTGCCCATGTGGAAGGTCTCGCCGTGACCCTCGTGCACGCGCCGGATGAAGTCGCCCAGATGCGCGCCCAGCACGCGCTCGAGCGGGTGCGCGTCGAGCGAGACGACGTGCAACCTGAGTCCCCGCGCCGAGAGCGCCGCGGCGACCTCGAGGCCGATGAAGCCCGAGCCCAGCACGACGGCCGACTTCGCTCCCGCGGCGCGCGCGATGATCGCGCGGCTGTCGGCGAGCGAGCGCAGCGTGAAGACATGCGGTGCGTCGGCGCCGGGTATGGGCAGGCGCACCGGCTCCGCGCCGGTCGCGAGGAGGAGGCGATGGAAGGGGTGGCGCGTGCCGTCGGCCATGACCACGGTGCGCGCGAGCGTGTCGATGCGGCTTGCGCTCGTGGACAGGCGCAGGTCGATGCGCTGCTCCGCGTAGTATTCGGGGGGCCGCAGCGGAATCCATTCCTCCGGCGCGCTGCCCGCGAGGTAATCCTTCGAGAGATTCGGGCGGTCGCAGGGGGCGTCGGACTCCGCGGACAGCACGGTGATCTGCCCTTGCCAGCCGCGCCGGCGCGCCATCTCCGCCGCGGCGAAGCCCGCTGCGCCGCCGCCGACGATCACGATGCGCGCAGGCTCTTCCGGAGCGAGCGCGTGCATCGGCCGGGGCGCGGGAGGGGCCTTTTCGCGCACGATGTACCGGTCTTCGTGACGCTCGACCTTCCAGCAGGCGATCGGATCGAACGCGGGCGCACCCAACGCCTCCCCGGTACGAAGCGAGAACGAAGCGTGGTGCCACGGGCAGCGCACGCACTCGCCTTCGATCGCGCCCTCATCGAGCGGCCCTCCGTAGTGGGTGCACGACGCACCGACCGCGAGCACCTCGCCGCCGACGCGCGCGAGCAGCACCGCCTCATCGCCGACGTGGCCGCGCAGCATCGGGCGGCCGCCGAAGTCGGCGAGCGTCACGCCGAGGGTGAAATCGGGGCCCGCGTCGGGACTGTCGTGAGAACTCATGGTCGTGCTCCGTCGCCTGCGCGCAGACGCCGGCAGCGTCGCGCCCGTTGGGTTCCCTGATCCCTCACGTCCCGCTCGCCAGTCCCTCCACCCGGCCCCGTTCCAGCACGCTCGCGACGATGCGGTCGCAGCGCTCGCCGTCGAACGAGAACGCTTCGCCGAGAGTCGCGTCCACCTCGCCCGCGAGTCCTTCGCGCAGCAGGCTGCGGGCGCGGAAATGGCGGCTGCGCACGGTGGCGTCGGGGATGGAGAGCGCCTGCGCGACGTCCTCGACGCTCATCTCCTCGACCTCGCGCAGTACGAACACGGTGCGGTACACCTCGGGCAGGAGGTCGATGCGCGACTCGATCAGCGCGCGCATCTGCGCGCGCATGGCGAGCGGTTCGGGACCGCGTTCAGGCGCGTCGGTGAGCGCCGACTGGACGTCGGGATCGGGAGAGGTCATGGCGGCCTCCAGTGGAATGACCTGCGCGCCGCTCCTGCGCAGGCGCCCCAGGGCCTGGTTGGCGGCGATGCGCACGAGCCAGGTCGAGAGCCGGCTCTGCGCACGGAACGTCCCGAGCGCACGCCAGGCATGGAGCCACGCCTCCTGCACCGCGTCCTCGGCCCGCGCGTCGTCCTTGAGGATGCTGCGCGCGGTGCGGAACAGGAGCCGGTTGTAGCGCCGCATCAAGAGCTCGAACGCGCGGCCATCGCGCGCGGTCGCGCGGGCGACGAGTTCGTCGTCGGAAGCGTTCGTCGACAGCGGCGCGGGCGCCGGCCGGGACACGGCGGTCATGGCTCCTGTCCTCCTGAGTCTGGTCCGATTGTCGCGCGTTCGACGGCCGCGTGCGAGAACACGCCCACTTACCCCTGCCCGCGCTTCATGAGCCCGAGGAACTCGCGCCGCAGGCTCGCGTCGGTGAGGAAGGCCCCGCGCATGACCGAGTTGGTCATCGCGGGCTCGGCGTCCTTCACGCCGCGCCAGTGCATGCAGAAGTGGTCGGCCTCCATGACGACCGCGAGGCCGTCGGGGCGCACGCGGCGCTCGAGTTCGTCGGCGAGCATCACGACCGCCTCCTCCTGGATCTGGGGCCGGCTCATCACCCAGTCGCACAGGCGCGCGTACTTCGACAGCCCGATCAGGTCGGAGTCCGCGTTCGGCAGCACGCCGATCCAGACCCGGCCCATGATCGGGCAGAAGTGGTGCGAACACGCGCTGCGCACCGTGATCGGGCCGACGATCATCAGTTCCTGCAGCTTCGCGGCATTCGGGAACGTGGTGACCGCCGGCGGCGCCTCGTAGCGTCCGCGGAACACCTCGTCGACGAACATCTTCGAGATCCGCCGCGCGGTCTCGGCGGTGTTGTGGTCGCTCCTCGTATCGATCACCAGCGCCTCGAGCACCTCGTGCATCCGCGCCTCCACTTCGCCGCGCAGCTCGTCGAGTTCGCCCGGACGCAGGAACGCGGCGATGTTGTCGTTGGCGTGGCAGCGCTGGCCGGCCTCCGCGATCCGCCTGCGGATGCGCTCGGAGGCGGGGCCGGCGAGGCTCGAACCTTCCCGGCGGAAGACCGGGGTGGCGACGTTGGCGATCATCTCGGGGCTCCTGACGTTGTGGTCATCGACGCATTCCCTGCGGGGGGCAGGGCGGCATCACGTCATCGACGGACCGCCGATCCCGGCACCAGACGGGTGGGGTCGGTGGAAGGAGGATGCTCATGACCATTGGATGCAGGAGTCGCCCGCTGCGTTTCCAGCCGATGCGCACGTTCCATTGCCAAGCGGGGCCGCGGTCCGTGTGCCGGGTCGTACCGTCGCCACCCGGGGCTTCGTCGACGTCTCATCGCGGAATACGCGGCGCGGGTCTTCGGTTAACCTTGTTCTCCACGCGGAATGACGCGCCGCGCGGCTTCCTCCGACGAACCTGCGGACGAGTCCGCCCATCCATGCTCCGCAACACGACGACGCAATGGGGTTGGGTCGCCAAGGGGTTCCACTGGGTCATGGCGGCCCTCATCCTCGTGCAGGTTCCGCTCGGCGTCGCGGCGAGGGCGTGGCGCGTGTCGCCGGCCAAGATCGAGCTCTTCTTCTGGCACAAGTCGCTCGGCGTGCTGCTGCTGGCGCTGATCACCCTGCGTCTGGTGTGGCGCATCGCCGACCCGGCACCGGCGCTGCCCGCGGAACTTCCGGCGTGGGAGCGCGCGGCCGCGCGCGCGAGCCACGCGCTCCTCTACGTCCTGCTCGTCCTGCTGCCGCTCACCGGCTGGGTGGTCAACGCCGCGGCGAACATCCCGTTTCGCGCCTTTCGCGTGTTGCCGCTGCCTGCGATCGTCGGGCCCGACGAAGCCCAGGCCGACGCGTTCGCCCGCGTGCATGTCGGACTCGCCATCGCGCTCGTCGTCGTGCTGGTCGTGCACGTCGCCGCGGCGCTGCGGCACCACGTCGTGCGGCGCAACGACGTCCTCGAACGCATGCTGCCCCGGTGGGGCAGGTCGCGATGAACGCTCGCCCATGGACGCTCCTCGTCGCGGCGATGGCGGTCGCAGCGTCCACCGGCGTCGCGCGCGCGGCCGAGTGGCGTAGCGATCCCGCGGCGAGCCGGCTCGCGATCGCCGCGACCTTCGAGGGCGCGAGCGTGCCGGGTGCCTTCCGCGCGTTCGACGTCCGGCTGCGGCTGGATCCCGCGAATCCGGCAGCGGGCAGCCTCGAAGCGACGATCCAGGTGGCGAGCGCCGACTTCGGCATCGCCGACGTGAACCGGGAGATCGTCAAGCGCGAGTGGTTCGACGCCCTCGCGCATCCGCAGGCGGTGTTCCGTTCGCGCGACCTCGCGCGCCTCGATGCCGACCGCTTCCGCGCGCGCGGAACGCTGACGCTGAAGGGCGTCGCCCGACCGGTCGAGTTTCCGTTCACCTTCGTCGTGCGTCCGGATGGCGCGGCGCTCGAAGGGGCGCTCGTGCTGCAGCGGGGCGCCTTCGGCATCGGCCAAGGCGAGTGGGCGGCGACGAACGTGATCGGCGCCGACGTCAAGGTGAACTTCGCCGTGAAGCTGGTGCCGATGCCATGAACCGGCGCCGGTTCATCCGCGCCGGGATGGCGGCGGCGGTGGCGGCGTTGCTCGCGGCCTGCGCGCCGGTCGCCACGCGGGAGCCGCCGGCGCGCGAAGCCGCGCTGCCGCCCGACTTCCCGGTTGAGTACTACCGCGCCGCCGCGGCGCGCGGCGAGCGCGTCCTCCGCATCGATACCGCGAACTCCCGTGTCGTCATCGAGGTGCGGCGCGAGGGATCGCTCGCGCATCTCGGCCACGACCACGTGGTCGCGAGCCGCGACGTCGCGGGCTACGTCCTCGCCGATGCAGGCCGCGCGGACCTCGCGATCCCGCTCGCGAAACTCACCGTCGACGAGCCCGAGCTTCGCACGGAAGCCGGCCTCGACACGCAACCGTCCGCGGCCGACATCGCCGGCACGCGACGCAACATGCTCGCGAGCGTGCTCGACGCCGAGCGCCACCCGTATGCGGTGATCCATGTGGTACGCGCCGAAGCGCGTTCGGACCGGCTCGCGGTGGCGATCACGCTCCACGGCGTGACGCAGCGCTTCGACGTTCCCGCCCGCATCGAGGCGGACGCCGGGGGGATCGTCGTGTCCGGCCGGCTCTCGTTCGACCAGAGCGCGTTTCGCATCGTGCCGTTCTCGGTCCTGGGCGGCGCCCTCGCGGTGCGCGACCGGCTCGACCTGCGGTTCCGGGTCCGGGCGGTCGTCGACGCCGATCTTCGCTGACCGGGCGGTTCGTCGACACGGTTCGCCTGCTGTCGCACAATGGGCGCATGACTCGCCGCAACCTGTCGTCGGGGGCGCCCTGGGAGCCGATCGTCGGCTACTCGCGCGCGGTGGTCGTCGGCGACCGGGTCTTCGTCTCCGGCACGACTGCGACCGACGGCCTCGGCGGCATCGTCGGCGCGGGCGACGCCTATGCGCAGGCGAAGCAGGCGATCGCGAACATCGCCGCGGCGCTGGCGCAGGCCGGCAGCGGCCTCGAAGACGTCGTGCGCACCCGCATCTACGTCGTCGACATCGCGCATTGGGAAGCCGTCGGCCGCGCGCACGGCGAGGCGTTTCGCGCGATCCGGCCGGCGGCGACGATGGTCGAGGTCTCGAAGCTCATCGCCCCCGAGCTCCTGGTCGAGATCGAGGCGGACGCGGTGATCGGCGCGGGGCGATGATCCCGTTGCATGCGTTCGAACGGCGCCGCCAGAGGCTCGCGCCGCCCCGGGTGTTCTGGAGGCGGTTCGGCATCTTCGCGGGCATCGCATCGTTCGCGATGCTGGTCTGGGTGGGCATCGGAACGGTCCTGTTCCACGCGGAGATCGAGCGGGGGAACTGGTACGACGCGTTGAGCAACGCCGCGCTCATCGCGTCCGGCATGGGTCCCGCCCCCGACCTCAGGGTGAGCACCGACCTGGGCAAGGTGCTCGAGTCGCTCTACGCGCTCTTCTCCGGCTTCGTGCTGCTCGCCGCGGCCGGAGTGGCGGCCTCGCCGATCGTCCATCGCGTGTTCCACCACTTCCATGTCGACGACACCGGCGACTGACGACGAGCGCTGGATGGGCGAGGCGCTCGCGCTCGCGCGCGCGGCCGGCGATCGCGGCGAGGTGCCGGTGGGCGCGATCGTCGTGCAGGACGGCGTCGTCGTCGGACGCGGCGGCAACGCGCCGATCGCGGCGTCCGACCCGACGGCGCACGCGGAGATCGCCGCGCTGCGCGACGCCGGGCGTGCGCTCGGCAATTACCGCCTGCCGGGATCGACGCTCTACGTGACCCTCGAGCCCTGCGCGATGTGCGCGGGGGCGATCATGCACGCGCGCGTCGCGCGCCTCGTGTTCGGCGCGCGCGACCCGAAGACCGGCGCCTGCGGATCGGTCGTCGATCTCTTCGCGGAGGCGCGGCTCAACCACCACGCGACCGCGACCGCCGGCGTGCGTGCCGACGAATGCGGGGCGCTCCTGTCCGCGTTCTTCGCCGCCCGCCGCTGACCGGCCGGACTTCGCTTCACGTTGCCGGCGTGTCCCCGCGCCATGTCAGAATCCGCCGATGCGTCCGCTCGACATCGGCGTCTACGCTCCGGCCGGCGCCGCGGCCGATCCCGCCGCCGTGACGCGCGGCGTCGAGCGCCTCGCTGCGCTCGGCCACCGCGTGGTCCTCGACGAAGGGGTGCTCCGCCGCCACACGAGGTTCGCGGGCACCGACGAAGAGCGCCTGGCCGCGATCGGACGCATCGCCGCGCGCGGCGACGTCGATGTCGCCGTCGCGCTGCGCGGCGGTTACGGCACGACGCGGCTCCTCCCCCGGCTCGACTTCGCGTCGCTCGCGCGCTCGGGCAAGCGCTGGCTCGGGCACTCGGACTTCACTGCGTTCCAGATGGCGGGACTCGCGCGCGCCGGCATGGTCAGCTATGCGGGACCCGCGTTCGCCTACGACTTCGGCGCGGCCGAGGCGAGCGAGTTCACGCTCTCCCATTGCTTCGGCCTGCTGGATGCGCGCAGCTACGAAGTGCGCTGCCCGCTCGACGGGCCCTCGCGCCTCGACACGGACGGCACGCTGTGGGGCGGCAACCTCGCGATGGTCGCCTCGCTCGCGGGGACGCCGTACCTGCCGTCGATCGACGGCGGGATCCTCTTCCTCGAGGACGTGGGCGAGCACCCGTATCGCCTCGAGCGCATGTTCCACCAGCTCGCGTACGCCGGCATCCTCGACCGCCAGAGCGCGGTGCTGCTCGGAGAATTCACCGAGTACGCGCTCGCGCCGCACGACCAGGGCTACGACCTCGCCGCCGCGGTCGCGCGCCTGCGCGCCATCACGCCGACGCCGGTCTTCACCGGCCTGCCGTTCGGCCACGTGCGCGACAAGCTGACGCTGCCGGTCGGCGGCCGCCTCGCGCTCGCGGTGCGCGACGGCGACGCACGGCTCGCGTTCCACGACTACGCGGTCGGCGCGCGATGAATCCCGGGTTCGCGGTGCGCCCCGCGGACTTCGAGCACGACGCCGAGGCGCTGCGCGAGATCCGCATCGCGGTGTTCTGCATCGAGCAGGACGTGCCCCCGGAACTCGAGTGGGACGGCGTCGATCCGCGCTGCGAGCACGCGCTCGCGGTCGACGCCGGCGGGCGCGCGATCGGCTGCGGAAGGCTCCTGCCCGACGGCCACATCGGCCGGATGGCGGTGCTGCGCGAGTGGCGCGGGCGCGGTGTCGGCGGCGCGCTGCTCGAGCACTTCGTCGCCCTGGCGCGCACGCGCGGGCACACGGTCGCGCGCCTGAACGCGCAGGTCCACGCGATCCCGTTCTATCGGGCGCACGGCTTCGCGGTCGAGGGTGACGAGTTCGAGGAGGCGGGCATTCCGCACCGCGCGATGGCGCGATCGCTCGGGTAGTTCAGGGCGCGACTCGGAAGCGTTCGTCGACTTCGCCCGCGGGCCTCCCCGCTTCGTCGAACTCGCGCTCGACGAAGCGGGCTTCGCCGTCGCGGCCCACGACGAACACGGTCGAGCAGCGGGTGCCGTAGCGCTCGCTCACGATGAACGGCGCGGAGAGCATGCGTTCGCGGTCGAGCGGCACGCCGGTCGACGGCAGTTCGCGATCCGGCGCCATGCTGCGGTCGGCCAGCGCGTCGAACAGCGGGTCGAGCGTCGCCGTACCCCGCGCCGACCAGTCCGCCATCGCGGCGCGGATGCGCCCGGTCTTGGGCCAGGGCGTGTCGAGCTGCGCGTTCGACAGCGCGTGGATGCCTCCGGTGAGCGCCAGCGGATCGCCGTGCCGGTTCGACTGCCACAGCGCGCGACGCGCGTCGCCGGTCACGAGGTTGTAGCCGTTGTAGCGCCCTCCCGCGGTGCCGAGGCCCGCGGCGTAGCGCTCGACCGCGGGGGCGGCGAGCGCGCCGGTGACGAGTTCGCCGCGCGAAACGGCGGCCGCCTCGCGCCGGCCCCCCTCGCGCACGTTGGTGACGAGCGCGAAGCGACCGTCCCGCCGCACGCCGAACCAAGCGCCGCCGGCTTCGAGGTCGCGCCCCGCGAACCATCCCTCGGTCCACCAGTGCGCGTGTTCGGCCGCGCGCGCGTGGAACTCGTCGCGGTTGGCGGCGATCGCGAGCGCGTAGCGCGGATGGGTGTCTAGGGCGAATGCGACGAGGCACATGACGGGTCGGCCGGCCGCGCTCAGGCGTCCGGGTCGAGCGCGCCGCAGGCGACGAAACGTTCGACGTGGCGTCCGCCGTCGGCGAACAGCACCGCGTCGTGCTGCGCGACCGCGAGGGCGAGCGCATGCTCGAACGACGGCGGATCGTCGACCGACTCGTAGATCTCCATCCAGGTCGACGGGTCGTCGGCGCGCTTCATCAGCCTGCCGACGATGCCGCAGTCCTCCGCGAGGTCGAGCATCATCGCGGTGACGGCGGCGCGCGCCTCGCAGGCGTCGCCGGCGACGCGGTACCAGACGTAGAACGTGGTCGTCATCGTCCTGCCGAGGCCGCGCGGACCGGAGCGCGGTCCGGTCAGAGCTTGACCCGCTTCGGTGCGCTGACCGGCAGGGCGTAGGGGAGCGGCAGGCGCCGCAGCGCGGGGCCGTCTCCCGAGCCGAGCCGGAGGTCCTGGTCGAGCGCGATCGTGTGGACGACGGCGATCAGGTCCGTGCCGCCTCCCGGAAGGGCGACCGCATCGACGACGAGGCCCACCCCCTGGTCGGTTCCGGCGAGCAGGATCCGCGTGTTGGGCTCGGGCAGCGACGCCTCGACATGGAACGGGTGCGCCCGCTCCTTCAACACGCCCAGGTAATGCATCCGCGCGATGATCTCCTGGCCCGGATAGCAACCTTTGGTGAAGCTCACCGCGCCGACCACGTCCCAGTTGGCGGTCTGCGCGATGTGTTTTTCCTGCGTCGCCTGTCGGACGTCGACCACGCCGGCGCGGATCGCGAGCCAGCGCCATGCCGACTCGTCGGCGGGGGCGGCGTGCGCTGCCAGCCGTTCGAACAGGGCGTCCGCGCGATCGCGCGCGACCGCGACGAGGACGCGCCCGTCGGGAAGCCCGATCGCCTCGCCGGCATCGAACGTCGCGACGGCAAGGGGCGCGACGTCGACGCCCAGGACCGTGCCGACGGCTTCCCGCGCCCGCGGCCCTCCGACGCCGAGAGCCGCCAGCGGCGGGGCGCCGAGGACGACCTTCGAACGGAGCACGTACATGGCGAGGCGCTTGCGGATCGCCTCCGCGACATCCGACGCCAGGGCGAACCGGTAGGCCGGTCCGACGGTGGGCCGCCACAGGAGGAGCGTGGCGAGCATTCTCCCCTTGGGCGTGTTGTAGGTCGCCCACAGGGATCGGCCCGGGTCGAGGGCCGCGACATCGTTCGAGAGCTGGCCCTGCAGGAAGGTCGTCGCGTCGGCGCCGCCGGCCTCGAGGATGCCGGTGCCCGGCAATGGGGTGACGAAGGCGCTGTCGCGGGCCGCCCGGAAGGCGGCGACGGGGTCGATCGGCGGACGGGGCATGGTCGGGATTCCGGGCAGGGTAGCGTAGGACGAACGCCGCAAAACCGTGCTAGAATATCAAGTTAGCTCGATCCGGGCCCGGGGGGTGACACGTTCCCCGGCGCCAGGACCGGGCAATCCGCGCGCCCGCGGGGTTCAGGGTGCCGGGAGGAAGCCTCCTTCCGGCCAGATTTGTCCCCGGGCGACGCTCTTCAACCCTGAGAACGAAGGAAACCGTCATGTCCGTCACGATGCGCCAGATGCTGGAGGCCGGGGTCCACTTCGGCCACCAGACCCGCTACTGGAACCCGAAGATGGCCGAGTACATCTTCGGCCACCGCAACAAGATCCACATCGTCAACCTCGAGCGCACGCTCGAGAAGTACGACGACGCGATGAAGTACGTGCGGCAGCTCGCCGCGAACAAGGGAACGATCCTCTTCGTCGGCACGAAGCGCCAGGCGCGCGACATCATCGCCGAGGAGGCGCGCCGCGCGTCGATGCCCTACGTCGACCAGCGCTGGCTCGGCGGCATGCTGACCAACTTCAAGACGGTCAAGCAGTCGATCAAGCGCCTGAAGGATCTCGAGCAGATGGCCGAGGACGGCACCTTCGACCGCATGAGCAAGCGCGAGGCCCTCGGGCACAAGCGCGAACTCGCGAAGCTCCAGCAGAGCCTGGGCGGCATCAAGGACATGAACGCGCTGCCCGACGCGATGTTCGTCATCGACGTCGGCTTCCACAAGATCGCGGTCACCGAGGCGAAGAAGCTCGGCGTGCCGGTCGTCGCGGTGGTCGACACCAACCACTCGCCGGACGGCATCGCGCACGTGATCCCGGGCAACGACGATTCGAGCCGCGCCATCCGGCTCTACGCGCGCGGCGTCGCCGACGCGGTGCTCGAGGGCCGCAGCACGGTGATCCGGGAGATCGTCGAGGGCGGCGATGAATTCGTCGAGGTCGCCGACGAGGCGGCGAAGGCCTGACCGGATGCACGAAGGGGGCCGCCGGCCCCCTTCCTTCGAGAACCCTCCCGGCCGGACGCCGGTCGGGAAGGCGGACACGATGCCCCCTCGGGCGTCGCGATCCGCGCAGAACGTGGAGCAGCAAGCATGGCGGAGATTGCCGCGAGCACCGTGATGGAACTGCGCAGCCGCACCGGGCTGGGCATGATGGAATGCAAGAAGGCGCTGGCCGAGACCGGCGGCGACCTCGCGAAGGCGGAGGAGTTGCTTCGCGTCCGGTCGGGCGCGAAGGCGTCGAAGGCCGCGTCGCGCATCGCCGCCGAAGGCGTGGTCGGCGCGTGGCTCGCCGCCGACGCGAAGTCCGGCGCCATGGTCGAGGTCAACTGCGAGACCGATTTCGTCGCGCGGAACGAGGACTTCGTCGCGTTCGCGCGGAAGCTCGCCGAACTCGTCGCCGGGCGGAACCCCGCGGACGTCGCGACGCTTTCGGCGCTCCCGCTCGACGGCGGCACGATCGAGACCGTGCGCCAGGCGCTGGTGCAGAAGATCGGCGAGAACATGACGATCCGGCGCTTCCGGCGCTTCCAGACCTCCGGGAGGCTCGCGAGCTACGTGCACGGCGGCGGGCGCATCGGCGTGCTGGTCGAGTTCGACGGCGGCGACGAGGCGCTCGGCAAGGACATCGCGATGCACATCGCGGCGTCGGGCGCGCCCGGCGCGATCCGGCCGGTCGCGGTGTCGCGGAACGACGTGCCCTCGGACCTGATCGCGAAGGAGCGCGCGATCTTCGCGCAGCAGGCGGCGGAATCGGGCAAGCCGGCGGAGATCGTCGCGAAGATGGTCGAGGGCCGGGTGGCGAAGTTCCTGTCCGAGGTGACGCTGCTCGGCCAGCCGTTCGTCAAGAATCCCGACGAGACGGTCGAGAAGGTCCTGAAGGCGAAGCAGGCGAGCGTCAGGGCGTTCGCGATGTTCGTCGTCGGCGAGGGGCTCGAGAAGAAGAAGGACGACTTCGCGGCCGAAGTGGCCGCGATGGCGAAGGCGTAGCGTCGCGATGGGACCGGATACCGGTCCCGTCGTCGAGTCCGGGACGGTTCGGCGCGCGGCCCGGGCGTTCGGATCGCGCGCCGGATCGGTTCCGCCCCGGAGACCTGCGATGACCCCGCCCACGCCTTCGACCGCGCCGCTCGCCGCGGTCACCTCCGCGGCGCCGTCGCCCGCGTACCGGCGCATCCTGCTCAAGCTCTCCGGTGAAGCGCTGATGGGCGACGACGCCTACGGCATCAACCGCGAGACCATCGACCGCATCGTCGCCGAGATCGGCGAGGTGCACGAACTCGGCGTGGCGATCGCGATCGTCATCGGCGGCGGCAACATCTTCCGCGGCGTCGCGCCCGGCGCTGCGGGCATGGACCGCGCGACCGCCGACTACATGGGCATGCTCGCGACGCTGATGAACGCGCTCGCGCTGCAGGACGCGCTGCAGCGCGCGGGCGTCGAGGCCCGGGTGCAGTCGGCGCTGCGCATCGACCAGGTCGCGGAGCCCTACATCCGCGGGCGCGCGCTGCGCCACCTCGAGGAGCGCAAGGTGGTGATCTTCGCGGCCGGCACCGGCAACCCGTTCTTCACGACCGACACCGCGGCGGCGCTGCGCGGACGCGAGATGGGCGTGGACATCGTGCTCAAGGCGACCAAGGTCGACGGCGTCTACACGGCGGACCCGAAGAAGGATCCGCAGGCGCGGCGCTACGCGGAGCTGACGTTCGACGAGGCGATCGTGAAGAACCTCAAGGTGATGGACGCGACCGCGCTGGCGCTGTGCCGCGACCAGGACATGCTGCTCAAGGTGTTCTCGATCTTCTCGCCGGGCGCGTTGAAGCGCGCCGTGATGGGCGAGGACGAGGGCACGCTCGTGCATTGCTGAACGACGGAGGCTGCCGATGATTGCGGAGATCAAGAAGGGCGCCGAGCAGAAGATGGCGAAGACGATCGAGTCGTTGAAGACGGACCTCGGCAAGGTGCGGACCGGACGCGCGCACGCCGGCCTGCTCGACCACGTGATGGTCGACTACTACGGCACGATGACCGCGGTCCCGAAGGTCGCCAACGTCCAGCTCGCCGACGCGCGCACGATCACCGTCCAGCCGTGGGAGAAGAAGCTCGTCCCGGCGATCGAGCGGGCGATCCGCGACTCCGACCTCGGGTTGAATCCCGCGACCTCCGGCGACCTGATCCGCGTGCCGATGCCCGCGCTGACCGAGGAGCGCCGTCGCGACCTGATCAAGGTCGTTCGGCACGAGGCCGAGAACGCCCGCGTCGCGGTGCGCAACGTCCGGCGCGAGGCGAACGAGCAGTTGAAGAAGCTCCTCAAGGACCACAAGGTCGCGGAAGACGACGAGCGCCATGCGCAGACCGACGTGCAGAAGCTCACCGACCGGTTCGTGGCCGAGATCGACAAGGTGCTGCACCAGAAGGAAGCGGACCTGATGGCGGTCTGAGCGCGGCCGCGCGCCTCCCGGACCGGCGAGGTGCGCGGCGCGTCCCGCGACCTGAACGACACGTGTTCACATCCTCCACGCGCGAGATCCCCGGGGACCGGGACATGCCGCGGCACGTCGCGATCATCATGGACGGCAACGGCCGCTGGGCGAAGAAGCGGATGCTGCCGCGCGTCGCCGGGCACAAGCGCGGCGTCGAGGCGGTGCGCGTCGTCGTGCGCGCGGCGGTCGAGCGGGGCATCGACTACCTGACGCTGTTCGCGTTCTCGAGCGAGAACTGGCGGCGCCCCGCGGACGAGGTCTCGATCCTGATGGAGCTGTTCCTGCGGGCGCTCGAAGTCGAGGTCGGCAAGCTGCACGAGAACGGCATCCGGTTGAAGGTCATCGGCGACACGGCGCGCTTCGACCACCGCATCCGCGCGCAGATCGCCGCGGGCGAACTGCTGACCGCGACGAACCCGCGGCTCACGCTCACGATCGCCGCCAACTACGGCGGCCGCTGGGACATCGCGCAGGCCGCGCGTGCGTACTACCGCCGGCATCCCGAGGCGCTGGCCGACGGCGCGCCGCTCGACGCCGACGCGATCGCGCCGTACCTCGCGCTCGCCTACGCGCCCGAGCCCGACCTCTTCATCCGCACCGGGGGCGAGCAGCGCGTCTCGAACTTCGTGCTGTGGCAACTCGCGTACTCCGAACTCTGGTTCACCGATCGCCTCTGGCCCGACTTCGACGCCGCCGCGCTCGACGAGGCGATCGCGTCGTACCGGACGCGCGAGCGCCGCTACGGCCGCACCAGCGAACAGCTCGACAGGCCGGCGGCGGCGGCGTCATGACGCCGCTCGCAACGCGCGTCGCGACGGCCGCCGTGCTCGTGCCTTCGGTGCTCGTGGCGCTCTTCGCGCTCACGCCGGTCCTGTGGGCCGGCGTGGCGCTCGCCGTGGTGTTCGCGGCCGCGCTCGAATGGGCGGGCCTCGCGCGTCTTTCGGGCGGGGTTCGCCTGGCGTACGCGGTCGCCGCCG
This sequence comes from Burkholderiales bacterium, assembly GCA_015075645.1. NCBI lineage: Bacteria > Pseudomonadati > Pseudomonadota > Betaproteobacteria > Burkholderiales > Burkholderiales bacterium. Next base: position 191,920 of record JABTUF010000007.1, on the reverse strand, counting down.
CGGCGCTCGGCGCCACGCTCCTCGCCGCGGCGCCGCCGCTGCCGTCGACCGGCTGGCCCGACGGCATCCTCGTCGCGGTGTGCGGCGTCGCGACGCTCTTCTGGCTCGCGCTCGCGCTGCCGTGGGTCGTCCAGCGCTGGCCTGCGCGTTCGCGCGCGGCGCTCGCCGCCGCCGGCGTGGTCGTGCTGGGGGGCGTGTGGATCGCGCTGGTCGAACTCCAGGCGCGGTCGCCCTGGCTCGTACTCGCGGCGATGGCCATCGTCTGGATCGCGGACACCGCCGCCTATTTCACCGGCCGGGCGTTCGGACGGCGCAAGCTCGCGCCGCTCGTGAGTCCCGGCAAGACCTGGGAAGGCGTATGGGGTGCGCTCGCCGCGGTCGTCGTCTACGCGTTCGCGCTCGTGCCGTTCGCCCGAGCCGCGGGCTACGACGGGCCCACCGGTCCGATCGCGGTCGTCGCGTGGATCGCGCTCGTGCTCGCGCTGGCGCTCATGTCGGTGCTGGGCGATCTCTACGAGTCGTGGCTGAAGCGCGAGGCCGGCGTCAAGGACAGCGGCCGGCTCCTGCCCGGACACGGCGGCGTCCTCGACCGCGTCGATGCGTTGCTCGCCGCGATGCCGCCGGCGGCGCTCGCGGCGCACCGCTTCCTCGCGGGATGACGATGCAGCGACGCGTGAGCCTGCTCGGTGCGACCGGATCGATCGGCGATTCGGCGCTCGACGTCATCGCGCGCCATCCGGACCGCTATGCGGTCGAGGCGCTCGCGGCGCACCGCAACGCGGGCAGGATGGCGGCGCTGTGCCGCCGGTTTCGCCCCGCGCTCGCCGCGATGCTCGACCCGGACGCCGCGCGGACGCTCGGGCGCGACCTCGCCGGCGCGGGACTTCCCACCCGCGTGGTCGCGGGCGCGGAGGGGCTCCTGGAGGCCGCCGCCTCGCCGGCCGCCGACACGGTCCTCGCGGCGATCGTCGGGGCCGCCGGCATCGGGCCGACGCTCGCGGCCGCCCGGGCGGGCAAGCGGGTGCTCCTCGCGAACAAGGAGGCGCTCGTCGTCGGTGGCGGCGCGTTCATGCGCGCCGCGCGCGACGGCGGCGCGACGCTGCTGCCGATCGACAGCGAGCACAACGCGCTGTTCCAGTGCCTGCCCGCGGACTATGCCGGCGATCCGGCGCGCGCCGGCGTGCGGCGCCTCGTCCTGACGGCGTCGGGCGGACCGTTCCGCACCCGTCCGGTCGCGGAACTCGCGGGCGTCACGCCGGACGAGGCCTGCGCGCATCCGAACTGGCGCATGGGACGGAAGATCTCGGTCGACTCGGCGACGATGATGAACAAGGGCCTCGAGGTGATCGAGGCGCACTGGCTCTTCGGCGTGCCGATCGTCATGATCGACGTGGTCCTCCATCCGCAGAGCGTCGTGCATTCGCTCGTCGAGTACGTCGACGGCTCGGTGCTCGCGCAACTCGGGCACCCGGACATGCGCACGCCGATCGCGCAGGCGCTGGCGTGGCCGGAGCGCATCGAGAGCGGCGTGGCGAGGCTCGACCTCGCGCGGCTCGCTTCGCTCTCGTTCGAGGCCCCCGACCGCGCGCGCTTTCCCTGCCTCGGCCTCGCCTACGACGCGCTCGCCGCGGGAGGCACGGCGACGGTGGTGCTGAACGCGGCGAACGAGATCGCGGTGGCGGCGTTCCTCGCCGGGCGCGCGCCGTTCCCCGCGATCCACGCGACCTGCGCCGAGACGCTCGAACGCATGCCCGCGCGCACGGTGGCCGCCCTCGACGACGCGCTGGAGGCGGACGCCGCGGCCCGCGGCGTCGCGCGCGGGATCCTGAAGCTTCCCGCTGACGCCCCCGGCGTCGCGGTCACCGCATGATCGATCTCGCCTGGAAGATCGGCGCGTTCCTCGTGGTGCTCGGCGTGCTCGTCGTGTTCCACGAGTTCGGACACTTCGCGGTCGCTCGGCTCGCCGGAGTCAAGGTGCTGCGCTTCTCGGTGGGGTTCGGGCGCATCGTGTGGTCGCGGCGGCTCGGTCGCGAGCGCACCGAATGGGCGCTGTCGGCGATACCGCTCGGCGGCTACGTGAAGATGGCCGACGAACGGGAGGACGCGCTCTCGCCGGAGGATCTGCCGCGCGCCTTCAACCGCCAGAGCGTCGGCAAGCGGATCGCGATCGTCGCGGCGGGTCCGATCGCGAACCTCCTGCTCGCGGTCGCGATTTTCACCGCCACGTTCGTGGTCGGCGTTCCGGGCCAGATTCCGGTGCTCGCGCCGCCGGCGCCGGGCACCCCCGCCGCGGCGGCGGGATTCGCCGACCGGGACCGGGTCGTGGCGGTCGACGGCGAGAAGGTGGCGACGCTGCAGGACCTCCGTTGGCGCATCGTGAAGGCGCAGGGCCATGCCGCCGCGGACGTCGAGGTCGAACGCTCCGACGGCAGCCGCGCGACGCGTTCGCTCGCGCTCTCCTCGCTGTCGAACGCCGACTGGGAGAACCAACCGCTCGCGGCGCTCGGCCTGCGACCCGATCTCGGTGCTCCGATCGTCGACCAGGTCGCGCCGGGCAAGCCCGCCGAGGCGGCGGGCATGCGCGAGGGCGATCGCATCGTCGCGGTGGACGGCCGGGCGGCGCGCTCGCCGTCCGACGTGGCGTCGGCCACGCACGCGAAGCCGGGGGCGCCGGTGGTCTTCCGCATCGCGCGCGACGGCGCGGAGATCGATCTCGCCGTGGTGCCCGAGGCGCAGGAGCAGGGCGGGCGCCGCATCGGACTCGCGGGCCTGCGCCTCAAGGCGGATGCCTCCGCGGTCGCGAGCGTGACGACCACGGTGCGCTCGAATCCGGTCGAAGCCCTCGCCGCGGGCGTGCGCAAGACCTGGGAGTTGTCCGCGTTCACGCTGCGCATGCTCGGCCGGATGATCACCGGCGACGCGTCGCTCAGGAATCTGTCCGGACCGATCACGCTCGCCGACTACGCGGGCCAGTCGGCGCAGGCCGGCATGCTGACCTTCGTCGGCTACCTCGCGCTCATCAGCATCAGCCTCGGCGTGCTGAACCTCCTGCCCATCCCGCTCTTGGACGGCGGGCACTTGCTGTATTATCTCGCCGAAATCGTCCTGGGCCGACCGGTGTCCGACCGGGCCTTCGAGGTCGGGCAGCGCATCGGCATGGCGCTCCTCGCCGTGCTGATGACCCTCGCGCTCGTCAATGATGTCTCCCGTCTGTTCTGACCGCAGGGCCGTGTCCCGCATCGCCCGCTGGCTCGGCGCGGCGCTCGCGCTCGCCGCCGCGCTGGCGCCGCTCCCCTCGCGGGCCGCCGATCCGTTCGTCGTGCGCGACATCCGCGTCGAGGGCGTGCAGCGCACCGAGGCGGGCACGATCTTCAGCTACCTGCCGATCAAGGTCGGCGAGCGCGTCGACGACGAGAAGCTCTCGGCCGCGGTGAAGGCGCTCTACGCCACCGGATTCTTTCGCGATGTGCAACTCGAGCGCGAGGGCGACGTGCTGGTGGTGCTGGTGCAGGAGCGGCCGACGATCAGTTCGCTCACCTTCGTCGGCAACAAGGAGTTCGACACCGAGACGATACGCAAGGCGCTGAAGGACATCGGCCTCACCGAAGGCCGCATCTTCGACCGCTCGGCCCTCGACCGGGCCGAGCAGGAGCTGAAGCGCCAGTACATCTCGCGCGGCCTGTACGCGGCCAAGGTGCAGACGACGGTGACGCCGCAGGAACGCAACCGCGTCGCGATCAACTTCACCGTCGACGAAGGGTCGGCCTCGCGCATCGCGCGGATCAACATCATCGGCACCAAGGCGTTCACCGAGGCGCAGCTCAGGCACGAGATGCTGCTGACCACGCCCGGCTGGCTCACCTGGTACACGAAGAACGACCAGTACAGCCGGCAGAAGCTGCAGGGCGACCTCGAGGCGCTGCGCAACTTCTACCAGAACCGAGGCTACCTCGAGTTCGACATCACGTCGACGCAGGTGTCGATCTCGCCCGACAAGGAAGACATCTTCATCACCGTCAACATCAACGAGGGACCGCGCTACACGATCAGCGACGTGCGCCTCGGCGGCGACCTCGCCGTCGACGCGTCCGAGCTCCGCGGCCTCGTGGCGATCGCGCCCGGGGAGGTGTTCTCGCGCGAGAAGGTGCAGAAGACCACGAAGGCGATCTCGGACCGGCTCGGGGCCGAGGGCTACGCGTTCGCCAACGTGAACGCGGTGCCGGAGATCGACCGCGAGAAGGCGACCGCGGCGTTCACGATCTACGTCGACCCCGGCCGCCGCGTGTACGTCCGCCGCATCAACGTGAGCGGAAACTCCAAGACGCGCGACGAGGTCATCCGCCGCGAGGCGCGCCAGCTCGAGAGCGCCTGGTTCGACAGCGGCCGCATCGACCGCTCGAAGGTGCGGATGAAGCGGCTCGGATACTTCGACGACGTCAACGTCGAGACCCCGCCGGTGGCCGGCGCCACCGACCAGGTCGACGTCGAGTTCTCGGTGACCGAGAAGTCGACCGGCAACCTGCTCGCGGGCCTCGGATACTCGAACGCGGAAGGCCTCGTGTTCAGCGGCACGGTGTCGCAGCAGAACGTGTTCGGCTCGGGCAACGCGCTCGCGCTCAACGTCAACACGAGCAAGGTGAACCGAACCTACTCGATCGCGTTCACCGAGCCGTACTGGACGGTGAACGGGGTGTCGAGGACGCTGGAGGCGTACGTGCGCCGCCTCGACCCGACCTCGCTGTCGGTGTCCCAGTACGCCTCGGACACGATCGGCGCGGCCATCGGCTTCGGCATCCCGATCACCGAGACGGACACGGTCAACCTGGGCTTCCGGTTCGACCGCACCGAACTGACGCTGTTCCAGGACTCTCCGCCGGCGTACATCGACTTCGTCGACGAATTCGGCGCGACCACCAACGCGTTCGTGGCGACGCTGGGATGGGCGCGTGACACGCGCGACGACATTCTCTATCCTAACCAGGGTCGGCTGCAGAGCTTCCTGCTGGAACTGGGACTGCCGCCCGGCGATCTGTCGTACTACCGGGCGCAGTACGTGCAGCAGTGGTTCTGGCCGGTCTACCGGCCGTTCGTCCTGATGCTGCGCGGCGAACTGGGGTACGGCGACGGCTACCAGGGCAAGCCGCTTCCGTTCTTCAAGGCGTTCTACGCCGGCGGCGTCGGCTCGGTCCGGGGATTCGAGACGAGTTCGCTCGGGCCGCGCGACGTGTACGGCAACGTGCTCGGAGGCAAGCGCAAGATCGTGGGCAACGCCGAACTGTTCTATCCGCTGCTCGCCGGGCAACAGGCGGTGCGGCTGTCGGTGTTCGGCGACATGGGCCAGATCTACCTCGACGGCCTCCAGCCGGATTTCGAGTCGTTCCGCTTCTCGGCCGGCGTCGGCCTCGCCTGGAACTCGCCGATGGGGCCGCTCAAGTTCAGCTACGCGATTCCGTTGAACGAGGAGCCGGGCGACAAGATCCAGAAGTTCCAGTTCCAGATGGGCTCGGTGTTCTGACCCCGGGCGATCCCGTGCAGGAGACCCACGTGAAACGACCCTTCTTCCTCGTCGCGGCCATGCTGCTCGCGGCGGCTTCGGGCACCGCAGCGGCGCAAGGCGCGAGCGCGACGACGCCCGCGGCGTCCGCGTTCCGCATCGGCTTCGTCAACACCGAGCGGCTCTTCCGCGAGGCCGCTCCGGCCAAGCGCGCGCAGGCCAAGCTCGAGAAGGAGTTCGCGACGCGCGACGCCGAAGTCCAGAAGCTCACCAAGCAGACCCGCGACCTGCAGAGTTCGCTCGACAAGGACGGCGCCACGATGGCCGAGTCCGAGCGCCGCACGAAGGAACGGGACCTCGCCAACCTGTCCCGCGACCTGCAGCGCGCCCAGCGCGAGTTTCGCGAGGACCTGAACCTGCGGCGCAACGAGGAGCTCGCGCAGCTCCAGGAGCGCGCGAACAAGGTGATCCAGCAGATCGCCGAGACCGAGAAGTTCGACCTCATCCTGCAGGATCCGGTCGTCTATGCGAGCCAGCGCATCGACATCACCGAGAAGGTGATCAAGGCGCTCGCCGACAAGTAGCGCGGCCGTCCGCCTTCCCGCGCCGATGGCGCCGACCGATTCCCGCGACGGCATGACGCTCGCCGAACTCGCGCGGCGGACCGGAGCGTCGACCGAGGGCGACACCGCGGTCCGGGTGCATCGCGTCGGGACCCTCGAACGCGCGCAGGCCGGCGCGATCGCCTTCCTCGCCAATCCGCGTTACGCGCCGCAACTCGCCACGACGCGAGCCTCGGCGGTCATCGTGTCGCCCGCGGATGCCGGGCGGACCTCGCTGCCGAGGCTGGTGTCGGCGCAACCCTACCTCGTCTACGCGCGGGTCGCGGCCTTGCTGCACCCCGCCCGCGCCGCGCCTCCCGGCATCCACGGGAGCGCGGTCGTCGACGTCACGGCCTCGATCGGCGACGGCGTGTCGATCGGCCCGCACGTCACGGTGAACGCGCGCGCGATCCTGGGCGCGGAGGTCGCACTCGGGCCGGGCTGCGTCGTGGGCGAGGGCGCGAGCATCGGCGCGCGTTCCCGCCTCGGTGCCAACGTCGTCGTCGGCGACCGGTGCGTGATCGGCGAGGACGCGCTCGTCTACGCCGGGGCGGTGATCGGGGCCGACGGGTTCGGTCTCGCCGAGGACGGCGGGCGCTGGCTGCGGATTCCGCAGGTGGGCCGCGTCGTCGTCGGCGACCGGGTCGAGATCGGAGCGAACACGACCATCGACCGCGGCGCGATCGAGGACACGCTGATCGGCGACGACGTCAAGCTCGACAACCAGATCCAGATCGGGCACAACTGCGAGATCGGCGCGGGGACGGCGATCGCCGGTTGCGTCGGCATCGCCGGATCGACCCGGATCGGGAAGCGCTGCAGGATCGGCGGCGCCGCGATGATCTCCGGGCACCTCTCGATCCCCGACGGGACGACGCTCGGCGGGGCCGCCGTCGTGATGTCGTCGATCGTCTCGCCCGGCGCGTACAGCAGCGCGTTCCCGGTGGTGCCGTTCACCGAGTGGCAGCGCAACATGGCTCGGCTCCGCCAGCTCGACCATCTCGCCGAGCGCCTGATCCAAGTCGAGCGCGCGCTGCGCGCCCTTCGATCCGGCGACTGAAACGAAGGAATCATGGAAACGCTCGACATCCAGGCCATACGCGCGACGCTGCCGCACCGCTACCCGATGCTCCTCGTCGATCGGGTGCTCGAACTCGAGCCGGGCGTGCGCATCAGGGCGCTCAAGAACGTCACGATCAACGAGCCGTTCTTTCCCGGCCACTTCCCGCATTTCCCGGTGATGCCGGGCGTGCTGATCATCGAGGCGCTGGCCCAGGCTTGCGCGATCGTCGCCTACCGCGGGGATCCGGACGCCATGGGCGGAAGGAAGCTCTTCCTGTTCGCCGGCATCGACGAGGCGCGCTTCAAGCGCCAGGTCGTGCCGGGCGACGCGCTGATCCTCGAGTCGACGTTCCTCAAGGGGATGCGCGACGTCGGACGCTGGGCGGTGCGCGCGACCGTGGACGGGCAACTCGCCTGCGAGGCGACGCTCCTGTCCGCGCTTCGTCCGGTGCCGGGCGTCTGACGCCGCTTCGATGGCCCGTATCCACCCTGCGGCGCTGGTCGATCCGAAGGCGTCGCTCGACGCCGACGTCGAGGTCGGGCCGTACTCGGTGATCGGCGCCGCGGTGTCGATCGGCGCAGGGACGACGGTGGGTCCGCACGTCGTGATCGACGGCCGCACGACGATCGGGAGGCGGAACCGGATCTATCCGTTCGCGTCGGTCGGACTCGCCGCGCAGGATCGCAAGTACGGCGGCGAGCCGGTGTCGACGACGATCGGCGACGAGAACGTGATCCGCGAGTACGTCTCGATCCACGCCGGCACGGCGCAGGACCGTGCCGAGACGACGATCGGAGACGGCAACTGGTTCCTCGCCTACACGCACGTGGCGCACGACTGCGTGGTGGGCAACCGAACGACCTGGTCGAACAACGCGCAGGTCGCGGGGCACGTACGCGTCGACGACTGGGCCGTCCTCGGCGCCTACGCAGGCGTCCACCAGTTCTGTCGCGTCGGCGCCCACACGATGCTCGCCGCCGGCACCATCGTGCTGCAGGACGTGCCGCCCTACACGGTCGTGCAGGGCTACCCGGCGGTGCCCAAGGGCACCAACAACGAGGGTCTGCGGCGCCGCGGATTCTCGCCCGGGGAGATCCTCGCCGTGCGTCGCGCCTACAAGACGCTCTACCGCGAAGGGCGATCGCTCGAAGACGCGCGCGCGAAGCTCGCGCAGGACGCCGGCCGGGAGCCGGTGCTCGCGCCGCTCGTCGAGTTCCTCGCGGTGGCCGGGCGCGGCATCGTCCGCTGAGGCGTCCGGATGCATGATGCGCCGGGGGCTTCGGCGACGACCACCGTCGGCATCGTCGCGGGCGAAGCCTCCGGCGACGCGCTCGCGGCCACGCTGATCGTCGCGGCGCGCGCGCGCCATCCGGACCTGAGGTTCGTCGGCGTCGCGGGGCCGAAGATGGTGGCCGCCGGCTGCGAGCAGTGGGTGTCGACCGAGCGGCTCGCGGTGCGCGGCGTGACGGAGGTCGTCCGGCACCTTCCCTCGCTCGTCGCGCTGCGGCGGGAGCTCGCGGCCCGGTTCATCGCGGAGCAGGTCGGCGCATTCGTCGGCGTCGACGCGCCGGACTTCAACCTCGGGCTCGAGCGACGGTTGAAGGCGCGCGGCGTGCGCACGATCCATTTCGTCAGTCCATCGGTGTGGGCGTGGCGGCGCGGACGGATCGCGACGATCGGCCGCGCGGCCGATCGCGTGCTCGCGCTCTTCCCGTTCGAGCCGCCGCTCTACCGGGAGGCCGGAGTATCGGTGACCTACGTGGGCCATCCGATGGCCGCGCACGCGGCCTCCGACTGGAGCCGCCGGACGATGCGCGAGCGCCTGCGCCTGGGTCTCGCGAGTCCGGTGTTCGCGCTGCTTCCGGGAAGCCGTCTGTCCGAAGTCGAGATGCACGCGGCGGTGGTGATCGACGCCGCGCGCCGCATCGCGAAGTCGCGTCCGGACGCGCGCTTCCTCGTGCCGCTGGTCTCGCGCGCGACGCGCGAGGCGTTCGAGCAGGCGATCTGGCGCGAGGACGCCCGGGAGCTGCCGATGACGCTGCTCTACGGCCATGCGAACGACGCGTTGCGCGCCGCGGACGTGGGCATCGTCGCCTCCGGGACGGCGACGCTCGAGGCTGCGCTCGCTCGCTGCCCGCACGTCATCTTCTATCGCGTGTCGGCGATCACCGCGAGGCTCGTGCGGCCGAGGCTCCTCGTCCCATGGGTCGGCCTGCCGAACGTGCTCGCCGGCCGGTTCGTGGTGCCCGAACTCGTCCAGGAGGACGCGACCGGCGAGAATCTGGCAGTCGCCGCGCTCAACCTGTTCGACGACACCGTGGCGCGCCATGCGATCGAGGGCGTGTTCGCATCGTTCGCGCGGGAGCTCGCGGCCGATACCGGCGCGCTCGCCGCGGAGGCGCTGGCCGGCGAACTCGGTCGCTCCGGAGCTACGGCGTGAACGCGCAGCGCGCGCTCCTCGTCGCGGGCGTGGACGAAGCGGGACGTGGCCCGCTCGCCGGTCCGGTCGTGGCCGCGGCGGTCATTCTCGATGACGGGAGACCGGTCGCCGGTCTCGCCGACTCCAAGACGCTGTCGGCGCGGCGGCGGGCGGAGCTCGCCTCCGCGATCCGCGAGCGCGCCGCGGCATTCGCGGTCGCGCATGCCGAGGTGGAGGAGATCGACGCCGCCGACATCCTGCGCGCGACGATGCTCGCGATGCGCCGAGCGGTCGAGGCGCTCGCCGTCGCACCGCAGCAGGTGCTCGTCGACGGCAACCGCTGCCCCGAACTCGGGTGTCCGGCGCGCGCGATCGTCAAGGGCGACCGCGACGTGCCGGCGATCTCGGCGGCGTCGATCCTCGCGAAGACCGCGCGCGATGCGATGCTGGTCGAACTCGACGCGCGCTTCCCGCTCTACGGCTTCGCGCGCCACAAGGGCTACGGCACCCCCGAGCACCTCGCCGCACTCGCGCGCCATGGCCCCTGCGCCGCCCATCGCCGCAGCTTCGCGCCGGTCGCGCAGCGCGACCTCGCCTGGTAGCCCCGCAGGAGATCGGGCGCGGCGGCGCTATAATCGGGGGGCATCCGGGCGCGCCACGTCGGCGCGCTCCCGTACCGGAGACTCCCGATGATCCATTGCGTGCTGCACGATCCGCACGACTCGGTCGCCGTCGTCGTGGTCGAGAACCTGAAGGCCGGCACGAAGCTCACCGGCCTCATCCTCGACGACGACAGGACGATCGAACTCGACTGCATCCAGGACATCCCGATCGGCCACAAGGTCGCGCTGAAGGACCTCGCCGTCGGCGACACGGTGATCAAGTACGGCATCGACATCGGCAAGGTCGTGAAGCCGATCCGCAAGGGCGAGCACGCGCACGTGCACAACATCAAGACCAAGCGCTGGTGAGGGAGAGGCGATGAACACGACTTTCTGGGGCTACCGCCGCGAGAACGGCCGCGTCGGCGTCCGCAACCACGTCATCGTGCTGCCGGTCGACGACCTGTCGAACGCGGCGTGCGAAGCGGTGGCGAACAACGTCAAGGGCGTCCTCGCGATCCCGCACCCCTACGGCCGGCTGCAGTTCGGCGCCGACCTCGACCTGCATTTCCGCACGCTGATCGGGACCGGGTCGAATCCCAACGTCGCGGCGGTCGTCGTGATCGGCATCGAGGACGGCTGGGCGAAGAAGGTGGCCGACGGCATCGCGGCGACCGGCAAGCCGGTCTCGAGTTTCGGCATCGAGGGCCACGGCGACCACGACACGATCATGCGGGCGTCGAAGGCGGCCCGCGAACACCTGCAATGGGCGACCGAGAAGCACCGCGTCGAGTGCGAACTGCGGGAGCTGTGGGTCTCGACCAAGTGCGGCGAATCCGACACGACCTCGGGCTGCGGAGCGAACCCGACCGTCGGCGACGCGTTCGACAAGCTCTACGCCGCGGGCTGCACGCTCGTGTTCGGCGAGACCACCGAATTGACCGGCGGAGAGCAGATCGTCGCGGCGCGCTGCCGCGACGACAAGGTGCGTGCCGAGTTCATGCGCATGTTCGACCGCTACCAGCAGGTGGTCGAGCGCCACAAGACCTCCGATCTCTCCGAGTCGCAGCCGACCAAGGGCAACATCGCCGGCGGACTCACGACGATCGAGGAGAAGGCGCTCGGGAACATCCAGAAGATCGGACGCAAATGCGTCGTCGACGGGGTGCTCGACAAGGCCGAGGTGCCGACGCATCCCGGGCTGTGGTTCATGGACTCGAGTTCGGCGGCCGCGGAGATGGTCACGCTGTGCGCGGCCTCGGGATTCGTCGTTCACTTCTTCCCGACCGGGCAGGGCAACGTCATCGGCAACCCGATCCTGCCGGTGATCAAGATCTGCGCGAACCCGCGCACCGTCCGCCTGATGAGCGAGCACATCGACGTCGATACGTCCGGGCTGCTGCAGCGACAGATCACCATGTCGCAGGCCGGCGACCGTCTGATCGACATGATGTTCCGCACCGCGAACGGCCGATTCACGGCGGCGGAAGCGCTCGGGCACCGCGAGTTCGTGCTGACGCGGCTCTACGAGAGCGCGTAGCGTCCGCCCGCGCATGAACGACCGCCTCGATACCGCCCTGACGCTGCCCGATCTCGCCGCGATCCGCGCGGCGCACGCGCGCATCCGCGCGCACGTGCACCGTACGCCGGTCTTCACCTGCGCCGCGATCGACGCGGAGGCGGGCGCGAGGATCTGGTTCAAGGCGGAGAACCTGCAGCGGATCGGCGCGTTCAAGGCGCGTGGCGCGTCGAACGCCGTGTTCTCGCTCGCCGACGGCGTAGCGGCGCGGGGCGTGGTCACGCACTCGTCGGGCAACCACGGCGCGGCGATCGCCTACGCCGCCTCGCGGCGGGGCATCCCCGCCTGGGTCGTGATGCCGGAAGGCTCGGCGAAGGTGAAGCAGGCGAACGTCGCGCGCCTCGGCGCGACGATCCGGTTCTCCGGCATGGACGCGGCGTCGCGCGCGGCGGTGTGCGCGGAGGTCGAGCGCGAGACCGGCGCGACGATGATCCATCCGTTCGACCACGCTCATGTCATCGCGGGACAGGGCACCGCCGCGCTCGAACTCCTCGAGGATGTGCCGGACCTCGACGCCGTGATCGCGCCGGTCGGCGGGGGAGGGCTCCTCTCCGGCACGGCGATCGCCGCGAAGGGCATGAAGCCGGCCGTGCGCGTCTTCGGGGCGGAACCGGCGCACGCCGGCGACGCGACGCTCGCGTTTCGCAGCGGCAAGGTCGAACCGCTGCCGGCCGGCCTGTCGCCGACGATCGCCGACGGGCTGCGCACGCCGCTCGCGCCGCGCACGCTCGCCGCGATTCGCGCGAACGTCGACGGGGTCGAATCCTGCAGCGAGGAGGCGATCGTCCGTGCGATGCGCATCACCTGGGAGCGCGCCAAGCTCGTGATCGAGCCTTCGGCCGCCGTGCCGCTCGCCTGCCTGCTGGAGCGACGCTTCCCCATCTCCGGCATGCGTGTCGGCATCATCGTCTCCGGCGGCAACGTCGACCTCGAACGGCTGCCCTGGCAATGACCGGGCGGGCGCCTCGCCGCCCGCCACCTGTTACCTGTTACCTGTTACCTGTTACCTGTTACCTGTTACCTGTTGCCTGACGCATGGCGCTGCCGACCACTCCGTATCCGCGCTTCCACCTGGCGTTCCCGGTGACCGACCTCGCCGTGGCGCGCCGGTTCTACGGCGACTTCCTCGGGTGCGCCGAGGGGAGAAGCTCGGAGGACTGGGTCGACTTCGACTTCCATGGCCACCAGATCGTCGCGCACCGCGTGGCGGCCACCGACATGGCGGAGGCGACGAACCTCGTCGACGGCAAGGAGGTCCCGGTCCGTCACTTCGGCGTCGTCGTCGACCTCGCGACCTTCGACGCACTCGCGGCGAAGTTCCGGGCCGCGGGCGTGCGCTTCGTGATCGAGCCGCACCTGCGTTTCCGCGGCGAGGCGGGCGAGCAGGCGACGATGTTCTTCCTCGACCCGTTCGGCAACGCGCTCGAGTTCAAGGCGTTCGCCGACATGAACCGCCTCTTCGCGACCTGACCGGCCGCGAGCCGCCCGGCATGCGCATCGTCATCTCCGAATTCATGGACGCGGACGCCCTCGCGCGCCTCGCGGCGGTGCACGACACGCACCATGCGAGCGACCTCGTCGACCGGCCGGACGACCTCGCGGCGATGCTCGCCGATGCGGACGCGCTGATCGTGCGCAACCGCACCCAGGTGCGCGGAGCGCTGCTCGCGGCGGGTCGCAGGCTGCGCGTGGTCGGACGCCTGGGCGTCGGTCTCGACAACATCGACCTGCCGGCCTGCGCGGCGCGCGGCATCGAGGTCATCCCGGCCACCGGCGCGAACGCGCTCGCGGTGGCCGAGTACGTGATCGCGACCGCCATGATGTTGCTGCGCGGTGCCTACGCCTCGTCGGCGGAGGTCGCGGAGGGCCGCTGGCCGCGCGTGGCGCTGTCGTCCGGGCGCGAGATCGCCGGGAAGACGCTGGGACTCGTCGGCTTCGGCGACATCGGGCGGACGACCGCGCGGCTCGCCCGAGGCCTCGGCATGCGCATCGTCGGACACGACGCGATGCTCGCTCCCGGCGACCCCGCGTGGCGCGACGCGCACGCCGAGCCCCTGTCGCTCGACGCGTTGCTCGCGCGTGCCGACGTGGTGTCGCTGCACCTGCCGCTGACCGCGACGACGCGCGGCATGGTCGACGCGTCGCGCCTCGCGGCGATGCGGCCGGGCGCGATCCTCGTCAACACGTCGCGCGGCGGCATCGTGGACGAGGCGGCCCTCGCCGCCGCGTTGCGCTCGGGAAGCCTGGGCGGCGCCGCGCTCGACGTGTTCGCGCGCGAACCGTTGCCGGCCGGCTCGCCGCTCGCCGGCGCACCGCGGCTGCTGCTCACGCCGCACATCGCCGGGCTCACGGCGGAGTCCAACGCTCGCGTTTCGATGCTGATCGCCGAGCGCGTGCTCGCCGCACTCGCGCGGCGCTGACCATGCCGACCTTCGCCCCCGACGACCTGCTGGCGCTGGCGACGCGCGCGCTGGAGCGCGCCGGGGCGAACCCCGCGATGGCCGCAGCGACCGCCCGCGCCCTCGTCGACGCCGATCTGCAGGGCATCGCCTCGCACGGCGTCTCGCGCGTCGCCCAGTATGCCGCGCACCTGCGCAACGGCCGCGCGGACGGCAACGCGGTGCCGCAGGTCGTGCGCGAGCGCGGCGGGGCGTGCCTCGTCGACGCCGGTTGCGGACTCGCGTTCCCCGCCTGCGCGCTCGCGGTGGACGAAGCGATCGCGCGCGCACGCACGCACGGGGTTTCGTTCGCGGGCGTGACCAACAGCCACCATTTCGGCGTAGCCGCGCGTCACCTGATGCCGGTGGCCGCTGCGGGGATGGTGGGTCTCGCGTTCTCGAACTCGCCTTCGGCGATGCCGGCCGCGGGCGGTCGCCACGCGATCTTCGGAACCAATCCCGTCGCCGCGGTGTTTCCGCGCCGCGACGCACCGCCCTTGGTGATCGACCTGTCGCTCTCGGAAGTCGCGCGCGGCAAGCTGATGGTGGCCGCGCGCGACGGCAAGCCGATCCCGGAGGGCTGGGCGCTCGACCGCGACGGCCGCCCGACGACCGACCCGAAGGCGGGGCTCGAAGGCTCGATGCTGCCGATGGGCGGGGCGAAGGGCGCGATGCTCGCGCTCGTCGTCGAACTCCTCGTCACCGCGCTGACCGGCGCGGCGATCGGCTTCGAGGCGAGTTCGTTCTTCGTCGAGGAAGGCAATCGCCCCCGTCTCGGGCAGGCGTTTCTCGTCGTCGATCCCGGCGCGCTCGCGGGGAGCGAGGTCTACGCCGCGCGGGTCGAAGTCCTGGTGGCCGAGATGCTGCGCGATTCCGGAGTGCGACTGCCCGGTGCGCGCAGGACCGGACTCGCCGAACGCGCCGCCCGCGAAGGCATCGAAATCCCGCAGGCCCTCGCCGACCTGCTGCGGGCGTGAGGATCTCCGCGGGGCGCCTCGTGCGCCCGCCGCGGTGGTAGAGTGATGCCGGAACGGCCCCGCGCCGCACGCGCACCGGGGCCCTGACGAGGGAACGATGTCGTTCGCGTGGCCTTCGGTCCTCTGGCTGCTCCTGGCGGTGCCGGGCCTCATCGCCGTGTACCTGTGGCTCGGCCGCAGGCGCAAGCGGGTGTCGCTGCGCTACGCGAGCCTCGCCGCCGTGCGCGAGGCCGCCGGGCGCGCCCCGGGCTGGAAGCGCCACGTACCGCCCGTGCTCCTCCTCGTCGCCATCGTCGCGCTGGTGATCGCCGCCGCCCGTCCGGGTGCGCGGATCACGCTGCCCTCCGACCACCGGACGATCGTGCTCGCCATCGACGTGTCGCTGTCGATGCGCGCGAACGACATCGAGCCTTCGCGCATCGAGGCCGCGCAGGCCGCTGCCAAGGCGTTCGTCAAGGCGCAGCCGGGCGACGTGCGGCTCGCGTTGGTCTCGTTCGCGGGTTCCGCCGCCATCCTGCAGCCGCCCACGCGCAATCGCGACGACCTCGTCACCGCCATCGATCGCCTCGAACTCCAGCGTCACACGGCGATCGGCACCGGCATCCTGACCTCGCTCGTCGCGATCTTCCCCGAACAGGCCGACGAGTTGGCCGCGGCGAACGTCCCGAGCGGGGCGATGCGCGCGTTCAACGAGGCGCAGGGGCGCTCGCTCGACGAGAAGCCGGCGGCGCCGAAGTCCGCGTTCGTTCCGGTACGGCCCGGGTCGAACAAGTCGGCGGCGATCATCCTGCTCACCGACGGGCGGCGCACGACCGGCCCGGATCCGGTCGACGCGGCGCGCATGGCCGCCGACCGCGGCGTGCGCGTCTACACGGTGGGCTTCGGCACCGCCGAAGGGGCGTCGGTCAGCTTCGACGGATGGTCGATCTACATGCGCTTCGACGAGGAGGCGCTGAAGGCCATCGCGGAGGTGACGAAGGCGACGTACTTCCACGCGAAGTCGGCCGCCGACCTCACTCAGGTCTACGAGAACCTCAACGCCCAGTACGTGTTCGAGCGCGCGCACACCGAGATCTCGGCGCTGTTCGTCGCGCTCGCGGCGGTCCTCACCGTTACCGCGGCGGCGCTGTCGGTGCTCTGGTTCCAGCGGCTCGCCTGAGATCCAGCGGCCCTCCGGCTTCGCACGGCCGATCCTCGACGCTCCTGCGCGCCCGCGACCGCGCTCCCGGGGGATGGCCTCAGGTGCGGGCAGCGGCGATCGTCTCGCGCAGCGGCGCGAACAGGCCGGGCGCCGCCGCGATCACCTCGCTGCCGCGCAGGAACTCGGTTCCGCCGGCGAAGTCCCCGACACGACCGCCCGCCTCCTTGACGATGAGCGCGCCGGCGGCGATGTCGCCCGGCTTGAGGCTCGTGACGAAGAAGCCGTCGAGTCTCCCCGCAGCGAGGTAGGCGAGGTCGAGCGAACCGGCTCCGGATCGGCGCAGGCCCGCGCAGCGGGACATCACGGCGGTCAGCGTCGCGAGATAGGGCGCCGCCTTCGCACTGCGACGCTCCGGGAAATCGGTCGCGACCAGCGCATCCTCGAGCCGCGTGCACGCCGAGACGCGGATCGGCGTCCCGTTCAACTGTGCGCCCTTGCCGCGCACGGCGGTGAAGAGTTCCTCGTGCACCGGGTCGAGCACCGCCGCATGCGTGATCTCGGCGCCGTGCGCGAGGGCGATCGACACCGCGTAGTGCGGATAGCCGTGCGCGAAGTTCCGCCGGCCGTCGATCGGGTGGACGACCCACTGGTAGGGCGAGGGTTCGTGCCCCGCGGGCGGCGTTTCCGCGGCTTCGCCGAGAACGCGATGCTCGGGGAACGCCGCGCCGAGCGTGGCGACGATCGCCGCGCGGGTCTCGTCGCTCGCGGCCGACGCGATCTCGTCGTGTTCCTTCGAGAAGGTCGGGAGGCGCTTCAGATCGCGCGCGGCGTCGACGAGCACCGACGAGGCGCGCCGCGCGGCACGCACGGCCACCGCGAGCACCGGATCGCCGATCATCGGAAGGTCGGCCATCAGGGCTTCCCGGCCCCGAGCGCCTCCTGCTCCATGCGGAGGTAGGTGCCCCAGGCATTGATGCGATTGGCGGACTCGAAGGCGGGGAGCGCGCGGAAGCGCGACCAGTCGGTCCTCGAGTACGCCTCGTCGAACGGTTCGAAGTCGGCCACGGCGCGGCCCATCGCGTCGCGGAGGAAGGAGAGATAGTCGCGCGTGAGCACGAGGTCGCGCGCGACGTCGCGGGACGCCGCGCCGTGCCCGGGTACGACGACGCGCGGCTCCATCGGAATCAGGCGTTCGATCGCCGCGAGCCAGCGCTTCGAGTCGGCGTTGCCGACGAAGGGCAGCCGGCCGGCGAACAGCAGATCCCCCGCGTAGAGCACGCGGTCGCCCTCGACGAGCAGCATCAGGTCGTCGGGCGCGTGCGCACCGCTCATGTCGATGATTCGGAAGTCGAGCGTTCCCATGCGAAACGACGTGTCGCCGTCGACGAGGACGTCGGGCCGGACGAGTTCGGTCGAGTCGTCGACCCAGGGGAAGAGTTCGGCGCGCCGCTGGGCCAGGCGCTCGGCGGCGACCTCCGACGCGAGGTAGTCGAGCGAGCGGCGATGCGCCCAGATCTCCGCGCCGGCGTCCTTGAACGGCTTCAGCCCGTAGAAGTGGTCGGCGTGGTAGTGCGACACGATCACGCGACGGATCGGCTCGCGGGTGGTCTTGCGGATCGCCTCGATCATCGCGCGGCCGAGCGCGGGCGTGCCGAGCGCGTCGAGGACCACGACGCCGTCGCCGGTGACGACGAAGCCCGCGTTCGACATGAAGCCGCGGTTCGCCGCGCTCGCCGCGCCGGCCTCGCCCTGGAAATACCACTCGTGCGGGCCGACGCGGATCGGCGTCAGCGCGGGGGCATCGGATGCGTCGACGCGCGCAGCGCCCGAGAGCGCGACCAGGGCGGCGACGGCGAGCACGGCGCGGCGGAACCGGGACATGGCACGCAGGAGTGTAGCGCGCCTGTACGATTCACGCGCCAGTCGCGCCGTGCGTGTGCGTGGCCCCGGCGCCCGGCCCGTCCGGTCCGGCGCGCCGGCACCGAAGGTCGGTGAATCGGGCGTCGCGTTGCCGGAGCGGAGGCGCCGCAGTATAGTCGCCGTTCGCCGGCCGAACCCAGGACCGGTCCCGCCCTTTCGCAACGCCATCGAAGGAGGAGCACGTGGCCGTCACGATTTCGCTGACCGTCAACGGCAAGCCCGTCAACGCGACGGTCGACCCGAGGACGCTCGTCGTCGAGTTGCTTCGCAACCACCTCGGTCTCACCGGCACGCACGTCGGGTGCGACACCGCCCAGTGCGGCGCGTGCACGGTCCTCGTCGACGATCGCGCGGTGAAGGCCTGCAACCTGCTCGCCCTGCAGGTGGCGGGCGCGAAGGTCGTCACCATCGAGGGCATCGCCGCCGCCGACGGCACGATGCACCCGATGCAGGCGGCGTTCAAGGAGTGCCACGGCCTGCAGTGCGGCTTCTGCACGCCGGGCATGGTGATGAGCGCGATCGACCTGGTGAACCGGCACCCGAAGGCCACCGAGGCGAAGATCCGCGAGGAACTCGAGGGCAACCTGTGCCGCTGCACCGGCTACCACAACATCGTCAAGGCGGTGGCCCACGGCGCCGCCGCGATGGGAAAGTGAGGACGCCATGGGCGCGAACGAGCACGGCGTGATCGGCAAGTCGGTGAGGCGCAAGGAGGACGCGCGTTTCCTCACCGGGGCCGGCCAGTACACCGACGACGTCGTCCAGCCGAACCAGGCGCACGCGTTCTTCCTGCGTTCGCCGCACGCGCACGCGCGCATCCGGAAGATCGACACCGCGGAGGCGAAGGCCTCGCCCGGCGTGGTCGCGGTCTACACCGGCGCGGACCTGGAGGGCGTCAACGGGCTCCCCTGCGGCTGGCTCATCCACGACATCGACGGCACTCCGATGAAGGAGCCGCCGCATCCGGTGCTGGCGAAAGGCAAGGTGCGCTACGTGGGCGACCAGGTCGCGCTGGTGATCGCCGAGACCGTCACGCAGGCGAAGGACGCCGCCGAACGGATCGAAGTCGACTACGAGATCTTGCCGTCGGTCGTGAATCCGGTCGACGCGTTGAAGAAGGGTGCACCGCAGATCCACGACGAGGCGCCCGGCAACAAGTGCTACACCTGGGCGCTCGGGGACAAGGCGGCGGTCGACGCCGCGTTCGCGAAGGCGGCGCACGTCACGAAGCTCGACCTCGTCAACAACCGGCTCATTCCCAACGCGATCGAGCCGCGTGCCGCGGTCGCCTCGTACAGCCGCGCCGACGACGCCTACACGCTCTACGTCACGAGCCAGAATCCGCACGTCGAGCGCCTGCTGATGACCGCGTTCGTGCTGGGACTTCCCGAGCACAAGGTGCGCGTGATCGCCCCCGACGTCGGCGGTGGCTTCGGCTCGAAGATCTACCTGTACGCCGAAGAGACCGCGATGGTCTGGGCGTCGAAGCGCGTGAACCGTCCGATCAAGTGGGCGTGCGAGCGCAGCGAGTCGTTCCTCACCGACGCGCACGGCCGCGACCATGTGACCCATGCGGAACTCGCGCTCGACCGGGACGGCAAGTTCCTCGGACTGCGCGTGCACACCGTCGCCGCGATGGGCGCGTACCTCTCGACCTTCGCTTCCTGCATTCCGACGATCCTCTACGCGACGCTGCTCGCCGGGCAGTACACGACGCCGGTGATCTACGCGGAGGTGACCGCGGCGTTCACCAACACGTCGCCGGTCGACGCCTACCGCGGCGCCGGACGGCCGGAGGCGACCTACGTGGTCGAGCGCATCGTCCACCAGGCGGCGGTCGAGACCGGCATCGCGCAGGACGAGTTGCGGCGGCGGAATTTCATCCGCACGTTTCCCTACCAGACGCCGGTGGCGCTCCTCTACGACACCGGCGGCTACGACGCCTGCCTCGACGAGGCGAACCGCATGGCGGACGTGAAGGGTTTCGCCGCCCGCAGGGCCGAGTCCGCGAAGGCCGGGAAGTTGCGCGGCCTGGGCTATGCCTCGTACATCGAGGCCTGCGGCCTCGCCCCGTCGAACATCGCCGGCGCGCTCGGTGCGCGCGCGGGACTCTTCGAGGCAGGCGAGGTCCGGGTGCACCCGACCGGCAGTGTGACCGTGTTCACCGGATCGCACAGCCACGGGCAGGGCCACGAGACGACGTTCGCGCAGGTCGTCGCCTCGCGTCTCGGGATCCCGGTCGAGAACGTCGACATCGTGCACGGCGACACCGGGCGCGTGGTGTTCGGCATGGGCACCTACGGATCGCGTTCGCTCGCGGTCGGCGGCACGGCGATCGTGAAGGCGGTCGACAAGGTCATCGACAAGGGGAAGAAGATCGCGGCGCACCTGCTCGAGGCGGCCGAGACCGACATCGAGTTCAAGGACGGCAGGTTCACCGTCGCCGGCACCGACCGCAGCAAGGCGTTCGGCGAGGTCGCGCTCGCGGCGTACGTGCCGCACAACTACCCGCTCGACCGCCTGGAGCCGGGCCTGAACGAGACCGCGTTCTACGACCCGACCAACTTCACCTTCCCGGCGGGCACGCACGTCTGCGAGGTCGAGATCGACCCGGACACCGGCGTCGTGCGGGTCGTGCAGTTCTGCGCCTGCGACGACTTCGGCAACATCATCAATCCGATGATCGTCGAAGGCCAGGTGCACGGCGGGCTCGCGCAGGGCATCGGCCAGGCGCTGCTCGAGCAGTGCGTGTACGACCCGGCCTCGGGGCAGCTCCTGACCGGCACCTACATGGACTACGCGATGCCGCGCGCCGACGACCTGCCGTCGTTCAAGGTCGGCACGAAGGTGACGCCGTGCACGCACAACCCGCTGGGCGCCAAGGGTTGCGGCGAGGCGGGCGCGATCGGCGCACCCGCGGCGCTCATGAACGCCGTGATGGACGCGCTCCACGGCGTCGGCGTCCGGCATTTCGACATGCCGGCGACGCCGCACCGCGTGTGGCAGGCGATCCAATCCGCGAAACGGGCCTGACGGAGACGACCATGTACGCATTCGAACTGCACCACGCGAAGTCGGTCGCCGACGCTTCCGCCCTGCTCGCGAAGACCGGCGGCAAGGCGCTCGCCGGCGGCCAGAGCCTCGTCGCCGCGATGAAGCTGCGCCTCGCCCAGCCCGGCCACCTCGTCGACCTGTCGGGCATCGCCGAGCTGAAGGGCATCCGGAAGGAGGGCGATCACGTGACGATCGGCGCGATGACGCGTCACGCGGAGATCGCGTCCTCCGACGTCGTGAAGGGCGCGATTGCCGCACTGGCGTCGGTCGCGGAAGGCATCGGCGACCGCCAGGTCCGCAACATGGGCACGATCGGCGGGTCGCTCGCGAACAACGACCCGGCCGCCGACTGGCCGGCGGCGGTGCTCGGCCTCGGTGCGACCGTGGTCACGAACCGGCGCAAGATCGCCGCGGACGATTTCTTCAAGGGCATGTTCGAGACCGCGCTCGCCGATGGCGAGATCATCACCTCGGTGAACTTCCCGATCCCGAAAAAGGCCGCGTACGCGAAGTTTCCGAATCCCGCATCGCGGTTCGCGCTCGTCGGCGTGTTCGTCGCGCAGGCCGGGTCGGGCGTCCGCGTCGCGGTGACGGGCGCCGGGTCATCGGTGTTCCGCTGCAAGCCGCTCGAGGACGCGCTCGCGAAATCCTGGGGGGCGGCCGCGGCGAAAGCGGTCAAGGTGGATGCCGCCTCGCTCAACAGCGATCTCCACGGTTCGGCCGCCTATCGCGCGCATCTGGTCGCGGTGATGGCATCGCGGGCGGTCGAGGCGGCACGCTGACGACGACGCGATCGCGGATGTGGCATCCTCGGGGGCGACGCCCGTCGGGCGCCGCCCCCGCCGTTTCGACCGCCTGACGACGATTCCCCCTTCGCGATGAACGCGCCGCGCGCCCCGGTTCCGCCGCCCGCATCGGTCGATGCGACGCTCGACATGCTGGCGTCTCAGGACTACGTCGCCGACCGCCGGCTCGCCACAGCGGTCTACCTGTCGCTGAAGCTCGGCCGGCCGCTGTTCCTCGAAGGCGAGGCGGGCGTCGGCAAGACCGAGATCGCGAAGGTCCTCGCCGCGTCCCGGAACCGCAGGCTCGTTCGGCTGCAGTGCTACGAGGGCCTCGACACGGCGTCGGCGGTCTACGAGTGGAACTATCCGCGGCAGATGATCGAGATCCGGCTCGCGGAGGCGGGCGGACACGTGGTGCGCGACGACCTCGCCCACGACATCTTCACCTCGCGCTTCCTGCTGCGCCGGCCGATCCTCGAGGCGCTCGCGCCGCACGACGGCGTGGCGCCGGTGCTGCTGATCGACGAACTCGACCGCGCCGACGAGCCGTTCGAGGCCTACCTGCTCGAAGTGCTCGCCGAGTTCCAGGTGACCATTCCCGAACTCGGGGCGATCCGCGCCGCCGAGCCGCCGGCAGTCGTGATCACGTCGAACCGGACGCGCGAGATCCACGACGCGATCAAGCGCCGCTGCCTCTACCACTGGGTCGACTATCCCGACGCCTTGCGCGAACTCGAGATCGTCCGGCGCAAGTGTCCTCGGGCGCCGGAGTCGCTCGCGCGCGAGATCGTGGCGTTCACTCAGAAGCTCCGCGCGATGGACCTGTTCAAGTCGCCCGGCGTGGCCGAGACGCTCGACTGGGCGGAGGCGCTCGTCGCGCTCGACCGCATCGCCCTCGACCCCGCGGTGGTCGGCGACACCGTCGGCGTGCTGCTCAAGTACCAGGACGACGTCGGCGCGATCACGCCCGCGGTCGCCGCCCGGCTCGTCGCCGAGGTGCAGGAGGGCGGGATCCGGCTGTAGGCTCCAATCCGTTGCAGCGCGAAAATTCGCCTTCGGGCCCGCCGTGTGGATTCCGCGTGGGCGTTGCGCTACGCTTGGAGGTTCCCCGAGATCCCACGATGCGTTCCGGATTCGCCTCTGCCGTCGCCGCCGTCCTCGCCCTGCCGTTCGCCGCGTCGCTCGCGGCGGCGCAGGGCTTCAAGTTCGGCCAGCCCGACGACACCGACCGGCTCGAACGCGAGGCGCGCGAGGACCGCATCGCCGTGCAGTTGTCGACGCCCTGCCGCGCCGACCTCAAGAACAAGAAGATCATGGTCGTGATCGGCGAGGAGCGGAGCAACGGCTGGGTCTACTGGCATCAGCAGAACCATGGCCCGGTCTACGAGGCAATCAACCGCCGGCTCCGCGCGCTCGGCCTGCGCACCTTCACGCCCGAGGAGATCCGCCGCCAGATCGCGCAGGCGGAGGTCGAGGCGGCGATGCGCAACGATCCCGATGCCGCGCTCAACGCCTCGAAGCGCCTCGGGGCGAGCTTCGTGCTGCGCGGTCACGTGACCTCGCAAGCGACGCGCAATCCGATGATGGCGGTGAACCAGGTCGCGGTGAACCTGGATTTCACGCTGAACGGCAGCGACGGCCGGCCGGTGTCGCACGCGGAGGCGCACTCGGCCTCGTACGCCGGGGCGGACGTCGCGCGCATGGCGCTGACGCTCGTGAACGAGCAGGCCGACGAGATCGTCGCGCAGCTCTATGCCGACTACTGCCGCAAGGCGGGGATGGGCGCTCCCGCGAAGCCCGCGCCGAAGAAGCCCTGACCGGACGAACGAACCGCAGGAGAACCATGATGACGCTCATCGCCTCGATGTCGACGCTCGCCGCGATCGCCGCGGTCGCGCTCTCCGCCGCGCCCGCGGCCGCGCAGCCGAAGTTCGGCAATCCGTCCCCGACCGCCGGCAGCACGACCTCGCAGCAGGCGAACCAGTCCGCCGACCAGGCGCTCTACCAGTCGGTCGACTACGTGAACAAGAACAAGAAGGGGCCCGCGCTCGTCGTCATTCCCGGCGAGATCAAGAGCAACAACGCGACGTTCCTGCAGAAGTTCACCGCCAACAACATCGCCGACTACGGCGAGATCGAACTCGCAGCCGCCAACTTCCCGGTGCTCGAACGCACGAACCTCGGCGGCGCGCTGCGCGAGTTCGAACTCGCCTACAACCTGGGCGACCCCGACCAGGCACGCAAGTTCCTGCGGATGGGCAAGTTGAAGAGCACCAAGTACGTCGTCAAGTTCGACATCCTGAAGACCGAGCAGATCGCGCAGGCGCAGCAGGGTTTCGACGGCCGTGCGATCGGCGCCATCGCGTCGACGCTCGGTGCGTTCAGCGGTTCCTGGGGCGGTGCGCGGGCGGGCGCGGTCGGCGGCCAGGCGATCGGCTCGGTGCAGACGAACGAGGCGACGAGCGTGTGGATCATCGGCATGCGCTACAAGATCATCGACGCCGAGACGACCGAACAGGTCGCGACCGGCTACACCGAGGAGAAGATGGAACTCGGCGCGACCGGCACCTCGGTGCTCGGCGTGTCGCAGAGCCAGAAGGGCGGCGTCGGCCTCGACACGATGGTCCAGCGCCTCGTGCAGAAGTCGGTCTGGGAGATCGACTCGAAGTACAAATGACGTCCCCCCGAAGCGAACTGCGCGCCGCTCCGTTCGCCTCCCCCCGGGGGGCACGCGCGCCCTTGGGGCGGCCCTGCGGGCGCGCGATGACGTCCCCCCGAAGCGAACTGCGCGCTGCTGCGTTCGCCTCCCCCCGGGGGGCGAGCGGACATTGCAACGGGCGATAGGCGAGAAGGCGAAGGGGATGGCGGACATCGAGAACCTCAGGCGCTACGAAATCCGGCGCGAACTCGGACGCGGCGCGATGGGCGTGGTCTACGAGGCCTACGACCCGATGATCAAGCGCCGGGTCGCATTGAAGACGATCCGCGCCGACCGGCTCTCGCCCGACGAGGCCGCGACGATCGTCGCGCGCTTTCGGCGCGAAGCCGAGGCCGCGGGCCGCCTGCACCACCCGAACATCGTCTCGATCTTCGACTTCGGCGAGGACGGGGGAACCTCGTACATCGCGATGGAGTTCGTCGAGGGACGCGACCTGAAGGCCCGCTTCGACGCGGGCGAGCGGTTCTCGACCGCCGATGCCGTGGCGCTGACCGCGCAGGTCCTCGACGCGCTGCAGTACTCGCACGAGCACGGCGTGATCCATCGCGACATCAAGCCCGCCAACGTGTTCGTCCGCGAGGACGGCACGGTGAAGGTGGCCGACTTCGGCATCGCGCACCTCGAGTCGTCCTCGCTCACCCAGGCGGGGTCGGTGATGGGAACGCCGAGTTCGATGTCGCCCGAGCAGGTGCTCGGATTGCCGGTGGACGCGCGTACCGACGTGTTCTCGACCGGCGTGGTCCTCTACCAGTTCGTCACCGGCGAGCGCCCGTTCGGCGGTGCGCAGTCGACGACGACGATGCAGAAGGTGCTGAAGGAGGATCCGCTGCCTCCGACGACGCTCAACGTCCAGCTTCCGGACCTGATGGACGAGATCGTCCGCAAGGCGCTCGCGAAGAAGCCGGAGGATCGCTACGGATCCGCGGCGGAGTTCGCGAAGGCGTTGCGCGCGCTCGCGATGCCCGCGCCCGCCCGGAGCAAGGCGGCGAGCGCTGCGGCGCCGGCATTCGATGCGGAGGCGACGGTCGTGGCGTCGACGGTCGCGCGGGCGCCGTCGCCGAGGCCCGCGAGCCCACCCGCGCCGGAGGCGACCGTGGCCCCGACGCCGGCCTACGCGGCCCGCCCGTCGCTCGACGCGCCGACCACGACCGTGTCACGTCCGAAGTCGCAGCTTCCCGCCGTGCTGATCGTCGTCGGCGTCGCGGCGCTCGCGATCGCGGCGGGACTGTGGTGGTGGATGCAGAGCGTCGCGAGCCAGGCGGGGCGCCACGTGTCGTCGGACACGACGCAGGTGGCGTCCGTCGCGCCGCCGCCCGTTGCGGCGCCTGCCGCCGTGCCTTCGGCCGCACCGGCGCCCGGTCCGGTTCCCGTGACGCCCGCGCCCGCCGAACCCGGCACGCTGCTGATCGCCGCCGCAGGCTACGCGGACGCGAGCGACCCGCGCTACAAGTCCGATCCCGCGAAGCTCGCCGGCGACCTTCGGGCGGACGCGCGCGGCCAGCTCGTCGAGAAGGCGTTGGCGCTCCTCGTGGAGCCGACGTCGCTCGCCGCCAACTACGATGCGCTCAACGCGAAGCTCGTCGCGAAGAGCGGCGACTTCATCCGGACCGTCGTGCGCGAGAGCGAGCCGGTGGTGGGGGCGAGCGGCGTCGCCACGATGACCACCGAGGCCGTCGTCAACGTCAAGGCGGTGCAGAAGTCGCTCAACGCGATGACGCGGGACGAGCGGCTCGACGTGATCCGCGCGAACGGCGACCCGAAGGTGTCGATCGCGATCGCGGTGCGCGACGCGGAGCGGCCCGACCTGCCGCCGCAGCGCTCGCCGGTCGCCGAGAACCTGCTGGCCGAGCGCATCCGGTCGTTCGGCTTCCGCGTCGTCGACCCGGCGGCGGCCGACGTGTCGATCGCGGGCGAGGCCGCGGTGAAGCGCCTGTCGACGCGCCTCGAAGCCTCGGGCATCGTGGTCACCAAGTACGCGCTCTCGTCGTGGACGCTGAAGGCGCTCGACCGCACGACCGGCGAGGAGATCTACCACGCGACCGCGCTGCCGAAAGGCGCGGGAAGCTGGCCGAGCGAGGAGGAGGCGCTGAAGGCGATCGGCACCGGCGTCGCCGACGCGTTCTCGCGCGAGTTCTTCCTGCAGCACGCGAGCGCGACCGCGAAGCGCGTGACCCTGGTCATCGAGGGACTGCCGTCCGCCGACGTGGCCGCCAAGCTCGCGCGTGAGTTCATCGGATTGCCCGCGGTGATCTCGTCGGGCGCCCGCGCTGGCGCGCCCGCCGGGACGTTCGACCTCGAACTCTCCGGCGGCGGCGCGCCGGCCGATCTCGTCGCCTCCGGCGTGCTCGCGCCGTTGAACGCGAAGCTCGGCAAGGCGTGCTTCTTGTCCGGCGCGACCGCCGGCAGCGAGGTCCGCGTGCGCTTCGACGCGGCCTGCAACGATGCGGCGGTCGTAGGCCGCCTCGATACGAAGCCGCCGGCCGGCCTCTACGGCGCACCGGAGTCGCGCCAGCGCTCGGTGCTGCGCGACCCCGACGCGTTGCGGAAGCTCTCGATCTGACCTCGACTCCGACGCCCGGCGCCCCCGGCGCGCGCGCGCCCTTCGCGCCGCTGCAACCGAAGGGGCACCTCGCGGAGAACGTGCTGCACTTCGTGCGCGTGCTGCGCGCGACCGGCGTGCCGGTCGGGCCGGCGAAGACGATCGACGCCCTGGCCGCGGCCGAGGCGGTCGGGCTCGAGAACCGCAGCGACTTTCGCGAGGCGCTCGCCTCGGTGCTGTGCTCGCGGCGCGAGCACCTCGACCTGTTCGAGCAGGCGTTCGAGCTCTTCTGGCGCAACCCGAAGCTCCTCGAGAAGATGGCGGCGGCGCTGCTGCCGCAGGTCCAGGGGCGCACCGGCGAGGAGCAAGCGCCTCCCGACGTCCCCGCGCGACTCGCGGAGGCGCTGGCTCCGCCGCGCGAGGACGCGCCCGCGCGCGCGGGCGACGACGAGGTGACGCTCGACGCGGCGTTCACGTTCTCGCCGCGCGAGGTGCTGCAGCACCACGATTTCGCGACGATGACCGCCGGGGAACTCGGGCAGGTCCGGCGGATGATCGCGCGGCTGCGACTGCCGCTCCCCGAGGTCGCGTTGCGCCGGATGCGCCGCGACGACCGCGGCCGCCGCGTCGACCTTCGCGCCACGCTGCGGCGCATGGCCGGCGCGGCGGGGCGGGCGGCGCCGCTCGCGTTCCGCGCGCGCAGGCGCGCGCCGCCGCCGCTCGTCGTGCTCTGCGACATCTCCGGATCGATGGACCGCTACTCGCGGATGATGCTGCACTTCCTGCACGCGATCACCAACGATCGGCACCGCGTCCACGTGCTGCTGTTCGGCACGCGGCTCACCAACGTCACCCGGCACCTGAAGCACCGCGACGTCGACGTGGCGCTCGCGCGCGTGGCGGCGTCGGTCGAGGACTGGGCCGGAGGGACGCGCATCGGCGCATCGCTCGCCGAGTTCAACCGGCGCTGGTCGCGCCGGCTCCTCGGGCAGAACGCGGTCGTGCTCTTGATCAGCGACGGCCTGGACGCGGAGGCGGGCACCGGACTCGACGCCGAGATGGAGCGGCTCGCGAAGTCCTGCCGGCGGCTCGTCTGGCTGAATCCGCTGTTGCGCTACGCCGACTTCGAGGCGCGGCCGGCCGGCATACGCGCGATGCTGCCTTGGGTCGATGACTTCCTGCCGGTCCACAACCTCGCCTCGCTCGAAGCGCTCGCGGAGACGCTCACGCGGGGCGCGGAGGCGACGCGGGACGATCCCGGACGCCCGGTTGCCGGGCGGGGGCGTGGCAGGCGTGCCGCGGCCGGCCGGCCGGGTCAGCGGTCGAACGAGACCGGTGCGGTCAGCCCGACAGGTCGAAGGTGACCTGTCCGCGACCGGCCATCGCCACCCGTTCGAGGTCGGCGGTGGAACGTTCGTGGGCGCCGCGCAGCGTCAAGGCGGCGCCGCGTTCGGCCGCCTGCTGGGCGAGCGCGATTAGGTCGGCCAGCGGCAGCGAGGCATGGACGACGACTCCGGCGCCCAGTCGCAGCAGCGCCTGGGCGAGGCGGACGTCGCGGCTGCCCCGGCTGGCTTGGGCATCGCGGGGCGGCTGGGTGTCGGTATCGAGGCTCATGCGCTAAAGTTAGCACATTGCGTGCCCGGCGCCGGGCGCGGCCCTTGGGCGAATGAACGTGGACCTCTCGAGCAGCCGGCTCGTCCCGGCCCCTCCCTCCCGCGTCTGGGAAGCGTTGAACGACCCGGAGACCCTCAAGGCCTGCATTCCGGGCTGTGATTCCTTCGTCCGCGAGGCGGACGGAACCTGGGCGACGAGCGTGCTGGCCAAGGTCGGTCCGGTGTCCGCCCGATTCGGCGGGCGGATCGAACTCGCCGACGTGAACCCGCCGACCGGGTACACGCTCAAATTCCAGGGGCAGGGCGGAGCTGCCGGGTTCGCGAAGGGGGAGGCGAAGGTTGCGCTCGCCCCGGCCGACGGCGGCACGACGCTGAGCTACACGGCGTCGGCTCAAGTCGGCGGCAAGCTCGCGCAGGTGGGCTCGCGGCTGATCGACGGTGCGGCGGCGAAACTCGCGGACGACTTCTTCGCGCGGCTTTCCGAACGGCTCGGCCCGGCGTCCCCGGCCGCGCCGGAATCGGCAGCGCCGACGCTGCCCGCGCCCGCCGGTGGTGCGCGCTGGATTCGCTATGCGGCGCTCGCCGCGATCGTCGCGCTGCTCCTGTGGCTCGCGACCAAGGGGGGCTTTCGCTCCTGAAGGGAACCGTGATGGACAGCGTCGATCTCGAATGCCTGAAGAAGAGTGCCGAATGGGTGGAGGCGGGCCGTCGGGTGCTGCTCGTCACCGTCGTCAAGACCTGGGGGAGTTCGCCCCGGCCCCCGGGCGCGATGCTCGCGGTGCGCGATGACGGCCACGTGGTGGGCTCGGTGTCCGGCGGCTGCATCGAGGACGACCTGATCGACCGCGTGCGGCGCGAAGGCCTGACGACGCACAAGTGCGAGACGGTGACCTACGGCGTGTCGGCCGACGAGGCGCGGCGCTTCGGACTGCCCTGCGGCGGCACGATCCAGCTCGTGCTCGAGCCGCTCACGCGCGAGTCCGGCATCCTCGCGCTCTTGCGCGAGATCGAGGTCGGGCACCTGGTCGCGCGCAAGCTCGACCTCGCCTCGGGTTTCGCGACGCTGCATCCGGCGCGCGCGAACGACGGGCTCGCGTTCGACGGCAAGACGCTCGTGACGATTCACGGCCCGCGGTACCGGATGCTCGTGATCGGCGCCTCGCAGCTCTCGAAGTACCTCGCGACGATCGCGGTCGGACTCGACTACCAGGTGACGGTCTGCGATCCGCGCGAGGAGTACACCGAGACCTGGGACATCCCCGGCGTCACGCTGGTGCGCACGATGCCCGACGACACCGCGCGCGCGATGAACCTCGACGAGCGCTCGGCCGTGGTCGCGCTGACGCACGACCCGAAGCTCGACGACCTCGCGCTTCTGGAGGCGCTCAAATCGAATGCGTTCTACATCGGCGCGCTCGGCTCGCGCGCGAACAACGAGAAGCGCCGCGAGCGGCTGCACGAGTTCGACCTGACCGACGAGGAGATCGCCCGGCTGCACGGCCCGATCGGCCTGTTCATCGGCAGCCGCACGCCGCCCGAGATCGCGATCTCGATCCTCGCGGAGATCACGGCGGTGAAGAACGGCGTCCCGGAGGACGTGCGCATCAACGTCGCGATCGCGAAGGCGAGCCAGGCGAAGACGGCCGCCTGCGCGGTCGCCACCGGGGCCTGATCGACGGCGCACGAGGCGCGGGCACGGGCGGCCAGGCCCGTCCGAGGTGGCGGATCGCCTTCGTAATGCCGTTCGGGCCGGGATGCGACGCCGCTCGCCGTTCGGACGTCAGTGGAAGTCGCGCGAGCGCGTCGGCAGCGATCCCAGGAGCGGCGTGAGGTCGACCAACCGTCCCGCGATCAGATGCACGACCTCGCCCTCGCGCTCGACCTTGCCGTAGACCGCGAGGAGTCGTGAGCCCAGGAGTTCGCGGCGCTGGCGGTCCGCGAGGTCGCGCCAGACGATCACGTTGGTCGCGCCGGTCTCGTCCTCGAGCGTGACGAACACGACGCCGCTCTTCGTGTCGGGCCGCTGGCGGCCGATCACGATGCCCGCGGCGCGCGCGAGGCGGCCGTGCGGCGTGCGCCGGATCTCTTCCGAAGTCGAGAGCCGCCGCTTCGCGAGTTCGCGGCGCAGCAGGGCGGCGGGGTGGCGGCGCAGCGTGAGGCCGAGCCTGCGGTAGTCGGCGACGACGTCCTCGCCTTCGGTCGGCGCGGGCAGCGCGGGCGCCGCTTCGTCGAACGTGCCGCCGTCGAGGAGGGCGGGGAGCTTCTCGACGCCGGCGACCTCCCAGGTCGCGGCGTGGCGATGGCCGGCGAGCGAAGCGAGCGCGCCCGCGTCGGCGAGCGCCTCGAGGTCGCGGCGGTCGAGGCGTGCGCGGTGCGCGAGGTCGGCGACGCCGGCGAACGCGCGCGCCCGGCGCGCTTCCTCGATCCGCTGCGCGCCCGCCTGCGAGAGCCCGCTCACCATGCGCAGGCCGAGACGCAGCGCGGGGGAAGCACCGCTTTCCAGCGCACAGTCCCAGCCGCTCGCGGTGACGTCGGGACCGCGCACCTCGACGCCGTGGCGGCGCGCGTCGGCGACGAGCTGCGCGGGCGCGTAGAAGCCCATCGGCTGCGAGTTCAACAGCGACGCGGTGAACGCGGCCGGGTGGTAGCGCTTCAACCACGACGACACGTAGACGAGGAGCGCGAACGACGCCGAGTGCGATTCGGGGAAGCCGTACTCGCCGAAGCCCAGGATCTGCTGGTAGATCTGGCGCGCGAACGCCTCGCCGTAGCCGCGCTTGCCCATCCCCTCGACCAGCCGCTCCTCGAACTTCTCGAGGCCGCCCTTGCGCCGCCACGCGGCCATCGAGCGGCGGAGCTGGTCGGCTTCGCCCGGCGTGAAGCCCGCCGCGACGATCGCGAGCTGCATCACCTGCTCCTGGAAGATCGGCACGCCGAGCGTGCGCGCGAGCACTGCCTCGACCGCGGGGCTCGGGTAGGTCACCGGTTCCCTGCCCTGGCGGCGCTTGAGGTAGGGATGCACCATGCCGCCCTGGATCGGTCCGGGGCGCACGATCGCGACCTCGACCACGAGATCGTAGAAGCACGCGGGTTTGAGGCGCGGCAGCATCGACATCTGCGCGCGCGACTCGATCTGGAACACGCCGATCGTGTCGGCGCGCTGGATCATCGCGTAGACCTCGGGATCCTCGGCGGGGATGTCCTGCATGCGCCCGATGCCGGCCATGTCGAGCGAGCGCCGGATCGCCGAGAGCATGCCGAGCGCGAGGCAGTCGACCTTGAGGAGCCCCATCGCGTCGAGGTCGTCCTTGTCCCACTGGATGACGGTGCGGTCGGCCATCGCGGCGTTCTCGACCGGCACCATGCGCTCGATCTGCCCGCGCGCGATCACGAAGCCGCCGACGTGCTGCGAGAGGTGGCGCGGGAAGCCCATCAGCGCGCCGGTGAGCGCGACGAGGCGGCGCATCAGCGGGCTTTCCGGGTCGAAGCCCGCTTCGCGGAGGCGCTCGGCGTGGATCGCGCGGCCGTCCCACCACGCGAACACGCCGGCGAGCCGGTCGACCTCGGCGAGTCCGAGCCCCAGCGCGCGGCCGACGTCGCGCACCGCGCTCTTCGGACGGTAGGTGATGAGCGTCGCGGCGAGCGCCGCGCGGTCGCGGCCGTACTTCGCGTAGACGTACTGCATCACCTCCTCGCGCCGCTGGTGCTCGAAGTCGACGTCGATGTCGGGCGGCTCGTTGCGCTCGCGGCTGATGAAGCGCTCGAACAGCATCGACATGCGCGCGGGATCGACCTCGGTGATGCCGAGCGCGTAGCAGACCGCCGAGTTCGCCGCCGATCCGCGGCCCTGGCACAGGATGCCCTGCGAACGCGCGAACGCGACGATGTCGTGCACGGTGAGGAAGTAGGGCTCGTAGCGGAGCTCGGCGACGAGCGCGAGTTCGTGCTCGATCAGTTCGCGGACCTCGGGCGGGGCGGCGAGGCAGCGGAAGGTCGCGTCGCCGTGCAGCCATCCGCGCCCGGTGTCGGAGGTCGAATAGCGCCGCGCGAGGCCTTCCTCGACCAGCTTGCGCAGGTGCGAGACGGGTGTCTCGCCGGGCGGCACGACCTCGTCGGGATACTCGTAGCGGAGTTCATCGAGGGAGAACCGGCAGCGCTCCGCGACCGCGAGCGTTTCTTCGAGCAGCGCCGGCGGGTAGATCGTCGCGAGGCGTCCGCGCGAGCGCAGGTGGCGCTCGGCGTTGGAGAAGAGCGCATAGCCGCACTGCGCGACCGGCGTGCGCAGACGGATCGCGGTGAGCGTGTCCTGCAGCGCGCGCCGCGCGCGCGCGTGCATGTGGACGTCGCCCGCGGCGACGAGCGGCAGCCCGAACTCGCGCCCGACTGCTTCGAGCGCGGAGAGCCGCGCGTCGTCGCCCGCGCGCGCGAAGCGCTCGACCGCGAGCCACGCGCGGCCGGGGAACGTGTCGGCGATCCAGCGGATCAAGGGGGTCAGACTCGATTGATGATCAAAGGGGTCAGACTCGATTGATCGGCTTCGTCCGGAATGATGCGATCGGTCCTTGCAATCAATCGAGTCTGACCCCTTTGATCCGGCAATCAATCGAGTCTGACCCCTCTGATCTCCCCCGAACAGCAGCGCGAGGCAGCTCGATGCGAGCGCCTCGACGTCGCCGCGCGAGAGCCGGTAGCTGCCCTTGGCCGCCTGCCGCCGGCCCCGCGTGACGAGTTGCGCGAGGTCGCCGTAGCTCGCGCGGTCGGTCGCGTAGAGCGCGAGCCGCGTGCCGTCGTCGAGCGTGAACTCGCTGCCGACGATAAGCGCGATGCCCGCGTCCTTCGCCGCGAGATGCGCACGCACGATGCCGGCGAGCGAGCACTCGTCGGTGAGGGCGAGCGCCGCGTAGCCCAGTTGCGCGGCGCGCTCGACCAGCTCCTCCGGGTGCGACGCGCCGCGCAGGAAGCTGAAGTTCGAGACGCAGTGGAGTTCGGCGTAGCGGGGGAGCAGGTCGACCGGCATACCGAACGAATATACGGTATTCCGGTGAACGAGGGAAACTCCCGCTGAAACGTCCCGCGCTTGACGCGGCCGCGTGGCGGCCCCGACACTCTCGCTCCCTTCGTCCGCTGGCTTCCGTCATGCCCGACCTGCGCTTCGACCGCTTCCTCCGCTACGCCGACCTGACCGACGCCATCCAGGTCTTCGCCCGTGAGCACCCCGACCTGTGCAGTGTCGCCTCGATCGGCCGCAGCCATGAGGGCCGCGACCTGTGGCTCGTCACGCTCACCAACGCCAAGACCGGGCCGGCGAGCGAGAAGCCGGCGTACTGGGTCGACGGCAACATCCACGCGACCGAGGTCACGGCTTCGGTCGCGGCGCTCTACCTCGTCAATTCGCTGCTCTCGCGCTACGGCAAGGACCCCGACGTCACGCGCGCGCTCGACACCCGCGCGTTCTACGTGCTGCCGCGCATGAACCCCGACGGCGCCGAATGGGCGCTCGCCGACAGGCCGCGCTGGATCCGCTCGAGCACGCGCCCCTATCCGCACGACGAGGAGGACATCGAGGGGCTCTTCGTCGAGGACGTCGACGGCGACGGCCGCATCCTGCAGATGCGCATCCCCGACCCGAACGGCCTGTGGAAGGCGCACCCCGAGGATGCGCGCCTGATGATCCGGCGCGACCCGGTCGAGACCGGCGGCGCCTACTACCGGATCGTGCCGGAGGGCCGCTACGAGGGCTACGACGGCCACACGCTGCGGATGAAGAAGCGCAAGGAGGGCCTCGACCTCAACCGCAACTTCCCCGCGTCGTGGCGCCAGGAGTTCGACCAGCAGGGCAGCGGCCCCTATCCGGTGTCGGAGCCCGAGGTGCGCGCGGTCGTCGACTTCATCGTCAACCACCGCAACATCACCGGCGGCACGACCTTCCACACCTGGAGCGGCGTGCTGCTGCGCCCGTTCGAGCACCAGAGCGACGACGAGATGCACGCCGAGGACCTGTGGGTGTACCAGGCGGTCGGCAGGGAAGGGGAGAAGCGCACCGGCTATCCGGCGATCTCGGTCTACCACGAGTTCCGCTACCACCCGAAGAGCGTCATCAGCGGCACCTTCGACTGGCTCTACGAACATCTGGGCGCGTTCGTGTGGGTGGTCGAGGTGTGGTCGCCGATGCGCGAGGCGGGCATCGCGAACTACAAGTACATCGACTGGTTCCGCGACCACCCGCCCGAGGACGACCTGAAGCTCCTGCGCTGGAGCGACGAGAAGCTCGGTGGCGCGGCGCACCACGGCTGGCGCGCGTTCGACCACCCGGACCTGGGCCCCGTGGAGATCGGCGGCTGGGACCGCTTCCACGCGTTCTCGAATCCGCCGCCCGCGTTCCTCGAGCGCGAGGTCGCGCGCTTTCCCGACTGGATCGTCTGGCAGGCGCTCGCGTCACCCAAACTCGAACTCGTGCACGCGGGCGCGAAGCGCGTCGGCGACGACACCTGGAAGGTCGAGTTCGTCGTGCAGAACACCGGCTGGCTGCCCGCGTACGTCTCGAAGCGCGCGCTCGCTCAGAAGACCGTGCGCGGACTCGTCGCCGAGATCGCGCTGTCCGCCGGCGCGACGCTCGTCTCGGGCAAGTCGCGCGAGGAGCACGGGCAGCTCGAGGGCCGCGCGCACAAGCACACCGGCGTCTCGTTCTGGCCGGACACGGTCGTCACCGACGATCGCATGAAGCTCGAATGGGTCGTGCGCGCGAAGCCGGGCGCGAAGGTCGACCTCGTCGCGCGCCACGAGCGCGCGGGCACCGTTCGCGCGGGCGTCGTGCTGGCCTGACCCACGACGCAGGGCGATCGGTCGCGTCGTTTCGAACGCGAGGTGTCGGCCTGAAGGCCGACCTACCGCGGTGGAACGCGATGTCGGCCTGAAGGCCGACCCACAAACTCTCCCGTGGGTCGGGCTTCAGCCCGACGGGATCCGTGCCGATTCTCGGGGCCTTGCGTTGGCCTGAAGGCCGACCTACCGCGGTGGAACGCGATATCGGCCTGAAGGCCGACCCACAAACTCTCCCGTGGGTCGGGCTTCAGCCCGACGCAGTCGTCGCCGCTGAAAAGAAAAGCGCCGGGCGGAAACACCCGCCCGGCGTCCTTCTCCCCCTTGCCTCCGTCAGCGGCCCGGGCGCCGGCGCAGCGTCGCAACCGCGATCGAACCGAGCATCAGCGCCATCAGCAGGAGCCCCCACTCGCTCAACGTCGGGATCCGCGTGACCGGGATGACGGCCACGGACTCGTTCGCGTCGTTGCACGCGCCCGAGATCGCGGGGTTGTTGGCGTCGCCCGAGTAGCTCGCGATCCAGCGGTAGGTTCCGATCGCGTTGGGCGTGAACGACGGCGAAGCGTACGACCCGTTGCCGTTCACCGCGACGTTGCCGGACGTGAAGACCGGCGTGTTCGAGCAGGTCGCGTCGTTCGGACCGTAGAGCCGGAACATCAAGTTGCCCGTCGGATTGACACCGCCCGCAAGCGTCGCGGTGTCGTGGATCGGCGTTCCGAGCTGGACCGTCGACGCCGTCATGGTCACGAGCGTCAGGTCCGACTTCGTGAGCACCACCGATTCGCCCGGGTCGTTGCAGGTGCCGGCGACCGCCGCGTTGCCGTCATCGCCGCTGTAGCTCGCGATCCAGCGGTAGGTGCCCGCGGCCGACGGCGTGAACGACGGCGACGTGTAGATGCCGTTGCCGTTCACCGCCACCGGACTCGACGTGAAGACCGGCGAGTTGGCGCAGGTCGCATCGTCCGGACCGTAGAGCCGGAAGGTGATCGAGCCGGTCGGGTTGGTGCCGCCGGTGAGCGTCGCCTGGTCGGTGACGCTCGTCGGCCCGACCGTCCCGCCCGCGGAGGCGGTGGTCGCGATCGCGGGCGTCGCCTGGGTAACGACCGAGGACTCGCCCGGATCGTTGCACGCGCCGGCGACGGCGTTGTTGTTGGCATCGCCCGAGTAGCTCGCGATCCAGCGGTAGGTGCCCACCGCGGTCGGCGTGAACGCCGGTGCCGAGTTGTAGACCCCGTTGCCGTTGACCGCGACGGCGTTCGACGTGAACACCGGCGTCGCGCAGGCCGCGTCGTTCGGCCCGTAGGCGACGAAGGTGATCGACCCGGTCGGATTCACCCCGTCGGACAGCGTCGCCTGGTCGGAGATCGACGCGCCGAGCTTCACCGGACCCGCCGTGGCGGACGTGACGATCTTCGGTGCTCCCTTGCTGATGGTCACCGTCTCGCCGGTCGCGCCGCAGGTGCCGTCGACCGCGGAGTTGTTGGCGTCGCCCGAGTAGCTCGCGATCCAGTAGTAGTTCCCCGGCGCGGTCGGCGCGTACGCATTCGACGGCCCGTAGTTGCCGTTGCCGTTGACCGCGATCGCGTTCGACGTGAACACGAGGGTCGTGCACACCGGTGTCGCGCTCGGACCGTAGAGGCGGAAGGTGATCGATCCGGTCGGGCTCGAACCGCCGGACAGCGTGGCCGAGTCGGTGACTTGCGTGCCGACGGGTCCGCCGGCCGAGGCCGTCGTCGCGATGGTCGGGTTCGACTTGCCGATCGTCACCGTCTCGCCGGTCGCGCCGCAGGTGCCGTCGACTGCGGCGTTGTTGGCGTCGCCCGAGTAGCTCGCGATCCAATAGTAGTTTCCCGGCGCGGTCGGCGTGTACGGGTTCGACGGCCCGTAGTTGCCGTTGCCGTTGACCGCGACCGCGTTCGACGTGAACACGAGGTTGGTGCAGACCGGCGTCGCGCTCGGGCCGTAGAGGCGGAAGGTGATCGAGCCGGTCGGGCTCGAACCGCCGGACAGCGTGGCGGAGTCGGTGACCTGCGTGCCCAGCGAGCCGCCGGCCGACGCCGTGGTTGCGATCGTCGGCCGCGTCTTGTCGATCGTCACGGTCTCACCCGTGGCGCCGCAGGCGCCCACGGCCGGGTTGTTGTTGGTGTCGCCCGAGTAGCTCGCGATCCAGTAGTAGTTGCCCGCGGCGGTCGGTGTGAACGCGTTCGACGGCCCGTAGTTGCCGTTGCCGTTGACCGCGATCGCGTTCGACGTGAACACGAGGTTGGTGCAGACCGGCGTTGCGCTCGGGCCGTAGAGGCGGAAGGTGATCGTGCCGGTCGGATTCGAACCGCCGGACAGCGTGGCGGAATCGGTGACCTGCGTGCCCAGCGAGCCGCCGGCCGACGCCGTGGTCGCGATCGACGGCGACGACTTGGTGATCGTCACCGATTCGTTCGCGGCGCCGCACGCGCCGGTGACGCTGGCGTTGTTCGCATCGCCGGAGTAGGTGGCCCTCCAGCGATAGGTGCCCGCGACCGTCGGCTGGAACGAGCCCGACGGACCATAGTTGCCCGGGCCGTTGACCGTGATCGCCGGCGAAGTGTAGACGAGGTTGCCGGCGTTGCAGACGTTGGTCGCGCTCGGCCCGTAGAGGCGGAACACGAGGTTGCCGGTCATCGAGTAGCCACCGGTGAGCGTCGCCGAGTCGGTCACCGAGACGCCGATCACACCGCCTGCCGAAGCCGTCGTCGAGAGTCCCGGCGTCGCCTTGTTGACGATGACCGTCTCGTTCGCGTCGCCGCAGGCGCCGGACTTCGCATCGTTGTTCGCGTCGCCGCTGTAGCTCGCGATCCAGCGGTAGGTGCCGGGCGCCGTGGGCTGGAACGCGGGCGTCGACGGTCCGTAGCTGCCGTTGCCGTTCACCGTGATCGGGTTCGACGTGAACACGAGGTTGGCGCCGGCGCCGGCGTCGATGCAGGTATTGCCGGTGGCCGGGCCGTAGAGCTTGAACACGACCGTTCCGGTCGGGTTGTAGCCGCCGGTGAGGTTCGCGCTGTCCGTCACCGTCAGGCCGATCGTCGTGGAACTCGGTGAGGCGGTCGTCGAGAGGTTCGGCGTTGCGGGGCTCACGACGACCGACTCGTTCGGATCGTTGCACGCGCCCGCGATCGGATTGTTGTTCGCGTCGCCGCTGTAGGTCGCGATCCAGCGGTAGGTTCCGGGTGCTGTCGGCGAGAAATTGGCCGACGGATAGTTGCCGTTGCCGTTGACGGCCACCACCGAATTGAAGATCGGGGTGCTCGCGCAGGTCGCGTCGTTCGGGCCGTAGAGGTTGAAGGTGATCGTGCCGGTCGGGCTCGCGCCGTTCGAGAGCGTCGCGGTGTCGTGGATCGGATTGCCGAGCTTGACGGCGGGGGAGGCCATCGTGGTCAGCGACGGATTGCCGTTGGTCACGACCACCGATTCGCCGGAGTCGTTGCAGGCGCCGGAGACCGCGGCGTTGTTGGCGTCGCCGCTGTAGGACGCGATCCAGCGGTAGGTGCCGGGGAGCGTGGCGAAGTAGTTGGCCGACTGGTAGGCGCCGTTGCCGTTGACGGTCACCTGGGTCGTCGAGATCGCGGTCGCGCAGGTCGCGTCGTTCGGTCCGTAGAGCTTGAACGTGATCGTTCCGGTCGGATTGACGCCACCGGTGAGCGTGGCGGTGTCGTAGATGTTGCCGGGGGCGGCCAGCGTCGGCGACGCGGTGGTCGAGAGCCCGGGGGTCGTCGGATTGACCGTCACGATCGTGGTGCCGAAGCCCTGGCCGATCGACCCGTCGCTCGCTTCACCGTCCACCCGGGTTCCCGGACGCGTCTGGGCGCCGGGCAGGGGAACGCTGACGTCGACCGGCGACTCGAGCACGTCGAACGTGAAGTCGATGCGGCAGGACGCCGTGGCGGATCCCGCGACGCCCAGCACGATGTCGGCCGGGGGGACGAGCCAGACGCTGCCATCGGCCTCGCCCGTCGGCGTGACGGTGAACGACACGCCGGCGCAGGCGGTGCCCGCGGCGCCGGTCGCAGGGGAATCGATGCTGAAGACGCCGAGGTCGGGGGTCGTGCAGAACGGCGCAGCGTAGACGGTGCAGCTCGGGATCAGCCGGATCAGGTCCTTGTCGATCGTGAAGGTGAGACCGACGTCGGAGGTATTCGTGTACACGACGAAGCCGGCGGCGTTGGTCTGTCCCACCGTCAGCGGCGACTGGAAGTTCACCTGCGCGCCGATGCCGGCATCCGCCATCGCCGGCGCGCTCGCCGCGAACAGCATCGCGGCGGATGCGACTGTGGCGATACCGCGCGCGACGGCGGCGAATGCGGGGAAACGGCGGGACGAGACGGATCGGGACATGGGAACTCCGGGAAGAACGGCAACACGTGCGCAGGTGCCGGCGCTCGATTTCGAAACGATCAGGGAAGCCGAACACGCAGGTGGAAACCTGCGGCGAGGAAGGCCGTCGGGCGCGCCGATGTCACGCCCCGTTGCGGCTGCGGAAATGCGCGTTCCGGGCGGAACCCGCGATCGGGGTGACGATGGCGATGACACACGAGCCTCCGCGCCGCAGGGCGGCAAGACATGTCGACCGGCCGCTTGCACGGCCCGTAGCTCGCGCTCCGGTGCGGTGCCCGAAGCGTCACCTGTTGTCGCGTGTCCGTTGCAGCCGAAACCGCCCGCATCCGGACCGCATCCGCGTGCGCGAGGCTCGTGTTCCATTCGCCTCCGCGCCGCCGATTTGACGACGGTCATCCCTGCCAACGCAGCGGACGTTAGCACGTGATTCCGAGATCGCGCAGCCTCCACTCGTCGGTGCATTCGCGTGTCGCAACGCTTGTGTTGGACAGCTTCACCCGCGATGTGCGCATGGTCTTCGAACTGCGCGCGGATGCACGGATCGCTCATTCTGACTGGAGGGCGCATGTATCCATTCTCATGCGGTGGCGCTGCCGGTCGCCATCGAGCGAGTTCATGACAATGGGATGTACTGAACAGCGCTGTTGCAAATATTTCTCGTGCAACTTCACACCGGCCGTGGTAGGCGGGCGCGCGTGGGACGCTGTCCGTTCGCCGCGGCGGATGCAACGTTCTGACGGAGTCGACAGCCGCACGGTCCGCGCGGCGCTCGCGAGCCGCGACGGATGACGCGGGAAGCGGGACGGACTACGGCGCCGCGAGCGGCGGGTCGTCCATCGCACCGATCTGCTCGCGCAGTTCGAGAATGCGGTCCTGCCAGTAGCGCGTGGTGCCGAACCACGGGAACGCCGCCGGAAACGCGGGGTCGTCCCAGCGCTCCGCGATCCATGCGCAGTAGTGCAGGAGGCGCAGCGTGCGCAGCGCCTCGACCAGATGGAGTTCGCGGCGGTCGAACGCGTGGAACCGCTCGTAGCCCTCCAGCACCTTCGCCATCTGGTGCTCCATCGAGGCGCGGTCGCCGGCGAGAAGCATCCAGAGGTCCTGGACCGCGGGACCGGAGCGCGCGTCGTCGAAGTCGACGAAGTGGGGGCCGCGCATCGCGCCCGAGTCGATCCACAGCACGTTGCCCGGGTGCACGTCGCCGTGCAATCGCAGCGTCCGTACCGCGCCGGCGCGCGCGAACGCGCGCTCGACCCCATCGAGCGCGAGCGCGGACGCGGCGCTCCATGCCTCGCGCAGGTCGTCGGGCACGAAGCCGCCTTCGAGGAGGAAGCGGCGCGGCGCGGCGCCGAACGACTCCGAATCGAGCGCGGGACGGTGCGTGAA
Organism: Burkholderiales bacterium; assembly: GCA_015075645.1. Taxonomy (NCBI): domain Bacteria; kingdom Pseudomonadati; phylum Pseudomonadota; class Betaproteobacteria; order Burkholderiales; species Burkholderiales bacterium. The sequence continues at coordinate 150,402 of JABTUF010000007.1, read as the reverse complement.
TGCCCCGGCCGCGCCGACCGCGTGCAGGCGTCCGAGGAAACGCCCCAGCCATTCGAGCACGTCGTCACGGTCGAGTTCGGGCGCCCGCCCGCCGCACTTGTCGTAGACCGCGAACCGAAAGCCCCGATGCACGTGAAGCGTGCGGCCATCGATGTCGCGCGGCGGCACCGAGGGCACTTCCGCCTCGGCGAGCGCCTGGACGAAGGCGTGTTCCTCTCCGATCTGGGCGTCGGACCAGCGCCCCGGGCGGTAGAACTTGGCGACGACCGGCGGTCCGTCGTCGACCATCGCCTGGTAGACGCGATTCTCGTAGCTGCCGAGCGCGATCAGGCGGCCGTCGCCGCGCACGCCGACGACGTCGAGCGCGTCGAGCACGAGGTCGGGCGTGAGCGATGCGTAGGGGTGGGCGGGCGCGGCATCGGGCATCGAACGATCTTACGCGAGGGGAGCGGGCCGGACCGGAGGGAGGAGGCGCGCGAGGCGCCGGATCCCCTCGCGCGGCGGCGCGTCCTCCCGCATCGCAGCACCCGGCCGAAAAGATGGATAGCAAAGGTATCTTTGATCCGGGTCAAGGAACCGGCCCGCGTCCGGGCGAATGATCCAAATCGGTATCGCAATACCGATTTAGCCTCCGGAGGCGCCGACCATGTCCACCGCATCGCCGAAGTTCCACGACGCCGGGCTCGACGACATCCTCGAGCACTGCAACGACCTGCGCCAGTCGGGCGTCCCCGACGACGCCTCGCTCCCGACCGGCTACACCGGCACGCTCGGGCACTTCCCGGTGTACTTCCCCGAGGAACTCGCGCACGGCGTGGGCCTGCTGCCGGTCGGCGTGCTGGGCGGCGGCAACAAGCTCGAACTCAAGCACGCGGACGCCCACATGGGCTCGTTCGTGTGCTCGATCTGCCGGTCGACCACCGAACTCGGCCTGAACGGGTCGCTCGGCGGCCTGTCGGGCTTCGTCACGCACCCGATCTGCGACGCGGCGAAGCACTTGGGCGGCATCTGGGCGCGGAACTTTCCCGAGCAGCTCGCCCAGATCCTCTACCTGCCGCAGAACGTGAACACGCCGGGCGTGGTGCGCTTCATCGCGGCCGAATACCAGCGGCTGCGCGGCGAGCTCGAGAAGAAGGCCGGTCGTGAAGCCGACGACGAGCGCCTGCGCGAGAGCGTGCGGATCTACAACCGCAACCGCTCGCTCGTCCGCGAGCTCTACGCGATCCGGCGCGACGAGCCCTGGAAGCTCTCCTGCACCGAGTCCTGCCTCCTGACCCGCGCGCGCACCCGCATCCCGGCCGAGGAGCACAACGCGCTGCTCGAGCGCGCGATCCCGGCGATCCGCGCGCGGAAGCGAGCCGCGCAGGACAAGCCGCGCGTCGTGTTCGTCGGGGGCTTCTGCGAGCAGCCGCCGCTCGAGATGCTCGAGGCGATCGACGACAACTGCTACGTCGTCGACGACGACCTGCTCATCGGCCTGCGCTGGATCACCTCGGACGTCCCCGAGACCGGCGACCCGGTGCGCGCGCTCGCCGAGAGCTTCGTCGAGCGATCGGCGGCGAGCCCGGTCCAGCACGACGAACGCAAGACCAAGGAAGGCTACCTGATGGAGATGCTGCGGCAAAGCCGCGCCGACGCGGCGATCGTCACCGCAGCCAAGTTCTGCGAGCCGGGCCTGGACGAGCAGGTCGCGTGGTCGAAGCACCTCGATCAGGTCGGCGTGCCCTACCTCGTGCTCGAGTTCGAGGAAAAGATGACGTCGTTCGAGCAGATGGCGATGCAGCTCGAGACCTTCGCCGAGTCGCTCCTCTTCGCCACCGCCTGACCGGAGAATCGCCATGACCACCGCTGCCCTCCTGAAGCCGGCACCGACCTCGGCCGCGGAGTTCAACGCGCACCAGGCCGGCCAGCAGCTGATGAAGGACTGGTACGCCGACCTCGCCCAGGCGCGCGAGCGCGGCCAGAACGTCGCGAACGTGTTCGTGATGGGCAATGCGGTCGAGATCCTGCGGACCTTCGACTTCCAGCTCGTGTTCCCCGAAATCAACTCGCTGCAGACCGGCGTGCGCAAGGTCTCCGAGAGCTACCTGCGCGCGTCCGAGGACTACGGCTACTCGCCCGACGTGTGCTCGTACGTGAAGGCGGACGTCGGGCTGATCCTGCGCGAGCAGCAGCACCCGGCGGGGACGATCCCGAAGGCGGACATCGCGATCGCGTCGAACATGTGCAGCACGTTCATCAAGTGGGGCGAGATCTGGGAACGGATGCTGAAGACGCCCACGTTCGTGCTCGACCTGCCCGGGCAGCGCGCGGGCGCCTGGCAGGTGCGCCGCGGCGACGCGCAGCACATGGCCGACGCCCAGTGGGTCGAGGCGCAGTTCCGCGATCTGATCGAGCGCTGCGAGAAGATCACCGGGCGGCGCTTCGACCTCGATCGTCTGGCCGAAGTCGAGGACCGGGTGAACCGGATGGTGGCGCACTGGAACGCCGTGATGGCGCTCAACCGGAGCTGCCCGGCGCCGTACAACGCGATGCTCGACGGGCTCACCTACATCGGCATCATGAACGTCTACCGCGGCACCGAGGAGGGCGTCACGTTCATGCGCCGCCTCGAGGAGCAGCTGCGCGCGAAGGTCGCGCGCGGCGAGGGCCGGGTCCCGCAGGAACGCTTCCGGCTGCTGTTCTCGGGCACGCCGTGCTACGTGTCGATGCGCCGTCTGGTCGAGCTCTTCGAGAGCTGGGGCGGGGTGTTCGCCTACTCCGACTACCTGACCTTCGCCGCCGGCGGCATGGACGCGGGCGAGATGGTCTACGACACCTCGCGACCGCTCGAGAGCCTCGCCGAGATCACCGCGCTCGCCGCGCAACGGGGCCTGTCGAACCAGTTCTTCGCGCACGAGCGGCTCGCGCAGCAGATCCGCGACTACGACGTGGACGGGATCGTGTTCCACGGCATCAAGAGCTGCCGGTTCGTGTCCTCCGGCATGGCCGACACGCGCAACTACCTGAACCAGCGTCTCGGCATGCCGAGCCTGTACATCGAGTCCGACCTGATCGACCCGCGCTACTGGTCGGACGCGCAGATCAAGAACCGGGTGGACGCGTTCTTCGAGTCGCTGCAGCAGCGCGGCGGCGCGGGACCGGGAACGAAGGGGCACGCCGCCCCGGGAGAGGAGGCGCGGCCATGAAGTACACGGCAGGAGTCGACGTCGGATCCACGCAGACCAAGGCGGTCATCCTCGACGAGGACGGCAAGGTGGTCGGCCGTGCGCTCCTCGACATGGAGACCAGCATGGTGACGATCGCCCAGGACGCGTTCCGGGCGGCGCTCGCCGATGCGGGTCTCGAGGAGGCGCAGGTGGCGCGCGTCGCGAGTACCGGCTACGGCCGCTACAACGTCTCGTTCGGCCACGAGCAGGTGACCGAGATCAGCTGCCACGCGCGCGGCGCGGTGGCGCTCTTTCCCGGCACGCGGACGGTGATCGACATCGGCGGCCAGGACACCAAGGCGATCGCGGTGAAGCCGGACGGGCAGGTGGCGGACTTCACGATGAACGACAAGTGCGCCGCGGGCACCGGGCGCTTCCTCGGCGCGGCCTCCTACGCGCTCGAGATGCCGCTCTCCGAACTCGGGCCGCTCGCGCTCCGGTCGCAGAACCCCGTGCGCATCACCACGACCTGCACGGTGTTCGCTGAGTCCGAGATCATCAGCCACCTCGCCAAGGGCATCCTGCCCGAGGACGTGCTGATGGGCGTGCACCAGGCGATCACGAGTCGCTGCGTCTCGCTCGCGCGGCGCGTCGGCGTCCACGCGGAGGTGACGTTCACCGGCGGCGTCAGCCGCAACGTCGCCATGGTGGCCCTGGTCGAGAAGGCGGTGGGCATGAAGATCAACGTGAGCCCGGACGCGCACTTCTGCGGCGCGCTCGGCGCGGCGCTCGTCGCGCGCGAGCACGCGTTCGGCGGAGCCGGACGGACGGCCGAGGCGTTGGCATCGGAGGGCGCATGATCCACGTGGCCGGAATCGACGTCGGATCCACCTACACGAAGGCGATCGCCCTCGACGCCGACCGCAAGGTGGTCGGCACCGCGGTGCGCCGCACCGGGTTCAAGCTTGCACAAGCGTCCGAGGGCGTCTTCGACGACCTGATGAAGAACTGCGGGCTCGAGCGCTCGCAGGTGGTCTACGTCGGCGCCACCGGCTACGGCCGTTACACCGTGGCCTTCCGCCACGCGCAGATCACCGAGCTGACCGCGCACGCGCAGGCGGCGGTGCACCTCTTCCCCGGCACGCGCACCATCCTCGACATCGGCGGGCAGGACATCAAGGCGATCAAGGTCGACGGCGACGGGCGCGTGAAGGCGTTCCGCCTGAACGACAAGTGCGCGGCCGGCACCGGGGCGTTCCTCGAGAAGACCGCGCGCTACCTCGGCCTCGCCACCGAGGACATCGGACCCTACGCGATGCGGTCGACGTCGCCGAAGGCGATCAGCAGCGTGTGCGCGGTGTTCGCCGAGTCCGAGGTGATCAATCACCTGTCGAACGGCATCGCGGCCGAGGACATCATGATGGGCGCGATGGTGTCGCTCGGCGGGCGGGCGATCCAGCTGATGCGCCGCGTCGGCCTCGAGCCCGGCTACATGCTGACCGGCGGCATGACCCGCAACGAGGCGATGGTCTCGGCGCTCGAGACCGCGCTCGGCGAGCGCTTCCACGTCGCGCCGGGCGGGCTCGGACAGTTGAACGGCGCCTACGGGGCGGCCTACCTGGGGCTGCGGCGCGTGGAGAAACTGCTCGCCGACGGCAGGCCGATCCCGCCCACGGCGGCGGAACAGGGCGAGGCTCCGGCGACGGCCGTGCGCCGCTGGTCGGCGATGGCGGCGACGCGCAAGCGCTTCGAGCCCTGCCAGGACGGCGGATCGTGCACGGTCGTCGTGCATCGGCCCGCGGCGAAGGCCGCCGCGACCGCGTGACCCGGCCGCATCGCGCCCACGAACCCACGCGGCACCGGCGAACGGTGCGTCCCCCACGACAGGAGCGCCCGATGGAAACGATCACCGGCTACATGCAGCGCGACCACGAAGAGATCGACCGCATCCTCGAGCGTGCCCACGCGGCTGCCCGGGCGGGCGACGCAACGACGCTCGCGCGCGCAGCCCACGAGTTCGCCGAGCGACTCGAGCGGCACATCGAGATGGAGGAGCGCGTGCTCTTCCCTGCGTTCGAGGAGCGCACCGGGATGACCTCCGCGGGGCCGAGCGTGCAGATGCGCGAGGAGCACGTGCAGATGCAGGAGATCTTCCGGCAGCTCCGTTCGACGGCGGCCGCCCATGACGCCGCGGGGTTCCAGCGCGCCGCGCAGGCGCTCGTCGAGGTGCTCGTCCCGCACAACGCGAAGGAGGAACAGATGATGTATCCGATGCTCGACGACGCGATGGGCGCGGACGGTGCCTCGCTGCTGTCCGACGTGAAGGCGATGGCCGCCTGACCGGGTGCGCGGGTGCGTCGCGCGGCCGCGACCGCGCCGGGGTTCGGTCAGAGCAGCACGTCCTCGTCGCGGGCCATGAACCGGAACAGGATCACGATGGGCACGAGACTCACCGCGATCAGCACCGTGCCGACGACGGACGCGCTCGCGAAGTTGCCCTGCAGCACCTGCGCGAACACCTCGACCGGCAGCGTGCGCGTGGCGCCGCTGTAGAGGATCACCGTGGAGCTGAACTCGCGCGCGATGGTCGCGAAGGTGAGGAGCGCGCCCGACAGGAGTGCGGGCGTCACCATCGGGACGGTCACGCGCCAGAACGTGCGGCCCGGCGGAACGCCCAGGTTGACCGACGCTTCCTCGGCCTGCGTCCCGATCTGGCCCAGCATGCCGGCGACCGAACGGATCGAGTAGGGCAGGCGCCGGATGAAATAGGCTGCGACGAGGATCGCCACGGTCCCGCCGAGGTAGAACGGCTTGCCGCCGAAGGCGACGGCCATCGCGATCCCCATGACCACGCCCGCCACGGCGTACGGGACCATCGAGAACGCGTCGAGCGCGCCGACGAGGCGTCCCCGCCTGCGCGCCACGACGTAGCCGACGAGCGCGCCCGCCGCCACGCACAGGAGCGTGGACACGCCCGACAGCATCACCGTGTTGGCGAGCGCGTGCGGCAGACGCAGCGCGTTGGCGTAGCCCTCGAGCGTGAACTCGCCGGTGATCAGCGGCCCGCGGGCCTTCAGGAACGACGACACGACGATGGTCAAGATCGGGAGGCTCGCCGCGAGCACCAGCGCGTAGACGTAGAGCGTCGCGGCGACGCGGCCGCCGCGCGACAGGCTGCGGACGGCGAGCGGGCGCACCGTTTCCTGACCGTAGGAGCGCTTTTTCACCCAGGCGCGCTGCCACAGCAGTGCACCGACCGTGATCGCGAGCAGGATCAGCGACAGCGCGCTCGCGACCACCGGATTGCCGCCGTGCTCGTTGACGAACTCGGTGTAGATCTGGCTCGCGAGCACCCGAAAGCTCTCGCCGATGATCATCGGCGTGCCGAAGTCCGACAGCGAGGTCACGAACACGAGGAGCGCCCCGGTGGCGAGCGAAGGCACGATCAGCGGCGCGACGACCGTGAGCGCCACCGCCGACGGGCGCCGGCCGAGGTTGATCGCGGCGTCCTCGACGCTCTGGTCGACCGTCTTGAGCCCCGCGCTCACCATCAGGAACACGAACGGCAGCGCCTGCAGCGTGAACACCAGGACCACGCCGTTCACGCCGTAGATCGGCGGCAGGGCGAGCCCCAGTTGCGCGAGCCACCCGGTGATCACGCCGTTGCGTCCGAGGAGCAGGATCCACGCGTAGGCGCCGATGAACGGCGGCGAGACGAAGGTCAGCACGATGAGCGCGCGCAGCAGGAGCTTGCCCGGAATGTCGTGGCGGTTCACGAACCAGGCGAGCGGCGCGCCGAGGAGCGTGGCGAGCACCGTGGCGAGCGTGCTGACGACGAGGCTGTTGACGAGCGTCTCGTAGTAGTAGCGGCGGGTGAAGAACTCGCCGTAGGTCCGCAGCATCGTCGCCACGCCGCCGTCCTCGCCGGCGAGGCTCGCGGCGAACAGGCGCACGAGCGGGTAGACGAGCAGCAGCACGAATACGCCGAGCGCGCCGACGGTCACCGCGCTCCAGAAGTCGACGCGCGCCCGGCGCGGCGCGGCCGACGCGAGCGCGCCGGCGTCTCGGCTCACAGGTCCGCCTCGGCGTCCTGGCCGGGGAAGAGCATCACCCGGGACGGATCGACCGCGAGTTCGACCGACGCGCCTTCGCCGAGCGCACCGGCCATGCCGCTCGCGGACACCTGCGCGCAGACGAGGCGGTCGAGCCCGCAGTCCACGTCGTGGCGCACCTGCGAACCGAAGTAGGTGCGTGACCGGATCACGCCGCGAAGAGCGTGCTGGGTTCGCACGGCTCCTTCGGCCCCATCGGCCGCGGCGGTACGCGAGGCGTCCGGCGCGCGAGCACCGCCCGCCGTCGCGCGCACCGACACGTCCTGCGGTCGAAATCCCGCCCACACCTCGCCGCGCAGTTCCGCTCCGGTGCCCGCGGCCGCGAGACGCGCGCCATTGGCGAGCACGACTTCGCCGCGTTCCTGCACCCGCCCGCGCAGGAAGTTGCCCTCGCCGATGAACTCCGCGACGCGCAGCGCCGCCGGACGGGTGTACACCTCCTCCGGGCTCCCCACCTGCAAGATCGCGCCTCCACTCATCACCGCGATGCGATCGGAGAGGCAGAGCGCCTCCTCCTGGTCGTGGGTCACGTAGATCGTGGTGATGCCGAGGCGCCGCTGCAGCCGACGCAGGTCGTTACGCAGCCTCACGCGGAGCTTCGCGTCGAGGTTCGCGAGCGGCTCGTCCATCAAGAGCACGCGCGGGCGCACCGCGACCGCGCGCGCGATGACCACGCGCTGCTGCTGGCCGCCCGAGAGTTGCTTGGGCATGCGTTTCTCGAGGCCGGTCAGGTCGACCATCGCGAGCGTCTCCGCCACCCGGCGCTCGGCCTCCGGGCCGGTGACGCCGCGGTGGGCGAGCCCGTAGGCGACGTTGTGCCACACGTCGAGGTGTGGAAAGATCGCGTAGTTCTGGAACACCATGCCGGTGTCGCGGTGCCACGCCGGGAGGTCGTCGACTGCGACGCCGCCGATGCGGATCGTCCCCTGCGACTGCCGGCAGAAGCCCGCCACCGCACGGAGCAGCGTCGTTTTGCCGCAGCCCGACGGGCCGAGCAGCGTGAAGAACTCGCCGCCGGCGATGGCGAGCGTGGCATGGCGCACCGCCGCGACGTCGCCGAAATGGATGCTGACGGCCGAGAGCTCGACGCCGGCGGCCGCGGAAGGAGATCCCTTCATGAGCGCCGCGGCCCGTCAGCGCGTGGCGATCATGATCTCCTTCCAGCGGGCGAGCCATTCCTTCTGGTTCTTCTTGGCGTCGTCGATCGGGTAGGGCAGCACCTTGAGCTGCGAGACCGCGGGCATGCCTTCCGGATACTTGACCGTGGTGTTCGCCGGGCGGCGGCCGGTGAAGCGGTCGACGAGCGTCTGCTGCTGCGGCGTCGAGAGCACGAAATCGGCGAACTTGCGGGCGTTCACCGCGTTCGGGCCGTCCTTGATGAGGAAGAGACCGCCCGGCTGGAAGATCACGCCGTCGGAGGGGTAGACGATGCCGACCTTGCCGGTCTTCTGCACGCGGTAGGCGCCCTCCTCGTAGGCGACGCCGAGCGGCGCCTCGCCCTGCGCCACCGCGGTGAACGGCGCGCTCGAACTGTCGTCGATGATCATGTTCTTCGCGAGACTCTCGATCATCGCCCAGTCGCCGATCAGCTTCCAGTTGATCATCGCCGCGTACGACGAACTCGACGAAGACGGGTTGGCGAAGCGCACCTTCCCCTTCCACTTCGGGTCGGCGAGGTCGGCCCAGGTCTTCGGCGCCTCGGCTTCCGGCACGAGGTCCTTGTTGTAGACGATCACCATCGCGAACGCGTCGAACGGCGCGTTGTAGCCGGCCGGGTCGTGCAGCTCCTTGCTGATGTCCTTCAGCGCCGGCGAGTCGTACTTGACGAAGAGCTCCGGCGCGCTGCCGCCGGTGGTCGAGCTGCCGCCCCACAGGACGTCGCCGCGCGGGCGGTCCTTCTCGGCCTTGACGCGGCCGAGGAGGTCGCCGGTGCCGCCGGTGATGAGTTCGACCTTGACGCCCGGGTTCTCCTTCTCGAAGGCCTTGACGAAGGTGTCGACCATCTCGGTCGGATGCGACGCGTAGAGCACCAGCGCGTTGGTCGCGGCGGGCTTCGACGGGCTGCCGCTGTCCGAACAGCCGGCGACGAGGGCGAGGGCGGCGACGGCAGCCGCCGCCGAGCGGATTGCGCACTTCATGATCGTTCTCCCAGAGGCAAGCGAAGGCGGGTATCGCGGGGTTCCGTCGGCGTCCGTGGTCGTGCACGCGAAGCGCATGCGGTGCGCCGGGGATGCCCGATGGTACCTGCATTCGCCTTCGCTGCGGCGCCCCGCGGCGCATCGGGTATCGTGGCGGCATGGGCCGGGTCCGCGAGCACTGCCAATGAGACGCGCTCTCATCATCGGCTGCGGAGCCATCGGACGACTGGTGCTCGCGCGCCTTCGCGCTGATGCGTCGCTCCGCGTCACCCATGTGCTCGAGCGGGCGTCGCGGCGCGATGCGTTGCAGCGCTCGCTCGGCGATGCGGTCCGGGTGATCTCGGAATTGGACGAACTCGACGCGCCTCCCGACTGCGCGCTCGAATGCGCCGGGCACGCGGCGGTCCGCGAGGTCGTCGTGCCGCTGCTCGAGCGCGGCGTGAACGTGGCCATGGTGTCCGTCGGTGCGCTCGCGGAGGACGCTCTCGCCTCGCGCCTGGAGGCGGCGGCAACCGCGGGCCGGTCGCAGCTCACGCTGGCGGCGGGCGCGATCGGCGGCATCGACGCGATCGCCTCCGCGCGGCTCGCCGGCCTCGACGACGTGGTCTACACCGGGCGCAAGCCGCCGCTCGCCTGGCGCGGTACGCCGGCGGAGCAGGCGTTCGACCTCGCGGCGCTGGGAGCGGCGACGGTGGTCTTCGAGGGCAGCGCGCGGAAAGCGGCGGAGCGCTACCCGAAGAACGCGAACGTGGCGGCGACGGTGGCGCTCGCGGGCCTGGGCCTCGATCGCACGCAGGTGCGGCTGGTCGCCGACCCGGGCATCGAGCGCAACCTGCACCACGTCGTCGCGCGCGGCGCCTTCGGCGACCTGGAGGTGTCGATGGCCGGGCTGCCGCTGCCCGACAACGCGAAGACCTCGTCGCTCGCCGCCTATTCCGCGCTGCGCGCGCTCTCCAACTTCGGAGCCGCCGTGCGGTTCTGACGCGTGCTTCGCGCCGCCTTCCCCGACGCGGCACCCAGGTGATCGGTCAGGTAATCGACGAACGCACGCGCGCCGGGCGAGAGCGTGCGTCCGGCCCGGGTCACCAGCGTCGACGGGTGCGCCACGGCCGGATCGACGAGCGGCCGCCAGCAGACTGAACCGCTGCGCGCGAGCGCGGCGGCACGCTCGGGCAGGATCGCGACACCGAGCCCGGCCTCCACCAGCGCGACGGCGGTGCCCATGTAGCCGACTTCGAAGCGGGGCCGCTCGACGGCGACGCCCGCCGCCGCGAAGGCGTTGTCCACCAGCGGTCGGAACGCGCTCGACGGCGACATCGAGATGCGGGGGGCGAGGGCGAGCTCGCGCCAGGCGAGCCGGCGTTTCGCCGCCAGCGGAGAGGCCGCGGGCATCACGACACCGAGACGGTGCTCGAACAGCGTGACGAACGCGACGTCGGGAATCGACCGCTGGAAGGTGCCGATGCCGAGTTCCGCCGCGCCGTTGCGCACCTCCTCGAGGATGCCGTCGGTGAGGATGTCGTGCAGCTGCACGCGGACGAACGGGTGCAGCGCGGCGAACCCGGCGATCGCCCCGGGCAGGAACGTCGACGACGACATCGGCGACGCGGCGATCGAGACGAGCCCGCGACGCTTGTGGACGAGGTCGTGGGTGTCGGCCACGGCGTGGGCGACGTCGGCCAGGATGCGCTCGGCGCGAGCGAGGAACTCCTCGCCGCCGCGCGTCAACCCGACGCTTCGCGTCGTGCGGTCGAGAAGAACGAGACCCAGGCGCTCCTCGAGTTCCTTCACCAGCGCGCTCGTCGCCGACTGCGTCAGGTGGAGCGCCGCGGCCGCGCGCGTGAAACTCGCCTGACGGGCCACCAGGACGAACGCCTGCATCTGGCGCAGCGTGACCGTGGGCGGGGCATTCATCACAATAAGTGTTGAATTGAGAAAATGATTGCGTTTGCATTGTAAACCCCTCGCGCCTGTAATGGCAGGCGGGGCCCGGAGGCGGGGATCGGAGCGTGACGCGTGCGACAAGCTGCGGGGATGGCCGGCGTGCCGCTCGGTGAGCGGGAAGTCGCGGTGACGCCATCGCGCGACGGCATCGGCGCGCCGCTGCGGCGGGTCGAGGACGACGCGCTGTTGCGCGGCGCGGGCCGATTCGTCAGCGATCTCGCGCCCACCGGATGCCTGCATGCCGCATTCGTGCGGAGCCCCTGGGCGCGCGCGCGCCTGCGCTCGGTCGACACCTCGGCGGCCGAGCGGATGCCGGGCGTGCGGCTGGTGCTGACCGGCGCGAAGCTCGCGCAGCTGCCTCCGCTGCCGGTCAACCCGGTCATCGACGGCATCCGTCCGTTCGCGGTGCCGATCCTCGCGGTCGACCGCGTGAACCACGTCGGCGCCCCGGTGGCCCTCGTCGTCGCCGACGACGCCACGCTCGCCCGCGACGCCGCCGAAGCGGTCGCACTCGACTTCGAACCGCTCGATCCGGTGATCGACGTCGCGCATGCCCGCGATGGCGACGCGCTCCTCGCCGGTTGGCCCGACAACCTGGCGTTCGAGCGCCGCTGGGCGAGCGGCGACTTCGCGGCGGCGACTTCCTCGGGGGCGTGCACGGTCGAGGTGACGATCGCCTGTCCGCGCGTGGCGCCGCTCGCGCTCGAGCCGCGGGCGTTCGTCGCCGACGGCACGGGCGGCCGTCTCACCGTGTGGCTCCAGTGCCAGTCGCCGCACCGCGCGCGCGACCACCTCTCGGCCATCCTCCGCATTCCGAAGGAATCGGTGCGGACCATCGCACCGGACGTGGGCGGGGCGTTCGGCGGCCGCGCGTCCCTCTACCCCGAGGACGTGGCCGTCGCGCACGCGGCGCTCGCTCTCGCGCGGCCGGTGCGCTGGGTCGCCCTGCGCAACGAGGACATGATCGCCGCCTCGCACGGGCGCGGCGGTGTGCTTCGCGCGAGCGCGACGTTCGACGCGGACGGCCGGCTGCGCGCCCTCTCCGCCGAACTGGACTTCGCGCTCGGGAGCTGGGCCACGTTCAGCGCCGCCGTCCCGGCGATGAACGCCGGGCGTATCCTGCCCGGTCCCTACCGCGTCGACGCGGTGGACATCGTCGCGCGCGGCTACGTGACCAACACCGCGCCGGTCGGCATCTACCGGGGCGCGGGCCGCCCGGAAGCCGCGCTCGTCATGGAACGGCTGATGGACGCGGCTGGGCGTGAGCTCGCGCTCGACCCCGCCGAGATCCGCAGGCGCAACCTCATTTCCCGCGACGCGATGCCGTACCGCACGCCGACCGGCCAGGCGATCGATTCGGGCCGCTACGCGGATCTGCTCGCGTCCGCCCTCGAACGCGCGGACTACCACGGACTGCGCGAAGAGCAGCGACGGCGACGCGCGTCGGGCGAGATCGTCGGCGTCGGTCTCAACGTCTACGTCGAGCCCTGCGGCAGCGGTTTCGAGAGCGCGCGGGTCACCCTGCTGCCCGACGGACGCTTCCTCGTGGCGAGCGGCAGCAGCGCGCAGGGCCAGGGGCACCGTACCTCGTACGCGCAGGTGGCGTCAAGCGTCCTCGACGTGCCGGTCGACCGCATCGTGGTCGTCGAAGGCGACAGCGACACTTCGCCAGCGGGCATCGGCGCGGTGGCGAGCCGCAGCATGGCGATCGGCGGCAGTGCGGTGAAGCTCGCAGCCGAACGACTGAAGGCGAAGCTCGCGGAGCGCGCGTCCGCCGCCGGCGAGGCCGCGATCGGCGAAGCGATCTACACGGCGCCGGCGGAAGCGTGGAGCGCGGGCTGCTGCATCGCCGCGATGGCGATCGACCGCGACACCGGTGTGCCGACGCTGGAGCGGGTCGTGTGGGTCGACGACGCCGGCGTGGTCGTCAACCCGCTGCTCGCCGAAGGCCAGCTCGCCGGTGGCTTCGCGCAGGGCCTCGGCACCGCGCTGATGGAACGCATCCACTACGATGCGGACGGGCAGATCACGACCGGAACGCTGCTCGACTACGCGCTGCCGCGCGCCCGCGACGTGCCTCCGCTCGTGCTCGAGAGCCTGTCCAGCGCCACCGCGGCCAACGCGCTGGGCGCCAAGGGCATCGGCGAGTCCGGGTGCATCGCCGCGCCGGCGGCGATCCTCGGCGCGGCGCTCGATGCGCTCGCGCCGCATGGCGTGACCGACCTCTCCTTCCCGCTGACCAGCGAGGCGCTCTGGCGGGCACTCCATCCCGATTGCGAGGAACCGGCATGACGATGAACTACGCACGCGCGGACGCGAAGGCCTGGGCGCAGCAGCACCTGCGCGGCGTCTGGGCCGCGGTGCCGACGCCGTTTCGGGCCGACCTCGGCCTCGACGAGGCCGGCTGGCGGAAGAACCTGCGCCATTGGATCGTGGACCTCGAACTCGGCGGGTTCTTCGTCGGCGGCAAGCAGGGCGAGTTCTTCTCGATGTCGGTCGCCGAGCGCAAGCGCATCTTCGACATCGCGGTGGAGGAGACCGCGGCGCACGGCCATCGCAGCGGCACGATCCTGTCGTGCTCGGACCAGAACCTCGACACGGTGATCGACCTCGCCCGCCACGCGGAGGCGATCGGCGCCGATTACATCGTCGTGCACGCGCCGGTGCTGCACTTCGGCAAGGACGTCGACAGCACGGTCTACGAGTACTACCGCCACGTCGCGAGCCAGGTCGGCATCGGGATCGCGATGTGGAGCCACGAGGATTCGGGCTACCTGATGAGCCCGGAGCTCTGCGCGCGCATCGCGCGCGACATCCCGAACATCGTGGCGATCAAGTACAGCGTGCCGCGCGAGATGTACGCGCGGTTGACGCGGATGACGCGCGGCACGCTCATCGTCAGCACCTCGTCGGAAGCGGAGTGGCTGGACAACATCGTCGAGCTCGAATGGCAGGTCTACCTGTGCTCGATCCCGCCGATCCTGTTCCAGACGAAGGACGACCGGCGCATCAACGACTACACGCGGCTCGCGATGGCGGGCCGCATCGACGAGGCGCGCCGGGTTCGCGACAGCCTCGCGCCGGTGCGCGAATCGCTGCGCCGCGCGCTCCCGCCGGGCACCCCGCAAGCCTGCCAGAAGTACTGGCAGGAACTCCTCGGGCAGGTGGGCGGGCCGGTGCGCCGACCGCTCTTGCCGCTCACCGAGGACGACCGCGCGCGGGTGCGCGACGCCTTCGAGTCGAGCGGCCTCGCGGCGCCGGCGGCGCGTGACGCACGGGTGGCCGGATGATTCGGCGAGGAACGAGAATCAGGGTATCGACGGCGCCTCGCGGCCGCGTCGATGCGCTACAGTGGCACCGCCCGCGACCCGTGGAGCCGATCGCGTGCGCGGCATGAGATTCACGCACCCGGCGGACCGCATCCCCGCGCAAGACTTCCACCACGACAGGAGGCATCGAGCATGACCTTCACCCGTTCGCGCGTCCTCGCGCTCGCGTTTTCGGCCGTCGTCGCCGGCGTCGCGCACGCCGACGTCAAGATCGGCTTCCTCGGCACCTTCTCCGGCCCCGCCGCGGCGCTCGGGCAGGACCAGTACGACGGCTTCATGCTCGCGGTCGCGGAGAAGGGCGGCAAGCTCGGCGGCGTCGCCGTCGACATCGTCAAGGAGGACGACCAGCTCAAGCCCGATCTCGGCGTCCAGCTCATGGGCAAGCTCCTCGAGAAGGACAAGGTCGACATCGTCACCGGCGTCACGTTCTCGAACGTGATGATGGCGGTCGCGAAGCCGCTCGCCGCGTCCGACGTGCTCTTCGTCGGCTCCAACGCCGGGCCGGCGCCGCTCGCCGGCAAGCAGTGCAGCGCGAACTTCTTCTTCACTTCGTTCCAGAACGACAACCAGGCCGAAGTGCTGGGCAAGTTCGCGAACGACCGCGGGTTCAAGAAGATGATGCTGCTCGCCCCGAACTACCAGTCGGGCCGCGACCAGGTGGCGGGCTTCAAGCGCTACTTCAAGGGCGCCGTCGCCGCGGAGGTCTACACCCAGTTGAACCAGCCCGACTACTCCGCCGAGATCGCGCAGATCCAGGCGGCGCAGCCGGATGCGATCTTCGTGTTCTTCCCCGGCGGCATGGGCGTCAACTTCGTCAAGCAGATGAACCAGGCGGGGATGCTGCACAAGGTGCCGGTGCTCTCGGTGAGCACGGTCGACGGCACGACGCTGCCGGCGGTCAAGGACGCGGCGCTGGGCGTGCTGGCAGGCGCTCCGTGGGGACCGGACCTCGACAACCCGGCCAACAAGGCCTTCGTCGCCGCGTTCGAGCGGAAGCACCACCGCATCCCGTCGCAGTATGCGGCGCAGGGCTACAACGCCGCGCTGGCGATCGACGCCGCGCTCGCGAAGACGCGGGGGTCGACCGCCGACAAGGCGGCGCTGCGCAGTGCGATGCGCGCGGCCGACTTCCGCGCGGTGGTCGGGGGCTTCAAGTTCAGCACCAACGGCTTCCCGATCCAGGATCTGCACGTGTTCGAGGTCGCGAAGGACACGCAGGGACGCGTGTCGCTCAAACGGATCGCCACGCCGCTGCCGGCGCTGCACGACGCCTACGCGGCGGAATGTCCGTTGAAGTGACGATGGGTCGCGGCACGGCGCCCGGCGGACGCCGTGCCCGCGGCCGACGGGGGCGTGGCGCGATCCGCGCGCCGCGCCCCGGCGAAATCCTCCCTGCCCGCCGCCCGGCGCCGAGGTTCGTTCCGTGACTCCGGAGTTCCTGCTCACGCAACTCCTGAACGGGATCCAGTTCGGAGTGCTGCTGTTCCTGATGGCCGCCGGGCTGACGCTCGTGTTCGGCATCATGAGCTTCGTCAACCTCGCGCACGGGTCGCTCTACATGGCCGGCGCCTACGTCGCGGCGCTGACGGCCGCGCGCACCGGATCGTTCACGCTCGCGCTCGTCGCCGCGGTCGCCGGGTTGTTCGTGCTGGGGCTCCTGCTCGACCGGCTGGGATTCGCGGCGCTGCATCGGCGCGACCACCTCGACCAGGTGCTCGCGACCTTCGGCGTCGTGCTGTTCGCCAACGAGGCGGTGCGCATGCTGTTCGGGAACGCGCCGCTGTACATGGATGCGCCCGCCGCGCTCGCGCAGCCGGTGGTCATCGCCGGATTCAACTACCCGGCGTACCGGGGTTCCATCATCGTCGCGGGCCTGGCCGTGGCGATCGGCCTGCATGTCCTGATCGAGCGCACGCGCCTCGGCATGCTGATCCGGGCCGGCGCGAGCAACCGCAGGATGGTTTCCGCGCTGGGCGTCAACGTCGGCTGGCTCGCGCGTCTGGTCTTCGCGCTCGGCGCGGCGCTCGCCGGCCTCGCGGGCGCGATGGTGGGCCCGATCCTGTCGATCCAGCCGGGCATGGGCGAACCGGTGCTGATTCTCACGCTGGTGGTCATCGTGGTCGGCGGCATCGGTTCGATCCGCGGCGCGCTGTTCGGCGCGCTCGTCGTCGGCATCGTCGACACGCTGGGCCGCGGCGTGCTGCCCGGCCTGCTGCATCTCGTCCTGTCGCCGGCGCTCGCGTCCGCAGCGGGTCCGGCACTCGCGTCCGTCGGCGTCTACCTGCTGATGGCGGCGGTGCTGGCGTTCAAGCCCGACGGCCTGTTTCCGGTGCGACACGCGTGAATCCCGACGACCCCTCGTCGCCCGCATCCGGGCCGGCCGCCGCTCCACGACCGTCGCACTGGCCCGCCATCGCGACGGCGCTGCTCCTCGTCGCCGGACTCTCCGTGCCGCTGTATGCGACGGCGACCGGCGACACCTATCTCGTCACGCTGGCGAGCCGCATCCTCGTCTACGCGCTCGCCGCGCTCGGGCTCAACATCGCGCTCGGATTCGGCGGCATGGTGAGCTTCGGCCACTCGATGTACATCGGGCTCGGTGCCTACGCGGTACTGATCCTTTCCGGCAGCGGCGTCACCGAAGGCTGGCAGCAGCTCGCGGTCATCGCGGTGACGGTCGGCATCGTCGCGGCGATCGTCGGCGTCATCTCGCTGCGCACCCAGGGCATCGCGTTCATCATGATCACGCTCGCGTTCGCCCAGCTCTTCTTCTTCCTGTTCGTGAGCCTCAAGGTCTACGGCGGCGACGAGGGCATGTCGCTCGCGGCGCCGAGCGGTTTCGGCGGGCTGACCGGCTCCCGCCTCGGACTCTACTTCGCGCTCCTCGCGACGCTCGCGGCGGCGGTGTTCGGATCGCATCGACTCGTGCGTTCGCGTTTCGGACTGGTGCTGCGCGCCACCCGCATCAACGAGCGCCGCGTGCGCACGCTCGGCATCGCGACGCTGCCCTACCGGCTGGCGGCCTACGTGCTCTCCGCGCTGCTGTGCGCGCTGGCGGGCTTCTTCCTCGCCAACCTCACCGGCTTCGTTTCCCCCGCCTACCTGGCGTGGACCGTGTCCGGCGAGTTGATCGTGATGGTCGTGCTGGGCGGGGCGGGCACGGTGGTCGGTCCGGTCGCCGGCGCGATCGGACTGCTCGTGCTGGAGGAGGCACTGAAGTCGCTGACCGAGCACTGGATGGCGATCCTGGGGCCGCTGATCGTGGCGATGGTGCTGCTGCTGCGGCGCGGCCTGTGGAGCCTGCTGCCCGGCGGCGTGGACGACGACGCGAAGCGGGGGACGTGATGGCCGCGCCGCTCCTCGCCGTGCACGGCCTCGTCAAGCGATTCGGCGGACTGCTCGTGACCGACCATGTCGATCTCTCGCTCGCGGCGGGCGAGGTGCACGCGATCATCGGCCCCAACGGCGCGGGCAAGACCACGCTCATCAACCTGATCGCCGGCGAATGGCCGTGCGACGAGGGGCGCATCGAGTTCGGCGGGCGCGACGTGACCGCCTGGCCGGTGCATGCGCGGGCGCGCGCCGGACTCGGACGTTCCTTCCAGATTACCTCGATCATCCCGGAGTTCTCGGTGCTCGAGAACGTGCTCCTGGCGACGCAGGCGGTGCAGGGACACAGCTTCCGCTTCTGGCAGAGCGCCACGTCCGTGCGCTCGCTGCTGGAACCCGCGGAGCAGTGCCTCGCGCTCGTGGGACTGCTGCCGCAGCGCGACCGTGCCGCGGGACTGCTCGCCTACGGGCAGCAGCGCCAGCTCGAACTCGCGATGACGCTCGCGATCGAACCCTCGGTGCTCCTGCTCGACGAGCCGATGGCGGGGCTCGGTCCGGCGGAGACGCAATCGCTGATCGGCGTACTGCAGGAGATCCGGTCCCGCTACGCGATCCTCCTGGTCGAGCACGACATGCACGCGGTGTTCGCGCTCGCGGACCTCTGCAGCGTGCTGGTCTACGGCAAGGTGGTGTTCCGGGGCAGCCCGGACCAGGTGCGACGGAGCACCGTCGTGCGCGAGGCGTACCTCGGTGACGAGGAGATTCCGGCGTGAGCGCGCGGACGCCGCTCCTCGAGGTGTCGGCGATCGACGCCGGCTACGGCAAGAGCCAGGTCCTGTTCGGCATGTCGCTCGCCGTCGACGCCGGTTCGTGCACTTCGCTCCTCGGTCGCAACGGCATGGGCAAGTCGACCACGATCCATGCGCTGATGGGTCTCATCCGGCCCGCACGCGGCGAGGTGCGCTGGCGCGGGAAGCCGGTGGCAGGCCGGCCGCCGCACGCGATCGCGCGGCTGGGCATGGGGCTCGTTCCGGAGGGACGCCAGGTGTTCCCGAACCTGACGGTGCGCGAGAACCTGGTCGCGACCGCGTCGCTGCGCGGGACGACCCGGCCGCCGTGGACGCTCGAGCGCGTCTACGCGATGTTCCCGCGGCTCGCCGAGCGCAGCCGCAACTTCGGCAACCAGCTCTCGGGCGGCGAGCAGCAGATGCTCGCGATCGGTCGCGCGCTCATGACCAACCCGGAGCTCCTGATCCTCGATGAAGCGACCGAGGGGCTCGCGCCGCTGATCCGCCAGCAGATCTGGACCGCGCTCGCCGCGATCAAGGCCGAGGGCGTCGCGATCCTGCTGGTGGACAAGAACCTCGTGCCGCTGCTCGGGCTGGCGGACCGTCACTACGTGGTCGAGAAAGGGCGGGTGGTGTGGAACGGCAGTTCCGATGACCTCCGCGCGGACGCCACGGTGCTGCAACGCTACCTGTCGGTCGACGGCCCCGGGGAGCGCACCGGCGCCGCCGCGCCCGCCGTCCCGGCATCCGCGCGTGGCGATGCCACGGCGCCCCGGGGCGCGGTGACGGGCGACACCACCCTCCTCGAATCGCTCTACGCCGAGCACCGCTCGATCACGGCCGTGCTCGATACCGTCTCCGCGCTCGTGCGGAGCGCGGCGGAGGAGGGCGCGCCGTTCGAAGCGGCCTCGTTCCACGCGATGCTGCACTACCTCGAGATCTTCCCCGAGCGCCATCACCATCCGAAGGAGGAGGAGTTCCTCTTCCCCGCGATCCGCGCGCGCACCGCCGAGGCGAACGACGTGCTCGATCGCCTGCAGCGGCAGCACGGGGCGGGCGAGGAGGCGTTGCACGTGCTGCAGCAGAAGCTCGTCCGCGCCGAGCACGGCGGTGCCGCCGACCTGGCGTCGTTCGCCGAGGCGGCGCGCACGTTCGTCGAGCGCTATCGTGCGCATCTCGCCATCGAGGAGTCCGAACTGATGCCGATCGCGCGCCGCGCGCTCTCGCGCGTCGAGTGGGCGGAGATCGAGCGGCAGTTCCGCCGGCGCCCCGATCCGCTCGGCGACGCGGCGGTCGAGCCCGACATGCGAGCGCTGCTGCAGCGGATCACCTCGCTCGCCCCCGCGCCGCTCGGATTCGGCGGCCTGCCGCGTTGAACCGGATCCGCGCATTCGAACCCTGATCTCCGGGAGACACGACCCATGACGAAGCTCGACCTCCGGTTCGGCCGGCCGCTCAACTTCCAGCGCTGGATCGACGACCACGCGCACCTCCTGAAGCCGCCGGTCGGCAACCAGCAGGTGTGGCGGGACGCCGACTTCATCGTGACCGTGGTGGGCGGGCCGAACCAGCGCACCGACTTCCACGACGATCCGGCCGAGGAGTTCTTCCACCAGTTCAAGGGCAACGCGCACCTGATCCTCTGGGACCGCGGCCGCTACGAGAAGGTGGACCTGCACGAGGGCGACATCTTCCTGCTGCCCGCGCACGTGCTGCATTCGCCGCAGCGGCCCGAGCCGGACAGCCGCTGCCTCGTCATCGAGATGCAGCGCCCCGCGGGCGAGAAGGACGGCTTCCTGTGGGGTTGCGCTGCCTGCGGCGAGACGATCGTGCGCCACGACGTGCTGCTGCAGAGCATCGTCGACGACCTGCCGCCGCTCTACGAGCGGTTCTACGCGAGCAGCGAGGCGGAGCGGCGATGCCGCAACTGCGGCGAGGTCCATCCGGGCCGCGACTACCGCGCGTGGCACCGCAGGCGGGAGGCGGCGGGGGCCTGAACATCGCCCTAGGTGCGCTGTCACGCGAACCATCCGTGCAGCCACCAGTCGCCGTCGTCGGCGCCGCGGCGATGGTCGCGGAAGATCCACGCGCGCGCGCCCTGCGGCGTCTGCGCGACGTAGTAGTCGCGGCGCACGTCGTCGCCGTCCCACCAGCCCGACTCGATGCGCTCGGGACCGTCGTGGAGCGCCCAGGGCGCCGCCGCGAGCGCGTCGCCGATCGACATCGGATCAGCGAGGAGCCAGAGCGGACGCGGCGCGTCGGGAAGCGACGCCGGCGTGCCGGGCGCGGCTTCGGCCGCCTCGGACTGCGCGCGCTCGGGCCGGTGCTCGGCGTGCGTCGCGTAGCCGACGACCGCGCCGTCGCCGAGCCGCGCGCGCAGCCGGTCGACGAGCGGTACGAGCGGAGTGTCGGCGCCATCGCCGGGCAGGAGCCCTAGCGGCCGGCTCGCGAGCGGCGCGGTCGCGCGCGTCGCGAGCGCGAGCGCGTCGACCGGCGCCGGCAGCACGACGCGCGCGAGCCGCTCGTTCATCACCGCCGACAGGTGGCCCAGGGCGCGCGCCGGCGCGGCGAAGCGCAGATCGAGCGTCGTCGCGGGACGACCGGTGCGCGCGCGCTGCCAGGGCTCGTGGGCGAGCGCGAGTTCGGCGTCGAGCACGCCCAGGCCGCGCGCGAGGAGCCACGCGGCGAGGTCCTGCGCGAGGCGGTGCGCGGCGAAGCCGAGCGCGGCGGCGTCGTGCGCGGGCGCGGGCAGCGCGAGCTTTCCGGCGAACGACGGTGGCGGCGCGTAGGGCATGCGCGGGTCGGGGACGCGCGCGTGGGCGCGGTCGAGCGCGTCGACGAGCGCGGCGCCGAAGCGGCGCGCGAGGCCGTCGCGCGGCAGCGCCTGTGCCGCGCCGATCGTGCGCACGCCGGCGGCGGCGAGCGTGTCGAGCGAGCGCGGATCGAGGTCGAGCGCGGCGAGCGGGGCGTCGGCGAGCGCGGCGGGCAGGGCGCCGGGCGTCAGCACGGGGCTGTGCCGGCGCGTGCGCGCGAGCACGAGCGCGGCGAGCGGCGTCGGCGCGGCCGCGACGAGCGGCGCGTGACCCAGCGCCTCGATGCCGCGCGTCATCGCGGCGAGCAGGGGATCGAGGCCGCCGAAGAGCTTCAGGCTCCCGCCGATCTCCGCGAGTACCGCGCGCGGCGGCGCGAGGCTCGCCGTCGAGGTGAACGAGAGCGCGAAGGTCGCGACCGCCTCGAGCGCGCGCGCTTCCGCCGCGGGATCGCGGTCGCGCAGCGCGAGGTCGGGCGCGAGCGCGAGCGCGGCGGCGACCGGCGCTCCCCGCTTGACGCCGCGTTCGCGCGCGGCCGCGTTCGCCGCGACGACCTGCGGGCGCGAGCCGCCGCTCCCCACCGCGAAGGGCCGCCCCGCGGCGTCGGCGTCGAAGCCGCGCGCGTAGACCTCGAGCGGCAGGTCGGGAAAAAGAAGGCAGCCCCAGAGCATGGGTCGGCCGAGGGTGCGGGAAGGTCCCGCGCTACGACGCCGCCTGCCGCGCGTGCCGCATCGACGTCGTGCGAACGGCTTCGTGCGCGGCGACCGTGCGCGGGTCGGGCCGGCACGGCGGCGAGGGCAGCGGACGGGCGCGCACGACGATGCCCGGCGCGGCGACGCTGCGCGCCTCGAGGTCGAGGACGACCGGACGGGCGAGCGTGCCGCCGCGGCGTTTGAGCACGTGCACCGCGAGGCGCCCGCTGCGCTCGTCCGGCGCGAGGCCTAGGCGGAGCGGGGCGGACGCGGCGCCGCCGCGCTCGCCGGGACGGCGCCACAGCACGCCGAACGTGCGGCCGTCGCGCGCGGCGACCTGCAGCCGGCGCAGCACGCGCTCGTCGCGCGTCGACAGCCACGCGAAGGCCGCGCCGCACTCGGGCGCGCGCAGCGCCTGCTCGCAGGCCCACAGCGCTTCCTCGGGGCGCGCGCAGCGCACGACGTGGAAGCGCGTGAGGTCGATGCCCGCGGCGGCGAGCGCGGGTGCGCAGGGGCGGTACGGCGGCGCGATCCACACGAGATCGCGCCGCGCGCGCTGCAGCGACGCGAGCGCGGGCAGCGTCAGCGCGATCTCGCCGATGCCCTCGCGCGCGAGCAGCACTTCGGCGAGTCCCGCTCCCGGCCAGCCGCCGCCCGGCAGCACCGCGTCGAGCGGCGGGAAGCCGGTCGGCAGCGAGGCCGGCTCCGGCGCGCAGTCGCCGCCGCGCCAGATCGCCGGGTGGGCGAGGCGCGCGGCCAGCCGCGCGGCGGCGGAGGAAGCATCCGGCATCGGGAGCAGGCTCCTGCCCGGGGGTCCCGGCGCGTGCCGGACACCCGCGGGGTCACTGACCCATCGCCGCGAGACGCCGCGCGATCTCCTCGCCGGAGACGTCCTCGACGTGCGTGGCGATCGTCCAGTATTGAACGTCGAACGTCATCACGGCCAGTGCCGCGCGAACACCTCCGCGACGACCGGGTGCGCCTCGACGCGCGCGAGCGCGATGTGGAACGCGCTCCGCTGCTCCGCGAGGTGCTTGCGGGCGCCGGACCATTTCGAGACGACGGTGGCGAGGAGTTCGAGCGCGCCGGGCGTTTCGCGCGAGGCGAATTCCGCGCCGAACAGGTCGGCGAACGTCGACCAGGCCGCGTGGAGCCGCGCCCGCGCGCCGGCGCGCACGCGCTCGTGGGTCGCGGCATCGTCGGCGGGCAGCGTCCATCGTTCGGGATAGTCGATCACGCCGATCGCCGCGTAGCAGTTCGCGGCGACGTAGACGAGTCCGCGCAGCGCCCGAGCGCGGGCGGACGCCTGCTGCGGCAGGAGCCCGCTCTCCGGATGGGCGAGCCCGAGGTGGATCAGGATCGCGGCGCTCTCCGAGATCACCGTGCCGTCGGCCTGCACGAGCGTCGGAACCTGGCCCAGCGGGTTGACCGCCAGGAGATCGTCGTAGGCCGGGGTGCGATCCCAGGTCGCGGTCTCGACGAGCCGGAAGGGCAGTTTCGCGAGCGCGAGTGCCGCCTCGATCGCGGCGGATCCGGAGCCCTTGCTGCCGTAGAGGAGGGGGGTCGGCGTCATGTGCGGTGAGGTGTCGCGGGCGGGGTGTCAGGCGCGTGCCTGGCAGCGGGGAGCGCGCCGGGGAGCACGCGCTTGCGTTCGGCGGTGTAGTGCCACCAGGGCTTCGCGGGGCCGCCGTCGACGTAGCGCACGACGGCGATGAACGTGTCGAGCATGCACGGGTCGACGCGCGCGCGCGTCGCGCGGCACAGGTCGTGGTAGAGCATGTACGGATCGCGGCCGCGGATCTCGTCGGGCGTTCCGATGCCGAGGCGGCGGAAGTCGGCGGCGACCGCGCGGCCGACGTTCGGCAGGTCCTCGAGGCGCGGCGGCAGCGCGCGGGCGGCGGGGCGTTTCGCGGGCATGAGGATCCCGGGGTGTCCTGTTTCTGTAGAAATAGAACGCCGTGACAATTTCTGGAGAAACGGCCGCTCAGAACCCGCGTCCGGCGCGCACGAGCCCGACGCCGACGCCCTCGATCGAGAACGGCGCGGCCGCGAGGTCGACCGTGATCGGCACGAACGCCGCGTTCTCCGGCATGAGCACGACTTCCCGCCCGCGGCGCTTCAGGCGCTTGACGGTGACCTCGTCACCGAGGCGCGCGACGACGATCTGGCCGGAGCGCGCCTCCGCGGTCTTGTGGACCGCGAGGAGGTCGCCGTCGAGGATGCCCGCGTCCTGCATGGAGGCGCCGCGCACGCGCAGCAGGAAGTCGGCCGCGGGCGAGAACAGCGCGGGGTCGACGCGGTAGCGGCCCTCGATGTGCTCGGCCGCGAGGATCGGGTGGCCGGCGGCGACGCGGCCCACGAGCGGCAGCGTGCCCTGCACCGGCATCCCCGGAAAATCGCGCAGCCTCAAGCCGCGCGATGCTCCGGGCTTCAGTTCGATCGCGCCCTTCTTCGCGAGCGCCTGCAGGTGGTCCTCCGCCGAACTCGCGGTCGAGAAGCCCAGCCCCGCGGCGATCTCCGCGCGCGTGGGCGGCATGCCGGCCGTCTCGATGTGGGTGCGGATCCAGTCGAGGATCTGCTGCTGCCGCGCGGTGAGGCGCGGCAGTTCGGGCGCGGCGTCGCCGGCGAGGTGCGCGAACGGACGGCGGGCAGCGGGGCGGGGGAAGGGCATCGAAAAGCCGTATGGATATCCGGTTACCGTAAGTATAGACGGTGCCAGGCGCCCGTCAACCCCCGGCCCCGCCCGATTGCGTCGGGGTCGCGCGCCCGGCAAGAATCCGGTGCGATGCGATGCCCGTCCCGACCCGCGACGAGTCGATCGACGCCGCCGGTGCGCCGATGGCGGGCCGCGCTCGCCCTCGCGGCGCTCGCCTGCGCCGCGAACGCTTGTGCCGACCTGTGGGGCTACGTCGACGAGAGCGGCCAGGCGCATTTCGCGACCGAGCAACGCGATCCGCGTTACCGACTCTTCTTCAAGGGGCGCTCGAGCCTCGATCCGGTGCCGGCCCCGCCGCCCGGGTCTGCGCCCGCCGATCGCCTCGTCGGCGAGCCGCTGTGGCAGCGCGTCCACGGCCACCCGAACGTCGCACGCTTCGAGACGCTCGTGGCGCAAAGCGCGCGCGCGAACGGGCTCGACGCGGCGCTCGTGAAGGCGGTGATCGCGGTCGAGTCCGGCTACGATCCCGCCGTCGTGTCGGCGAAGGGCGCGGTCGGCCTGATGCAGGTGCTGCCCGACACCGGCGAGCGCTACGGCGTGACCGGCGACGCGACGCGCACGGTCGCCGACAAGCTCGGCGAGCCGGCGATCAACCTGCGCGTCGGCACGCGCTACCTGAAGGAACTCCTCGCGCGCTATGCCGGGGACCTCGAACGCGCGCTCGCCGCGTACAACGCGGGCGAAGGGATCGTCGACCGCTACGGCGGCATCCCGCCGTATCCCGAGACGCGGGAGTTCGTGCGCCTCGTGCTCCTGTTCCGCGATGCGTGGTTGCCGCCGCCTCCGCCACCGCCCGTTCCGTCGAAGCCGTCGCGGGTGACGATCGTCGCGCCCGGCGTGAAACGCTGACGCCCGCCCCGTCCCGAGGCAACCGGCGCGGCGGCGCCGGCGACGTGGCTCCGGTATGCTCGCGCGATCGCGTCATCGGGAGCCGCACGTGAAGGACACGCTGAAGGCCGGGCTCGGGCACGAACTGCGCTTCGTCGCGACCGAATCCAAGATGGTGCCGGCGCTCTATCCGGAGTCGGAGGACTTCCGGGCGATGCCGTCGGTGCTCGCGACCGGCTATCTCGTCGGCTTCCTCGAATGGTGCGCGCTGCTCCTCGCGAAGCCGCACCTCGATTGGCCGCGCGAGCAGACCGTCGGCACGCACGTGAACGTGAGCCACGAGGCGGCGACGCCGCCCGGCCTCGTGCTGACCGCGCGCGCGAAGCTCGTGCGCGTCGAGGGCCGGAAACTGTCGTTCGAAGTCGAGGCCGACGACGGCATCGACCTCATCGCGCGCGGCACGCACGAGCGCGTCGTGATCCTGCGCGAGCGGTTCGACGCGAGGGTCGCGGAGAAGGCGCGCAGGGGTCAGTTGACAGTTGACAGTTGGCAGTTGACAGTTGACAGTTGACAGTGGCGCCGGAGTCTCCGGTGGCCGCGCATCGAGCGCGGTTGCGAGGTTTGTGTCGGATCAGGATTCGGCCTGCAGCCGTCGCTCGCCAAGCTCTGCCATCCGCGATTCCGAACCGCGAGGCAGGAGCCAGTTGACGTTTGCAAGTTGGCTGCATGGCGGTGGCCGGTCCGTATCCATCCGTCGGACCCACGGGGCCCTCGCAACGGCGCTCGATGCGCCGCCACCGGAATCTCCGGCGCCACTGTCAACTGTCAACTGACTCCTGACCGACTTCGACCCACCGCCCGTTCGACGCGACGCAGGCCTCGATGAACGCCATCGTGTGCACGCCGTCCTCGATGCGCGGATAGACGAATGCCGGCACGCGCTCGCCGAGCGAGCGCGCCATCCGCTCCTGAGCGACCTCCGCGTAGATGTTCGCGAACGCCTCGCGCAGGCCCTCGGGGTGGCCGCGGGGCGCGCGCCCCAGCGCCGCAATCCCGGGAGGCAATCCGGCATCGCCGCGCCCCACGACGCGCGGGCCTTCGTTGTGCATCGCGACGCGCAAGTACGAGCATTCGCGGTGCGTCCACTCGAGCATGCCCTTCTCGCCGTAGACGCGAAGGCGGATGTCGTTCTCGCTTCCCGCCGCCGCCTGGAACGCGGTGAACGTTCCGGCGAGCCCGCCCTCGAAGCGCAGCAGCGCGGACACGGTGTCGACGACGCGGCGGCCCGGCACGACCGAGAGCACGTCGGCGCAGACGCTCGCGACGCGCCGGTTCACGACGAACGAAGCGAGATGCTGCGCGTGGCAGCCGATCGCGCTCATGACCAGCGCGAGGCCGCTTCGCGCGGGATCGAGGAGCCAGTCGAGACGCGCGTTGCGCGGACCGTCCTCGATCCGTGTCGCGAGTCCCGACTGGACGTACTCGACCTGAACGTAGCGCAGCGCGCCGAGCGCGCCTTCGCCCGCGAGATGGCGCGCGTAGCGGGTCATCGGGTAGGCCGCGTAGCCATGCGTGATCGCGACGAGCCGGCCGTGTCGCGTCGCGCGCGCCGCGAGGTCGCGCGCCTGCGCCGCGTCGTGCGTGACCGGCTTGTCGCAGACGACGTCGATGCCGGCGTCGAGCGCGGCCGCCGCGAGCGCGTGGTGCGTGTCGTTCGGCGTCATGATCGCGACCGCTTCGATCGGGTCGGCGCGAGCACGCTCCCGTTCGATCAGTTCGCCGATCGTGCCGTAGCAGCGCGCGTGGTCGAAGCCCAGCGCGGCGCCGGCCTCGCGCGAGCGCGCCGCGTCCGCGGAGAACACGCCGCCCGCGATGCGCCACCAGCCGTCGAGCTCCGCGGCGCTGCGGTGCATGTGGCCGATCCACGACGACGGTCCGCCGCCGAGGATCGCGAGGCGCAACGGGCGGCCGAAGCGCTCGCGCAGGCCGGCCACTCAGACTCCGCGCGACCAGTACTCGCAGAAGCGCTCGACGTTGCCGAACAGGTAGGCCTGATAGCCGCTCCAGCCTTCGTACTTCGGCAGCTTGACGCCCCGCATCGCCTCGTCGTTCAGGCACTTCCGGTCCGCGGCGAGCTGCTTCGCGGCGTTCGAGACGTCGACCAGGTAGTTGCGCAGCGCGCGCACGTCGTCCTTGGTGCCCAGCCGGTTGCCGGGTCCGGGATGTCCCGGGATCATCCGGTCCCACTCCATCGCGAGCACGCGGTCGATGCCCGCGAACCAGTCCGGGATGTAGCCGTCCGGCATGTCGCGGTACATCACGCCCTGGATCGGCAGCCAGTCGACCGCGTAGAGGATCCGCTCCTTCGGCAGCAGCATCACCAGCGTGTTGTCCGAGTGGTTGGCGCCGACCCACAGGAGGTCGACGCGCATGCCGCCGAGCAGGATCGAGCTGCCGCTGTCCTCGACGATCATGTCGGGCAGCACGACTTCGCGGTTCTGCAGCGCAGCGAGCCGCTGGTGCGCGTTGCGGTGCGCAACGACGATCGCTCCCTGGTCCTTGAAGATCTTCGCCCCGGTCGAATGATCGTAGTGGTGGTGGCTGTAGATCACGTACTTGACCGGCGCCTGCGTGATCTTGCGGATCTCCTCGAGGTACGCCGCGGGCGCCTTCGCGTCGGCGTATCCGACCGGATCGGTCACGATGACGCCCTCGGGCGTGACGACGAACATCGACAGGTAGCCGCCTGCGCGGAACACGTAGACGTTGTCGGCGATCTTCGCCGTCGAGTACGCAGGAGTGGGGGGGGTCTGGGCGAACGAGGCCGCGCCGAGCGCGAGCGCGGTGCACGCGACGAGCGCGCGCGTGAGGGACGTGAACATGTTCATCTCCGGGACACGGGTCGGGAACGCCCGGCGATCCTGCCTCGCGACGTGCAGGGCGGTCAACTGGTCGGCGTCGGGAGGGCGCCGACTTGACGCTGCCACGCGAATGGCGTCAACTGGGTTCCCGTCCGACGAACCGAGGAGCCGATCATGGCACGCAAGGCCACCGCACCCGCCGCGCCGAAGGCCGCCCCCCGCCGCAAGGCGAAGCACCGTCCGTCCGCGAAGAAGGCTCTGGGTGGCGGCACGGCGATGCCTCCGGGACTCGAGAGCGGCGACCTGTCGGGCGTCGTGAACCTGCTCACGCCCGAGCAGGCGATCGAGCTCTACAAGGCCAATGCGCGGATGGCGCTCGACGTCATCAACGCCGCGATCGACAACACGACGAAGCTCCGCAAGCTCCAGTTCGCCGGCGAGGAGGAGGCGCGCGCGTTCGGCAAGAAGGCGGCGCGATCCGCGGCCGAGGCGCGCGACGCGCAGTCGCTGATGGTCGCCGGCCAGGACGTCGCGCAGGAGGCGCTCGAGAAGTCGATGCGCTACTGGGGCGAGATGTTCGACCTCATCACCGAGATGCAGAAGCGCGTGTTCGCGCTGATCGAGGACCAGACCGAGGGCATGCCCGGCGTCCGGCAGGCGAAGGCCGCGATGGCGATGCTGCCGGACATGGCCCCGATGCAGAACGTGGTCGAGGCGATGAAGGGCGTCGTCGGTTCGGGCGGCAACGCGCTCGAACACATGCAGAAGGTCATCGGCGACTTCACGCGGATGACGCGGCGGTAGCGCGCCCGACGGCGCGTGGCGGGCCGGAGCTTGACCGAAGTCAAGCTCGCGATGCGCGGTCGTGCCGCTGCGCGCCTAGAATGTCCCGGACAGGGGCACCACGGAGCAATCGCCATCGAGACGCTGAAAGCCTGGCAGTGCGTCGGCTGCGGCCGTCTCGAGGGACCGCAGAACTGCATCGGCGTGTGCCGCGACCGGAAGGTCGAACTCGTCTACGCCTCGGAACTCGCCGAGGCGGAAGCGCGGACCGAAGCAGCGCGCGCCGAAACGGCCGCGTTGCGCGCTCTGCTCCTGAAGATCGCCAGCACGAAGCCGCGCGACGGCCAGTGGGAGAAATCCTGGCGCTCGTTCCAGGACGAGGCCCGCGCGTTGCTCGCGCGGCAGGCGAACGAGCCTGCGGCCGTCGTCGCCGCGACGGGCGGAGTCAGCGCGGGCGCGCCTGCCGGCGGCGACGCGATCCGCGCGCGCTGAACGCGCGCCATCCGCACGCGCGCCGGTTCCGGCGGGCGGTCACGCGGCTTCCGGTCCCGGATCGACGTCGACGGCCGCATAGCGCACGAGCCGCATCGCGAGGTCGGCGCGACCCTCGCACAGTTCATCGAGCCAGTCCGCGTAGCCCAGCAGGTTCGCGAGCGGAGCCTCCGCTTCGAGCGCGAACGGGCCGCCGTGGTCGTCGATGCGCAGCGTGCGGCCCTTCCTGCGGTCGAGATCGCGCAGGATGAGCGGCAGCAACCCCGACGGCCCCGAGGCGGTGATGCGCATCCACGGCTCGGAGAGCGTCGGCCGGTGCGAGTAGCGCACGCGCGGCGCGCCGACGACGACGGCTGCGCCGTGCCGTTCGACGATGCCGGCGACGAACGGACGCAGCGCGCCCTCCGACCGCGCGATGGCGCGCACCCCTTCGGCGTCCGCGATGAGCCACGCGTCCGCGAGACGCGCGGGGCGAGCGCGAGCCTCCTCGTGCAGCGCGGAGCGCGTGGACGCATCGCGGGCGCGGATCACCTGCTCGATCGGGCACTCGGGCAGGGCGAGCGGCACCACGCCGCGCGCGTACCCGGCCCCCGGCGACGCCGCGTCCATCGTGTCAGTGCGCATCGCCGACTCCACCGCGCGCGATGGCGACGATGGCGAGTTCGCGGATCGAGCGATCCGGAAGACTCGCGGGCACCCGCGTGCCGGCGCGACGGCCGAGCAGGGCGCGCGCCGCCGGGGCGAACACCGAGACGCGGGCGCGCGAGGGGTCGGCGCCGGCGGGGTGGACGAGCGTCACGGTCCGGCGCGTGCCGGAGGGCAGCTCGTCGTAGGTCACCGTCGTGCCCAGCGCCACGGTGTCGACGGCGAGCGTGCGGTCCGCTATGACGCGTGCGGCAGCGACGGTGTCGGCGATCACGTCGGCGGCGGCCTGCTCTGAAGCGTCCCGGGCGGGCCAGTCGGTCACGAGGGCGGCGAGCGCCGCGGCGTCACGGGAAGAAAGGGTCACATCGTGCAGGTCGAACACGGCAGCCTCCGGAAAGCGGTCATGCGTGAATGCGTGTCCACGCCGCGCGTGCGCGCGGGCGTGGGACGGCGGCGG
The DNA here is from genome assembly GCA_015075645.1 of Burkholderiales bacterium. NCBI lineage: Bacteria > Pseudomonadati > Pseudomonadota > Betaproteobacteria > Burkholderiales > Burkholderiales bacterium. The sequence continues at coordinate 119,328 of JABTUF010000007.1, read as the reverse complement.
TCAGCGCAGGATCCCGGCAACGGCGGCGACTCGGGACCTCGGGGAGGTCCGGGAGCGGCTCGCGGTTACCGGGCGCTCCCGAGGCAGGCGAGCGTGCCGCGATCGTGGCGGCGGAGGGCGGAGTACGACACGCGCGCGTGCGCGCACGACGACCGGCGAGCGGGGCTCGCGGTCGAGGCTTCGTGCGTGCGCGGCGTGCGGAAGTTCATGCCGGCATTATGGCGGCAATCGCACGAAAACTCAAGCGAAGCGCCGTGCTGACGGGGGTGGTTCGCGCATTGCACCGAAACCGGGTCGGAGACGCGATTCGACCAGCGCATCGTGTCGCGCGAATCGCGGCTCCGACCCCACTATAATCGCCCGGTGCCCACCCCGTTCGTCCTCGCCGTCGACGTCGGAGCCGGTTCGCTGCGCGCGGGACTCGTGGACATGCACGGACGCGTGCGCGCGGCGTCGGCGGTCCCGCTGTCCATTCGTGAACCGCGCCGCGGCTTCGCGGAGATCGACCCCGAGCACTGGTGGAGCGCGCTGCGCCGGACCTCCGCGGCAGCACTGCGCGGATTGCCCCGACGCGGTCGGGTGGTCGCGGTGTGTGTCTGCGGACTCACGCGCACGCAGGTGCTGCTCGACCGGCGGCGGCGTCCGTTGGGACCGGCGATCGCGTTTCGAGATGCGCGGGCCGCGGCGATCGCGCGCGAATTGCCCGGGACGACCGCATTCGATGCGGAGGCGCGCCTCGCATGGATCGAACGCCACCAGCCCGCGCGCCACGAGCGCATCGACCTGGTCGTCGAGCCGCGCGAGTTCCTGGCCGGCAGGCTGACCGGCAGGTTCGTGACCGGACTCGCGCCGTGGCAATGCGTCGGACCGGTGCGCGACGACGTGACGCCCGAGCTTCGCGAGGTTCCGGTCTTCGCGGGAGCGATGGACACCTGGGCCTCGGCAGTGGGCGCGGGTGCCGTGTTGCCCGGCGACGCGTACGACATCGCGGGGACCTCGGAGGCGATCGGACTTCTCACCGCGCGACCGGCGAGGGCCCCCGGCCTCGTGTCGCTGCCGTGGACCGAAGGCGCGCACCAGGTCGGCGGGCCGACGCAGGCGGGGGCGGACTGCGCCCTCTGGTGCCACGCGGCGTTTCGCGTCCGCGGGTCCTTCGAGGTCGCGCTCGCGCGCGTCGGACGCGGTCCGCTCCGCGCGGATGCGCCGGTGTTCCTGCCCTATCTCGCGGGCGAGCGCGCGCCGGTGTGGAACAGCGAAGTGCGCGGCGCGTTCCACGGCATCGGACGGGGGAGCGCGCCGGACGATTTCCTGTGGAGCGTGCTCGAAGGCGTGGCGCTGGCGGTGCGTGACGTGCTCGATGTCGCACAGGAAGGCAGCGGGACGCGGGCGCGAGAGCTGCGCGTGGCGGGCGGGGGCGCCCGATCCGATGCCTGGTGCCGTATCAAGGCGGACGTCACCGGATTGCCGGTGCTGCGCTCCGCCGAGCCGGAGACGGGCCTCGTCGGTGCGGCGGTCGCGGCCGCGGTCGGCCTCGGCCTCGCCGCGGACATTGCCGGCGCCGCGTCGGCGATGGTCACGCGCCTGCGTCGCTTCGAGCCGCGGCGCGCGCGCCACGACGCGCACACGGCGCGCTTCGCCCGCTACCGGCGGATCCGGCAGGCGGCGCTCGCGCTTGCCGCGAGCGCTCCGGCATGAGCTTTCGCCACGTCCTCGCCACCTGGGGTACCGCGTTCGCGGCGCTCGCGCTCTTCGCGTTCTTCTCGATCGCGGCGCCGAACTTCCTCGACCCGGTGAACCTGCTGAACGTGGGCAAGCACGTGAGCTTCCTCGCGATCCTCGCGATCGGGTTCTCGATCGCGTTCACGGCCGCCGAACTCGACCTGTCGTTCGCCGCGGTGTGCAGCCTGTGCGCGGTGGTGGCGGGCGGCCTCGTCTTCCATCAGGTCGCGCCCGCCCTCGCGGTGCTCGCCGCGCTCGCCGTGGGCCTTTGCGCCGGACTCGTGAACGGGTTCCTCGTCACCGCGATGCGCATCCCGTCGCTGATCGCGACGCTCGCCATGGCGTCGGTGGCCACCGGACTGGGTTTCGCGATCACCGGAGGCGTCGCCTTCGTGGGGCGCTGGGATCCCGCGTTCCTCGCGCTGGGGCGCGGGAGCGTGGCGGGCATCCCCGCGCTCATCCTGTGGCTGGCCGCGGTGGCGCTCTTCGTCGTCGTCGTGCAAAAGCAGACGCGGCTCGGCCTGCACCTCGTGTTCACCGGCGAGGCCGACGAGGCCGCGCGTCTCGCCGGGGTCAAGGTGCGACGGATGAAGGTGCTCGCGCTCGGGTTCTCCGGGGCGTGCGCGGGCCTCGTCGGCGTGCTGCTCGCCGCCACGCTCAACTCGGCGGCGCCGGACATGGGCAAGGACTACCTCCTGACCTCGATCGCCGCGGTGCTCCTCGGCATGACCATGTTCGAGCCCGGCCGCTGCAACGTGCCGGGCACGCTCACGGGCGCCGCGACCATCGGCATGCTCGGCAACGGGCTCGTGCTGATGGGCGCGCCGTACTACGTGCAGGACATCGCGCTCGGCTTTATCATCGTGGGTTCGGTGGCGCTGTCGGCGGCGGCGCTCAAGAAAGCCGCATTCGGAATCTAGGCAAGGAGACCGCACCATGTTGCGCATGTCGATCGTCGCATTGTTCGCGCTCGCCGCGGCCTCGTCCGCGAACGCCTTCAAGCTCGGCATCATCGCGTTCCAGATGTCGGCCGAGACGCACGCGCGCTGCTCCAATTCCGCTGCGGCGGAGGCGAAGAAGCTCGGCTGGACCGTGCAGCAGCTGAATTCCGAGGGAAGCCTCCCGAAGCACGCGGAGCAGATCGAGGCGATGATCCAGGCGAAGGTCGACGGCCTCATCCTGTGCATGGGCAAGCCGGTCGAGGCCGACGCGCAGTTCGCGGCGGTGAAGAAGGCCGGCATCCCGCTCGTCACCGTGGTCTCGGGCACGAGCCCGCATTCGCTGTTCGACATCCAGGTCAACGACTACGTGAACGGCGCGCAGGCGACGCTGTACATGCTGTCGAAGATGAACTACCGCGGCGAGATCCTCACCGCGCGCTTCGAGCAGAACGTCGCCTCGCGCATCCGCGGCAAGGAACTCGACGTCGTCCTGTCCGAGAACCCGGCGGTCAAGGTGCTCGGCAGCCACTCGATGGCGCGCACCGCGAGCTGGCGCGACGACGTGCGCAACGGCATGCAGGCGCTCATCCTGCAGAACAAGGGCAAGTTCCAGGGCGTGTGGGCGTCGTGGGACGGCCAGGCGTGGATCATCGACGACCTCCTGCGCGCGCAGGGCTACAAGAAGGGCGACGTGGTGATGGTGAGCGTCGACGGCGGACAGGAGTCGTACCGGCGCATCAAGGATCCGGACAGCCTGTTCACCGCGACGGTGGCGATTCCGTTCGAGTCCATGGGCGCGCAGGCGGTCGATGCGCTCAACCGGATCGTCGTGCAGAAGATCCCGAAGGAGAAGGTCGTGGGCGGCCCCTACCTGTGGGTCGATTCGGTGCTGGTCGACGCCTCCAACGTCGACAAGTTCCTCGCGAAGTAGGCAAGGGCCGCACGTGCACGCCGCCGCAGTGCCGCCGCCCGCGCCGGGAGCGGCGAGCGCGCATCGAAGCGGCGTCGCCGCCGCCGATGTCCTGATCCGGCTCCGGGGCATCCGCAAGCGCTACGGCGCGGTCGAGGCGCTGCGCGGCGTCGATCTCGACGTCCTGCGCGGCGAGGTGCTCGCGATCTGCGGCGACAACGGCGCCGGCAAGTCGAGCCTCATCCGCGTGGTCTCGGGGGCGCACGCGCAAGACGAGGGCGTCATCGAGCTCGAAGGCGCCGAAGTCCGCTTCACGTCGCCGCAGGCCGCGCTCGCCGCCGGCGTGGCGACGATCTATCAGGACCTCGCGCTCGCCCCGCGGCTTCCGATCTGGCAGAACCTGTTCATCGGCGCCGAACTGACGCGAAGGGTGGCAGGGCTGCCGCTCCTCGACAAGCGGCGGATGCGCGAGGACGCGCGCGGCTATCTCGCGCGCCTCAATGTGGCCATCGACGACACCGACCGGGCGGTCGACACGCTCTCCGGCGGCCAGCGCCAGGCGGTCGCCATCGCCCGCGCGCTGCGCTGGAGCGCGCGCCTCGTGATCATGGACGAGCCCACGGCAGCGCTCGGGGTCGCGGAGAGCCGGCAGGTGCTCGATCTCATCCGCGAGCTGAACCGCGGCGGAACCACCGTGATCCTCATCAGCCACAACATGGCCGAAGTCGTCGACGTCGCCACGCGCGTGGCGGTGCTGAAGGGCGGCCGCAAGGTGGCCGACCGACCCACCGGAGGCATGAGCGCCGACGATCTCGCGCACCTCGTCATGATGGGCCAGATGCCCGCGGGAACCCTGCAATGACCGACTGCACGTCCGAACTCGCGCGCGAGGCCGGCGCGCACATCGCCGCCGCGCGCGACGCATCGCTGCTCGCCCGCGCCACGCACGCGCGCGCCGAACTGATGCGTCACATGATGATGACGACGGCGAAATCGATGGGCGAGGCGAGGGAGCGATCGGTGCGCCTCGTCACCGACGAGTGGCTCGACGCCTGGGGGCGTACGCACGGCAACTATCCGTTCGTCGCGCAGATGGAGGCGCTCTCGGGCGCGTGCTACGACTGGCTGCACGCGAAGGACGCGGCGGCCGACGCGGCGGTACGCCGCGCCTTCGCGGCGCTCGACGCGGCGTGCGTGTCGCATGGCACGACGATCGCCGACGAGATGGCCTGGCGCTCCGGCTGCTCGCACCTGTGGTGGGGCGACGTCCGGCCCGCGCCCGATGCGCCGGAGTTCCGCGACCGCGCAAGGCGCCCGGCCGCGCTCTGGGAGCGCGGCTGCCCGCCGGAGTGCCTCGGGTAGCGCGCACCCCGGGCGTCGCCGCGCGGTCGCGCATCGACCGCCCGATGGATCAGCCGGCGCGTCGGCCCTGCGTCACTTCTTCGCCGCGTCTCCCGGGCGTGCGTCCTCGTACCACGCGACGAGCGCCGCGAGTTCGAGATCGCTGAACGGATTGCGGTACGCGGTGCTGCGATCGCCGCGCACGCCGAGGAGCAATCGCGCGGCGAACTCCTCGCGCGGCATCCGCTTCGCCTGCGCGCGGAGGTCGAGCGCCGGCAGCTTCGTGTCGGCTGCGGGGGCGTCGTGGCAGCCCGCGCAGACCTCGCGGTGGATCGCCGCGCCGACGGCGCGCTGCGCGGGCGTGGGACGGGTCGGCAGGAGAGCGCCCGCGTCGAACGGGTGGCGTTCGCGCAGGACAGCGAGCGCGGCGCGAAGCGCGCGCCAGTCGCTTCGTGCCCAACCGTCGCGCAGTACCGGCACGGTCCCAGGGTCGCCGCCGGCCCGGCGCAGCAGGAGCGGGAGCGAGGAGAGCGCCCCCGCGATCCGCTCGCGCAGTCCCGCCATCCGCAGCGGCGGCAATGCCGCCTCGTCGAGCAGGCGCACATCGCCCGCGAGGATCGTCAATTCGGCGGCGAGCCGCCGCTCGTGCTCGCCCTGCGCCGCGGCCTGGGGGACCCACGCCACCCAGGCCGCGAACGCGAGGACGAGACGCGCGCGCACCGGCTATTGCAGCTTCACCCTCTGTTCGACCGGGCCGCCCTTCAGCATCGTCCACTCGACCATCGACCCGTCGTACATCTTCGCCTTCTTGTTGCCGATGAGTTCGCTCGACACGAACCAGCCGACCGACGCCCAGTGCCCGGTGTTGCAGAAGTTGATCTGGTCGCCGCTCGTGGGCACGCTCGCGACCTTGTAGAGCTGATCGAGCTGCGACTTGTTGCGGAACTCGCCGCCGCCGTTGACGGTGAGCCACCCGTTGGGCAGGTTCTTCGCGCCCTCGATCGTCCCGCTCTCGGTCGCCTTCGGATGGCGGTTGATGCCGGCGAACTGGTCCTCCGGCCGGTTGTCGACGAGGAGAACGCCGGCCGCCTTCGCCTTCTTCACGTCGTCCATCGTGACGATCATGTCCTTGCGGACGGCGATCTTGAACGTCTTGGGCTCGATCTTCGCGGCGCCCGTCTGCAGCGGATTCTTCTTGTCCTTGGTCCACGCCGCCATGCCGCCGTCGAGCAGCGACACGTTGTCGTGGCCGAGCACCTTGAAGGTCCAGTAGACGCGCGTGCCGACGCCCATGTCGGTCGAGGACATGCCTGCCGGCACCAGCACGACGTGCGTGGCGTTGTCGATGCCGAGCTTGCCGATCATCTCGCCCAGCGGCTCGAGTTTCGCGGGCAGCATGTCGGGCACCTTGTCGCTCGCGCGCTCCTCGCGCCAGCCGTCCTTCGCGTAGTTGCTGTTGACCGCGCCGGGGATGTGGCCGCGGAGGAAGTCCGCGGGCGGCGCGAAGTCGATGAACACGATCCCGGGCTTGCCGAGGTTCGCCTTCACCCAGTCCACGTTCACCAGCGGGTCGGCGGCGGCCGCCGGCCGGGCGATCGTCATCATCGCGACGACGAGCCCGGCTACCACCGTGATCCATCCTGTCGCCCATCGTGTCTTCATCGCTTCGCTCCTCGTGTCAAAGGGAGATCGTGAGGTCCGACGCCAGGATCGCCGCGACGACGCGGTCCCAATCCGGGTCCTGCAGGTCCGGACGCCGAAGGTCGATCGTGACCACGTCGTGCGTGGACCCGAGGTGCCGCAGGGCAGCGGCCACGGTCTGGGCGTCCGGGAACAGACCGGTGTCGAGTTCGAGGATCTTCACAGGCTGAAGACCGCGTCGGCGCTCTCGAGCCGTCGTGCGAGAGCATTCGCGTCGAGGAGCGGCAGGTCGTCCGCCATGGCGGCGACGGTGGTCTCGGGCTCGATGCCGGTCAGTTCGAGGAGTTCGGCGCCGGCCGCGTTCTCCGCGGTTTCGTCGACCGGCCGGTCCATGATCACGAGGCCGACCGAATGACCGAGGATGGTGAGTCCTGCCGCAACGCGCATGGCTTCGGCGTGGTTGCGGCGCGCGAGCACCAGGAGCGCGCGCCCGCTCACAGGCTCACCACGCGGCGCGACTCGCCCGCGAGCGCGCTGTTGACCGTCTGGCTCCCGAGTTCGACCGGGCAGGGCTCGCCGCCGCGGAAGCGGTGCCAGGACTCCTCGCACACCACCGCGCGGGCGTCGCCGAGACCTGCGCGGAGATCCGGGTCGGCGAGTCCGCGCACGCCCTCGTGCGTGAAGAACGCGGCGAACGGGTGCCCGCCGCGCCGGCATGCGCGCGCGAGCGGCGCAAGCAGCCGCGCACCGCCTTCGGTCGCCACGTGGAACAGGATGTCGATCACGCGTGTCTCCTTCGGCCGGACCGGCGTCCCAGGGCGAACGCCGCGAGGGTCAACGCCAGCCCGATGACGAGCGCGATCTCGAGGCGGCGCGTATCGCTGGTCCCGATCGCGGGTTCGATGCCGGCGGAGGTCCCCGCGCGGTCCCGCGCGCTCTCCCGGTATCCGACCGCGTCCGCGGGAAGCGATCCATCGGTGGCCCACGCGGACCAGCCTTCGGCGTAGAGCCGGGCGCGGACACCGTGTCCCGCCACGAGCAGGGTCAGGTACGCGAGGCCTTCGTAGGCGTCGTGCGCGTAGGCGATCGGCGCAGCGCCGGACGACTCCGGCAGCAACGGGCGCGCGGATGCGGGATCGAGCGCAGCTCGAAGCCGGGCCGCCGGCAGGCTGATCGCGCCGGGAAGGTGGCCGGTGCGCACGGCGCGGGCGCTCTCGCCCCGGTATTCGCGGTCGCTGCGGCCGTCGAGCACCACGGGCCAGGGTCGCATCGCGACGAGTTCGCGCCGCAGGACCACGAGGCCGTCGCGCATCGGAGCCGTGTACACGGCTTCGCGAATCGAGGCACGCCCGCGTCCGGGGGCCGCGTTCGCGCCCGACGCGATCAGTCGCGACACCGGCTCCGTGAGCACGCGCACGTCGCGCTGGCCTGCGACATGGAGGATGCCCGCGACGAAGTCCCGCGCGACGGCGTCGTCGCCGACCACCAGTACGTGCTCGTCGCCGGTGAGTCCCGCGGTGCCGAGGAGCCAGAGCAGGTTGCGCTCGTCCGGCAGGCGGGACTGCGGCGCGATGAAGTCGGCGGACGGCAGGCAGCGCGCGCCTTCGAGGCTCTTCGCGCGGCATGCGTCCGCCGCGCGCGTGTCCGCGATCACGATCCCGACGTCCGCCGGGACGGCACGCACGTAGGAGAAATCGCCGCTCGCCGCGATCGCGACCGTGGAGACGAGGAACATGATGAGGAACGGCGCCAGCCGCACGATCAGCATCCTCCGAAGCGCTTCGCCGCCGGAGGGGCGCCTCCCGCCGAGTCGCCGGCCGGGGCGGGGGGATGCTCGAGGTAGTACCCGACGAGGTCGATGACCGACACGCGTCCGAACCCGCCGCCCAGTTCGACGTCGGGCAGCGTCTCCGCGGGCGCCGGGTGCCGGGTGGCTTCGAGGGCGGCGGGCGGAAGCGCGGCCCAGCGGAACCCCAACGCGCAGACGCCCAGCGCGACGACGAGCGCGCCGATGCAGAAGACGAGGCTCTCGCGATTCATGGCGTCACAGCGAGTCGCTGAAGAACGCGAGCGCCATCGCGCCGAACGCCACGAAGAACAGCACGAGGTACGCGATCGTCTGCAGGTCCATCATCGGCCCCCTCCCTTGAAGTGCTGCACCAGCCGTTCGAGCGCGATCGCCTCGCCGGTGCCCGGGTGGGCCACGGGCGGCGACAGCAGCGGCACGCCTTCGCGCGACACGCGCATGCCTTCCGGCGGCTTCACGTAGACGTACGCGAGGCCCGCGACGACGGCGATCGCCGACGCGGCGACGAACAAGCGCATGAGCAGGCGGATGATCATCGCGAAGTCCCGACGTTCAGTCCTTGCGGATGTAGACGCGCCAGCAGGCGGGGTCCTTGATCGTCTCGAGGTGCGTCGCGTTGAGTTCGTTGCACATCGGCGGCAGCGCCTCGACCGACGACGGGTTGTCGACGAGCACCTCGACCACGCCGCCCGGCGCGATCTCGCCGACGGCTTTCTTCGTCATCAGCTGCGGGCGCGGGCAGGAGTCTCCGCGGCAATCCACGCGGCGCGCGACCTCGATCCTGCGGCCGTCGCCGAGCACGGCCTCGCCGCCCGCGACCGCCTCCTCGACCTTCCTCTTCGATCCGAACAGACCCATGGCTCGCTCCTTCGCGACGGCGTCAGGCGCCCTGCGCCGAGGTTTCCCGCTGATGCTCGTCGTGCTTCTGCTGCTGCGCCCGCTCGCGGCGCAGGATCGTCCGGTAGATCGCGAGCAGCACGGCGAACTGGATCAGCCCGAAGAAGATGGCCGGGACGCCGAGCTTGTCCTGGAGCGTGCGCGCGTTCGCGAACCCGAGCTGGAGGGCGGGCAGGTTCGGCTGGCCGGTCATCGTCTGCGGCGCCGGCGGCCACCAGTTCCACGACCAGGCGAGCGAGAACAGGAACATCCCGACGAACGTGAACACCAGCGCCCAGAGGGCGCCGAGGTTGCCCTCGCCGGTCTTGACCCACGTCGAGACCGTGCAGGCGCCGGCGAGCACCATGCCGATCCCGAACAGGAACAGGCCGGCGAACGTGTTGAGCCCGACGTCGAATTCCATCGGATGGCCGGCGCCGAGGCTCATGAAGCCGGTGAACGCGACGGTGAGGATCATCATCGCCATCAGCATCGCCTTGGTGTTGCGGTAGGTCTTGAACATGATGGCGTCGCGCAGCGCCGCGGTGTTGCAGAAGCGCGAGCGCTGCATCAGGAGCCCCACGACCGAGCCGAACACGAACGCGACCAGGCACTCGACGACCGGTGTCATGAACGTCACCCCTCCAGGAGCTTCTTGTAGACGAGCGACCCGACCCAGGCCCCGGCGAGGATCCCCGAGATCGCCAGGTAGCCGCCCATGTTCATCTCCGGCAGCAGGCCGAAGAACGTCGACACGTTGCAGATGTACGCCATGCGGATCCCGATGCCCATCAGGAGCCCGCCGACGGTGATCATCAGCCACTCGGAGGCGCGGCGCGGCATGCGCAGGTAGAACTCCTTCGAGAGCAGCGCGCCGATGAACGCGCCGAACAGCATGCCGAGGCTGATGTAGATCTTCCAGTAGTCGGCGCGCGGCGGGAAGACGATGTTCCAGAACGGGATCCGCTCGAGGTCGTCGCCGACGACCGCCTTGGCCATGAGCCCGGTCATCATCGTCTCGCCGCCGCCGACGGTCCACGCGCCGAGCAGCAGGAACAGGAAGACGTCGAGCACGGCGATCGCGGCGAGCGCGAACACCGGATCGAGCGTCTTGCGGAAGAACTCCATGGCGTCTCCTCGCCCCCGGAGCGGCCGGTGCCCCGGGCGCCGTTTCGAGTATGCTGACGATTCTAGAAGGGTCGCCGTGGTCCGGGGTGGTATTTGTTGCCAACGCGCGGGGGGAGGGCGGGTGAAGATCTACACCGAGATCAACGACGTGCTGGACCACATGTTCAACGCCTGCACGACGTCGCAGCTGAGCGAGTTCATCCCCGAGAAGCGCGGCTTCCGGATCCACGGCCACAGCACGACGATCTGCCTCGAACGGGCCTTCTGGAACGTGCTGGACGACATGGCGAAGGAGTCGCGGCTCACGCTTCCGCGCCTGATCGAGCGGGTGCACGACGGATGCCTCGTCGCGAACGACAAGAACATCGCCTCGTGCCTGCGCGTGATCTGCCTCAAGTACCTGAACGTCTACAGCAGCGGCCCGGCCGCCCGAGCGGACCTGTCGCGGGTGGCGTAGCCGGGGCGAAGCGACCTACCCCTTGCGGAACGCGCGCCCGAACGCGAGCAGGAAGCGCAGCGTCTCCTGGTTCTCCGGCTGGCGCATGAGCGCCCAGACGCCGCCGAAGCCTCCGGTGGCGGCGGGTTCGCCCGCCATCGTCCGGTTGGCGGTCTCGAGCGCCCGAAGCGTGCGCTCGAGCACGTCGGAGAGCCGCTCGATCGAGCCGACCAGCCGGTCGAGCCCCGCGCGATTCAACCGGTCCATCATCGAGAGCGATTCCGCCACCGTGCCGGCGAGGCGAGACACCATCTCGTCGGTCAGCGAGTCCTGCGCGGCGCCGTAGGTGCGCGCGAGCTGCACGAGCCGTTCGAGGTCCCCGTTGGCGACGAGCTGCGAGATCGCGGGCAAGGCGCCGGCGACGCCCGAGCGATTCACCTTGTCGAGGAGATCGAGGCCTTCGGCCGCCGTGGCCGAGAGGCGGCCCACCATCTCGTCGGTCAGCGAGTCGCGCGCCGCGGCGACGATCCGCTCGAGTTCCATTGCCTGGGCGTCGTCCATGGCTGCCTCCTACAGAAGCCCGCGGGCGCTGGTCCAGTAGAGCTTGTTGTAGGCCATCTTGAACCAATGCACCGCCTTGGTGGGCGCCTTGGGATCGGGCGGCGTGGTGTAGTTGAACTGCGCGTAGGTGGCGCGGTCCTTGCCCACCTCGATGAAGCAGAACACCTTGCCGTCGTGCTCGCGCACCGGGCTGCCGAGCTTCACGATCGCGGCGATGTTCTCGCCGAGCGTCTCGGCCTGGTAGTGCACGGTCGAGCCCGCCTTGCTGATCGGTATGTTGGTCGTGTCGCCGATCACGTAGACGTTCTTGCGCCCCTCCATCGTGAGCTTCGCCTTGTCGGTCGGGATGAAGCCGCCGGCGCCGAGCTTGTTCGCCTCGATCACCTCCATGCCCTTGTGCGCCGGCACGGTGATGAGGAGGTCATAGCGCGCCTCGCCGCCTTCCTCGCTCCGCACGATCTGCTTGGCGCCGTCGACTTCCTTCATGTTGAAGAAGGTCTCGTAGGTGATGCCCAGGCGGTCCATCTCGGGAGCGGCCCACTTGGCGACGTTTTCCAGGCTGTGCACGCGCCCGACCGGGTAGGTGTAGTGCAACTCGACCTTGTCGCGGATCCCGCGATCCTTGAAGTAGTCGTGAAGCATGAACACGATTTCGAGCGGGGCCATCGGGCACTTGTGCGGCACGCCGACCGCGATCACCACGCGGCCGCCCTGGAAACCCTGCAACCGCTTGAACATCTTGAGCGCCGCGGCCTCGGTGTAGAAATTCTCGGCGTGTTCGGCGAGGCCGGGAATCATCACGGGCACCGCGCGCGAACCGGTGGCGATGACCAGGATGTCGTAGACGTGCGTCTTGCCTCCCTTGGTCTTGACCCGGTTGTGGTCGAGTTCGAAGGTCTCCACCGGATCGACCTGGAAGTCGATGCCCGGTTCGAGGAGGCTCGCCTGATCGCGGTAGAGCTCGTCGGGCGTCATGCGTCCGAGACAGAGATACAGGAGACCCGGCTGGTACATGTGCTTGTCCGACGCCGAGAGCATCGTGAGCTGCACCTTGCCCGCGCGCATCTCGGCGGCGAGCCGCCGCGCCAGGTTGTTGCCCAGGATCGTGCCGCCCATGCCGCCACCGACGATCAGGATCTTCATCTCGTCTCCTCCTCTATTTCGTCTTCTTCAGCGCGATGTGCCAGACGCCTGCTTCCTCCCGGCTGTCGATGAGTTCGTGGCCCACCTTGCGCACCCACTCGGGAATGTCGCTCGCCGACCCCTTGTCGGTCGACAGCACCTCGAATTCCTCGCCCACCTGGGCGAACTTCAGCCGGGCGATCAGTTCCATGAGCGGGCCCGGACAGAAGCTGCCGCGCGCGTCGATGACGACTCTCTCGGTCATTCAGAAACTCCACACCTGTGCGCCCTCGGCGTCGGCGAGGAAGCGGGTGAGTCCCAGGGGTTCCCCGAGCCAGGGCTCGAGTTCCGAGCGCTCGATGGCGAGCACGTCCATGGCCATCGAGCAGGGATGGACCTTCGCGTCGCCGAGATCGACCGCGCTCTGGAAGAGGCTCTTGAACCCCGGTGCGTTCTTGCCGGCGAGTTGCCGGCCGAACGACCCCTCCGCTTCCGGCGCGGAGGCGCCGCGACGGAAGTACTGCAGCGCGTTCATCGACAGGAACACGGTGACGGCGTTGCCGCTCACCGCGCCGACGGAAGCCATCATCGCCGCCATGTGCAACCGCTCGAGCGTTCCGGACACGACGACGATGCTGATCTTGCTCGTGGTCATGGCGCAGGTTCGAAGTGCGGACGGTTTCCTGGAAACTCGCGCGGACGAGGCGGTGCAGGTCGACGCACGGGCGCATCGCGATGCCGCCGCGCCGTGAACCTCGAGCGGGGCACTCGCGTCGATCGTACTCGGCCCGTCGCGCGACGGCAAGACCGCGTGGTTGACCCACGCGTCGCGCGCATGCAGCGACACGACGCGCATCGTCACGCGCTGCGAACAATCGGATTCGCAGGCATCGCAGCGGCACCCGATGCGCTGCCCGCAACATCACCGTCGCGCCTGTCCTTGGCCACCTGACGCCGCGAGTCGTTCGGATGCTTGATTCAGATCAAGTTCAGCGACGCCCATGTCGTCTGGCCGCCCCAGGAGAACCTCCCAACGGCGCTCGATGCGCCGCCACCGAAAACACCGCCGCTTCTGACCTCTGTCAACTGACTCCTGACTCCTGACCACGGCATCCCCCATTCGGGTAGCAGGGTCTTACCCGACTTGGTTATAGACCCCCCGAACGGAGCCGCGCCTAATGCGCGATATCCTGACGGGGTCCGGAGGTGCGCCTGGCATGTCCGGAGAACCCGCGGTCCGGTTCGGGGCTTCCCGGCGGCGCCGCTCGAGCCGAATCGAACGAGGAGACACGATCGTGACCACCATGCACCACGACAAGGAACTGGACGCCCGCGGCCTGTCCTGCCCGCTGCCGATCCTGAAGACGAAGAAGGCCCTGAACGACCTCGCCTCCGGCCAGGTGTTGAAGGTCGTCTCGACCGACCCGGGTTCGGTCAAGGACATGCAGGCGTTCTCGAACCAGACCGGCAACCCGCTCGTGTCGCAGGCCGAACAGGGGAAGGAGTACGTGTTCTTCCTGAAGAAGAAGTAGCAGGCGCGAGCGCGCGACGCCCCGGAATTCCCCGCCAGCGGAAGGACTGACATGGACGAGCCCCGCCCGAAGAAGATGGCCATCATCGCGAGCAAGGGCACGCTCGACATGGCGTATCCGCCGTTCATCCTCGCGACGACCGCCGCCGCGCTCGGCTGGGAAGTCAGGATCTTCTTCACCTTCTACGGCCTGCAGTTGCTGCGCAAGAGCCTGAAGCGCATCAAGATCAGCCCGCTCGCGAACCCGGCGATGCCGATGCCGGTGCCGATGCCCGTGCTCGTCAGCGCGATCCCGGGGATGCAGGACATGGCGACGGCGATGATGAAGCAGAAGATCAGGAAGCACGGCGTCGCCTCTCTCGAGGACCTGCGCAACCTGTGCCTCGAGTCGGGCGTCACGCTGATCGCCTGCCAGATGACGATCGACCTGTTCGAGTTCGAGCGGAGCGAGTTCATCGACGGCATCGACCTCGGGGGCGCGGCGACGTTCCTCGAGTTCGCCGGCGAGGCGGACGTCACGCTGTTCATCTGATGCAGGGAAGGACCGCAATCACCGGGAACGGGGGGAGACCATGAACGGATTCCGACTGACGACGTTGTGCCTCGCGCTCGCGGGCCTCGCGGTCGCGTCAGGGCCCGCGCGAGCCACCGACGGCTATTTCGCGCACGGCTACGGCATGAGATCGCTCGGCATGGGTGGTTCGGGCGTCGCCGTGGCGCAGGAACCGTTCGGCGGCGCGCTCAACCCCGGAGCGATGTCGTTCCTCGACTCCAGCATGTGGGAGGCGGGCCTCGTGTGGTTCAACCCGCAGCGCGACGCCTCGCGCAGCGGCTCGGGTCCGGCGAACATCGACGGGCAGAGCACCAGCGGCAGCGAGAATTTCTTCGTGCCGGAGATGGGAATCCACTGGCGCTACAGCCCGACCGTGGCGTTCGGCGTCACCGTGTTCGGCAACGGCGGCATGAACACCGACTACGGCGGCGGCGAGATTCCCGCGGCCTCCGCCTGCGCGTCGTTCAACCCGAATCCCGGTCCGTACAACCTGCTGTGCGGCAACGGCAAGCTCGGCGTCGACCTGATGCAACTGATGATCGCGCCGTACCTGTCCTGGCAGTTCACGCCGGGCCACTCGATCGGCGTCGCGCCGGTCGTCACCTACCAGCGCTTCGAGGCCGAGGGCGTCCAGGCGTTCGACAACCCGATGCTGTCGACGAGCCCGGGGAACGTGACCAACCGCGGCACCGACGACAGTTGGGGCATCGGCGTGCGCGTCGGCTACATGGGGCAGATCAACAAGTTCCTGTCGATCGGCGTCGCGTACGCGAGCAAGGTCGACATGGACGAGTTCGGCAAGTACCGCGGGCTGTTCGCGCAGTCGGGCGGATTCGACATCCCGTCGTCGCTCGTCGCCGGCTTCGCCGTCACGCCGGACGACCGCTGGACGATCGCGCTCGACTTCGAGCGGATCTGGTACAGCGACGTCGACTCGGTGCACAACCGCAGCGCGCTGATCCTCAACTGCGCCGGCGGCGACGCGGGCGCCTGCCTCGGCGGGAGCGGCGGCGCGGGCTTCGGCTGGCAGGACGTCGACGTCTGGAAGTTCGGCGTCCAGTACCGGCTGAACGACCGCTGGACGCTGCGCGGCGGCTACAACCACACGGACAACCCGATCCAGCCGCAGGACGTGACGTTCAACATCCTCGCCCCCGGCGTGATGAAGAGCCACTGGACGCTCGGCGCGACCTGGAAGATCGACGCGGTGTCCGAACTCACCGGCACGTTCATGTACGCGCCGCGCGAGGAGGTGACCGGCACGAGCCTGTTCGTGCCCTTCGGTGCGCCGCCGACCACGACCGAGACGATCGGCATGCGGCAGTACGAACTCGGCATCGGCTACCAGCGGCGGTTCTGAGCGCGGTTCAGCGGGCGGTTGGCAGTTGACAGTTGGCAGTGGCGGCGGAGTCTCCGGTGGCGGCGCGTCGAGCGCCGATGCCCGGTCCTCGAGGGGCGAGGCTAGAACCGGAACGCGTCCGAGGTCGAGAGGTCGTCGACTGAGCGCTCGCCGTCACCGGCGGTGAGGGCATCGACCACCTGGACGCAGGCGCGGCGCCAGTGCTCCGCTCCGGCCGCGGCCGTGTCGAGCAGCGCGTCGCCCCGGTCGCCGTCGAGCCAGGCGCGGTAGGCGAGGAGCGCGCGCGGAAAGAGTTCGCGGCGCATGCCGTCGAGGCCGGCGAACCACAGGTGCAGCGACGCCCGGGCGTCGCGCCGCACGAGTTCCGGCAAGGTCACGAGGCAGTCGGCGAGGTGGTCGCGCGCCGCGCGCATGACGATCGAGGTGCGGCGACGCTTCGCCTCGCTCAGCGAACGCTCCCACGCCGGTCCGAGCCAGGTCGCGGCCTCGCGCTCGCCCAGTTCGTGCAGGATGAGCGTCTCGGTCTCCGCATCGACCATGCGCTGCAACGCCGCGGCGGATCCGGCGTCGAAGCCGTGCGCGTCGAGCGCCGACTTGAGCGCGCCATCGCCACGCCGCACGCCCCAGGCCTCGGCCATGTCCCACAGCACGCGGGCGAGCGACTCGCGGCGGACGTAGATCGTGTCCCCCCGCGTCGCGGCCGGCGCGGCGTCGAGGTCGCGCGCATGCTCGCGGCCGGCGACCAGCACACGCGATCCGTGGCGCCGCTCGTTGCGCTCCAGCGCCGCGACGAAGAACTGCGGCTTGCCGAAGCGGCCGATCCCGGCGCCGTAGACGAGTCCCTCGGGCAGGAGCGTACGGTTCACCGCGTCGGCGTCCCAGGGATCGACGAGTTCGCCGCCGACGGGGAGCGGCCGGTAGTCCTCGCCCGCGAGCGTCTCCCACTCGGCTTCCCGCGCGGTGAGCCAGGCGCCGACTTCGTCGCGGGCGAGCGGCGCACCCTGCGCCATGCCCCGCTCCCAGCGGAAGTGCTCGCGCATCGCGAGCAGGTAGGTGCACATCGTCATCTCGCGTGCGTGGCGTGCGTCGGAGATCGCGCAGTTCCGGCGCACGGCGGCGACGAGTTCGGCGCGCGGCGGGCTCACCGGCCCTCCGGCGCGTGACGCCGCCGACCCTGCCAGCGGACCACCGCGGCGACGATGTCCGGCCACGGCAGGTCGGAGAGGCAGCCGTGCCTCGCGATCGCCCCCGCGACGAGCCGACGCACGTCGTCCTCGAGGACGCCTGCGCCCATGTGCAGCCCGGTGATGCCGCCGCACTGGAGCTTCGTCACGACGGCGTGCGGCGGCGGCGCGCCAGGGGGAAGCTTCAGCGCGAAGAGCGCGCGTTCGCGCAGCAAGCTCGCGAAGGAGGTGCAGTCCGCATGCGCGGCGGGCGACGCGCATCCGATCGCCTCGCGCTCGGCCAGCGCGACGCGCACCGAGGTCGCGCACCCGGCGCACCGCGACAGGAGCGCGGCCTCGAACATGCAGCGTCGTTCGACCGTGGCGAGTCGCGCTTCCCGGTAGGCCGCTTCGTCGACCACGTCGCACCGGCTCCGCTTTGCGACTACTCGTCGCCCTCGAGGCCGGGCCTGGGCGCGCGCTCTTGCGTGAGCAACGCCTCGGCGTCGGCGTCGGTCTCGGCGAACACGACCTTGACGGTCATGTCGGGCGGGAGGCCGGGGTCGACGCGAAGCGCCTTCGCGCGGACGGAGGCGTCCTTGAACGACGCGTACGCATCGACGCGGTCGAGCCCTCCGTAGCGATGGATGCGGTAGACGAAGTAGGGCAAGGGACGGTCTCCTTTGTGATCTCGCGCCATCACTCGACGTAGCGCTTGGCGGCGCGGCGGCGTCCGGGCAGGCTCTTCTGGATCACGACGCCCCGCACCGGCGCGAGGTCGGGAATCGCGACCGCGGGGGTGGCCGGGTCGAGCGCCCGAAGCTCCCATCCGGCCGTGGTCCGGGCGAGCTGGCGCAGCGTCCATCCGTCCGCGAGTTGCGCGACGACGAACGAGCCGTCGGTGGCGTGTCCCTCCGGCTCGACGACCACGATCTCGCCTTCCGAGAATTCGGGCGCCATGCTGTCGCCCAGCACCATCAGCACGAAAGGTTCGGCGGCGGAACAGTCGTCGGATTCCTCGCCCGCCACGGGCACGATCGGTATGCGCTTAGACGACGACATGGTGGTCACAGCACCAGCGCGCGCAGCCGCGCCGCGGGCACGCCGGCGTTCGCGAGTCTCGCGCAGGCCGCGTCGACGAACGCGACGGGTCCAGCGACATAGACGTCGTGCTTCGGCAGGTCGAGCGCTTCGGCCATGCGGGAGGCGAGGGCCTCGGCACCCTCGGCCGCGTCGGCGGCCTGGTGCGCTTCGTAGCGGAAGGCGTCGAACGCGGCCGCCCACGCGCGGCACTGGTTCGCGTGGTAGTGCCCGTCGGACCGGGTCGCCAGCCAGTCGAGCGACATCGCTGGCGCGGCGTCGACCGCGATCGCATGCTCGATCAGGCTCTTGATCGGGGCGTAGCCCGTGTCGCAGGCGACGAACGCGAGCGGCCGCCCGGTGTCCTCGGCGAGCACGAAATCGCCGGACGGCCCCCACAGCCGCAGCGCGTCGCCCGGCCGGAACGCACCGTCGAAGAACATCGTCGCAAGCGCATCGCGCGCATCGCGCGCCACGTGGAAGTGCAGGTTGCGATCGTCGCAGGGGCAACTCGCGATCGGCCAGGTCGCGTGCGCGTCCGTGTCCGCCGCGCCGCCGTAGAGCGTCGCGCTCTGGCCGGCGAGGAAGCGCAGCCGGCTGCCGCGCGGCGTCTGGACGTGGACCAGCAGCGTGTCGGGCGCGAGCGGCGCCACCGATCGCACGCGGACCTCGACCTCCTGCTCCGGGATCTCGGACGGACCCTGCGCTTCGAGCGTCTCGATCACGATCTCGCTCGACGCGGCCGAATGCGCGCACAGGAGCGTGTGACCCTGCAGGCGTTCGGCCTCCGACAGCGGGTAGTCGAAGGGCATCGTCTTCACGACTTCACCCGACACCACGCGCGCCTTGCACAGGCCGCAGGTTCCGTTGCCGCAGCCGTAGGCGAGCTTGAGTCCGGCCTTGAGTCCCGCCTGCAGCAGCGAATCGCGGCCCTCGACGAAGAACACGCGGCCGCTCGGCCGCACCGTGACCTCGGCCGACACGATCTTGAGCATGTCGTCCATGACGGTCAGCGCGTCGACCGGGCCGGTCGCGAGCACGCGCGCGAGGCCGAGGTCGAGTTCGGCGGCGAGTTCGGCGAGCGCGCCGGCCGGCGCCGCGCGGCCGAAACCCTCGATGCGCTCGCGCAGCGCCACGACGAGTTCGTGGTAGCGCGAAAGATGCGCGCGCGCATCCGCGAGTTCGCGGCTCTGGGCGAAGAGCCGCTGCGCGAGCACCTCCTGCGGCGGCAGCACGCGCTCCTGGACGCGCCGGCCGAACGCTTCCTCGCGGACCTTGGCGGTGCGCTCGAACGCGCCGGAGTCTTCCGGGCGCCAGTCCGGATAGAGCCGCGCGAGGGCGTCCAGCGAGACCAGGCCATCATTGGACGCGAGCCGTCCGTCGGCCACTTCGCGCTGCAGGACGCCGCGCGGCACGCCGATCAGGCGCGCCGCCCGCGACAACGTCACCCAAGGCGTCATCGTGCCTCCGCCGATCGAGCCCTCGACGGCGAGCATACCGCGGGTTCGCGCCGGCGCTTCGACGCGCGCGCCGCCCCGTTTCGAGCACCGCGGCGCGCGAGCGCCGCCGGTCCGTCGCGCGACCTGCCTGCGGGATCATCGCTTCGTTCCGTGGCCGCCGATGCCGTCGCCGGTCAGCGGGGCGACGCGGTCGTGGTAGCGCGCGCGGTAGATGAGGCGCGGCTGCCGCGGATCGTCGGTGAATCCCGAGCGGTCGTGCAGCACGTTGTTGCACAGGAGCCCCATGCCGGGCTCGAGCGTGATCCGGTGAATGAACGGCGACGGGGTCGCGAGCAACCGCTCCAGCGCGGCCACCGCCGCCCGCACGTCGGGATCGGCGTGCCACTTGATGCTGCGCGTGCGCGCCGTGTAGCGCATGTGCAGATGTCCGGTGCGCTCGTCGACCGAGAACACCGGCCCCGACTGCGCGGGCCGCGCGACGCCGTCCTCGTCCTGCCGCTCGGGGATCGTCATCGCGTCGGGACGCGAGAGCGCGCGCACGTGGGCGGGGTCCGCGTCGTGCAGGAGCAGGAACGCGATCTCCGGGTCCATCAACGCGTTCTCGCCGCCCTCGGCCGCCCGCGCGACGCAGTGGAGCACCATCGCGCGGATCGTGCGCTCCGCCGGATGGTAGTAGCCGTCGGTGTGCCAGCGGATCGGCCGGTTGGTGTAGGGGATGAACAGGGCGCGACCGCCGCCCTCCGCCACGGTCACCCGGCTGATGCCGTCGTCGTCGGCGAGCCAGTTGCGGTCCAGATGGACGAGTCCGCACTGCGCCGCGAGGAGCCGCGGCAGGTCCTTGTCGGCACTTCGGTCGCCTGTGGCGTAGACGGCCATGTTGGCGCGGCTGCAGCGAGCGAGCAGCGCGTCGCGCTCGCCGGGCGTGAGCGCGCGCGGATCGCGGACCTCGACCACGAGGTCGGCGATGTCGGACGGGTAGTGGGCGAGCTTCCGCTCCCGAAACGCGCGCCACCCGCATTCGTCGTCCAGCCGGAACGGGGAGGGCGCCGGAGCGCGATCCGGGGCGCTTCCGCGGGCGAGCGTCGTGGCAGGGCGCATGGCTATTCGCCTGTCGTGCCCGTGTTCCGGCGCGCTCGGCGCGGCGCCTCGCCGAGGAGCCCCGCCATCGCCTTCTGCAGCATCTCGACCGCCTCGGGCGCCTCGACCTCGATCACCTGCGAGACGGCCCAGCTGCGGTCGGAAGCCTCCGGCAGAGTGTCCGCGAGGACATGGCCGAAGCCGCGGATGAAGCCGTAGTCGGGTCCGGCGTCGGTGAAGCCGCAATCGGCGTAGTCGGCGAAGCGTTCGTTGACGAGCGCGATGAAGCGCGCCTTGCATTCCGCGGCGTTCGCGCCGAGCAGATCGGCTTGGTTGCCGGCGAGCGTCTCGCCCGCGCGGTTGGCCGTCGCGGTCGTGAACGCCTCGCGCCAGTGGGCGTCGCGGTGGCCGTACGCGATGCGGTCGGCCGCGGCCACGAGGAACGCGAGGAACTCGGACAGGAACGCGAAGTACGCAGGGCCCGGCGGCAGGTCGTAGCCGGCGGCGCGCATGTTCTTGAGCGCGTTCTGCGCGACCCTCCAGACGATGAACGCCGCCGCGCCCGCGATCTCGGGCGCGTTCTTCGTCGCGTCCTCGCGGAACCACTGGCTCTTGATGCGGATCGCCAAGGCGGGTCAATCCTTCGCTTCCGCGATCCGGCGCCGACCTTGCACCGTGCGTCGACCCGGGGGCGCGGCCGGTGCGTCAGGGCTTGCGGAGGTAGAACGCATGCTCGCCCGCGCCGAGTTCCTCGGTGCGCCGCAGTTCGAATCCCGTCACCCGTGCCCAGTCGGTCACGTCGGCCACGACGCCGGGACAGTTGCTGACGAGCTTCAGCGTCTCGCCCGAGCGCATCCCGTTGAGGAGCTTCTTCGCCTCGACGATGGGCCCCGGGCAGACCGCGCCACGCAGGTCGAGCACCGCGTTCGCCTCGGGGGTCCCGGCGCGTCCGCGGCGGATGTAGTAGCCATGTCCGCGATCGGGCAGCTTCTCGGTCCGGGCGATGTGGTTGTCGGTGTGGCGCGACCACGCGAAGAGATCGTCGTGGGTGCCGGGACAGTCCGACAGGAGCAGCAGCACCTCGCCCGTCTGCATCGCGTCGATCAGCCGTTTCGCGCCGAGGAGCGGCGCGGGACAACTGGTCCCGCGCATGTCCAGCGTCATCGTCGGCTTGAGGTCGTTCGGCTTCGCGGCTTGGGTGGTCATGGTGTCTCTCCAGCCCGGCGCCGCGCAAGGCCGCGCCGGGCTCTTCCGTGGCCGCCGCCTCGCGGCAGGCCGGTCATCGTCACGCCCGCTCAGTCCCCGAGCGCGATGGCCTTGTGCGGCACGAAGATGCCACATCCGAGGTGACGGTGCGGTCCGATGCCTTCGCTCTGGATCCTGAGCGAATCCTCCGGCGCGAGGCCGTGCAGCGCCAGGCCGAACGCGGAGCGCACGCCCCCGCCGACCCCGAGTGCGCGCGCGCGGCCCGCAATGCACTTGCAACGCACTCCGGAGGTCGCGAGCCAACCGGAGACCTCGTCCTCGAAGGCCCGTTCGTCTTTCGCATCGCTCGAAACCCGGGCGGCGTAGAGGGTCGAACTCGGCGTCAGTTCGCGCGCCGCACCGCGCCCGGTGGTGAGCCCCGCCCCGACCGGGAGCCGGCGGCCGGCGAGCGCGAGGCTCGCCTCCGCCCGGTGTCCGGGCACTCGAAGCAGGAGGCGTGCGCGGCGAGCCACGAGCACCAGGCCCTGCGAGGTGGGCGCGGTCTTCAGCGGGTGGATACCCGCGGCCGGCTCCTGCGTCAGCCACGGCAGCCATTCCTCCACCGAGCGCGCGAGCGCCTCGGCGTGGTCGGACGGCAGGCTCGTGCCTTCCAACCCGAACACGACGTCGACGCCCGGCAGAGCCGCTTCATGCGCGGCCATGTCGATCCTCCGGGGTATCGGCGGGGACGGCGCCTTGTTGGCTGTCCGCCCAGCGCACCATGGCCTCGCCCCATCGCCGCGCGGTCGCGGGGTCCACGTCGAAGATCGTGAAGCGGGTTCGCTCGCGCACGCGAATCCGCAGGAGCGCCATCCCGCCGGCGTCATGGACCCATTGCTGCAGTTCGATCTCCTGGCCGCCCAGCGGCACCGTGAAGCGGTCGAGGCTCGTGACATCGGGCATGCGCGGACCCTGGGAATGACGCCCGATGGGCTGCGAAACGGCGCTGCGCGTCGCGGCCCGTCGTCCGTCGACGCCGCCCGCGTCGTTGCACCTGCCGCCGGGGCTGCGGACGTGCCATTGGGCGAGTTTCCCCTGCCGTCCGTCCATAGCCATGGCGAAGTATGGACCCCTACCCATCCGGGTAGTTTCCAGATTCCTCCTTTCGGCTTATTCAGGGATAGCCGGCCGGAGCAGTGGCGGCGGCGACCGGCCGTCCGTAGCATGGCGGACGATCCGGCGCCCGTGCAGTGTCGCGTGGCCGTACAAGCGAGGAGGCGAGAACATGGCAAAGCCGATGCACCCCACCCCGAATCTCGACGCGCTGGAGCCCGGCCCGTGGCCGAGCTTCGTGACCGGATTGAAGCGGCTCGCGCAGGACAAGGACTACGTGGTCGACCTGCTCGGCCAGCTCGAGCACTCGTACGTCACCCGCAAGGGGTACTGGAAGGGCGGCACCGTCGGCGTGTACGGCTACGGCGGCGGCGTGATCCCCCGGTTCACCGAGGCGAAGGACGAGACCGGCAAGCCGATGTTTCCCGCCGCGGCCGAGTTCCACACGCTGCGCGTGATGCCGCCGGCCGGGATGCACTACAACACCGACGTGCTGCGCAAGATGGCCGACATCTGGGAGCAGCACGGCTCGGGGCTCATCGCGTTCCACGGCCAGTCCGGCGACATCATGTTCCAGGGCGCGACCAGCGAGAACGTGCAGCCGGCCTTCGACGCGATCAACGAACTCGGCTTCGACCTCGGCGGCGCCGGTCCCGCGGTGCGGACCGCGATGTCCTGCGTCGGAGCGGCCCGCTGCGAGCAGTCCTGCTACGACGAGGCGCGCGCCCACCGTGCGGTGATCAATACCTTCCTCGACGACATCCACCGGCCGTCGCTGCCCTACAAGTTCAAGTTCAAGTTCAGCGGCTGCCCGAACGACTGCATGAACTCGATCCAGCGCGCCGACATGGCGATCATCGGCACCTGGCGCGACAACATCCGCACCGACGAGGCGCTCGCGCGCAAGTGGTTCGCGAAGCACGGCATGAACGAACTCGTGAACGACGTCGTCGCGCGCTGCCCGACCAAGACCATCCGCCTGAAGGAAATCAGGGACCTGAAGCCGGGCGACTCGGTGTCGACCGTCGCCGTGTCCGACACGCACGGCCTCGAGATCGAGAACCGCGATTGCGTGCGCTGCATGCACTGCATCAACGTGATGACCGGGGCGCTCGCTCCCGGCAAGGACAAGGGCGCGACGATCCTCGTGGGCGGCAAGCGCACGCTGAAGATCGGCGACCTCATGGGGACGGTCGTCGTGCCGTTCATGAAGCTCGAGACCGACGAGGATCGCGAGAAGCTGATCGAGCTCGGCCAGAAGATCATCGACTTCTTCGCCGAGAACGCGCTCGAGCACGAGCGCACCGGCGAGATGATCGAGCGGATCGGCATCGTCAACTTCCTCGAGGCGGTCGACATCCCGATCGACCCGAACATGGTGAGCGCGCCGCGCACCAACCCCTACGTCCGCACCGACGGCTGGGACGAGGAGGTCGCGAAGATGAAGGCGTCGAAGAAGGTCGCGTGAGGAGAGCCCCATGGCACAACCGCAGATGAGACGCGCGATCGAGAGCGGCGTCCCCGACAACCAGCAGTTCCTGCACCCGCTGCTCAAGAAGAACTACGGCGACTGGAAGTACCACGACCGGCCGCGCCCGGGCGTGCTGCACCACGTCGCGCACTCGGGCGACGAAGTGTGGAGCGTGCGCGCCGGCACCCAGCGGCAGATGGACGTCCACACGATCCGCAAGCTCTGCGACATCGCCGATCGGTTCGCCGAGAGCCACGTGCGGTTCACCATCCGGTCGAACATCGAGTTCATGGTGTCCTCGGAGGCGAAGGTCGCCCCGCTGGTGGCCGAGCTCGAGCGGAACGGCTTCCCGGTCGGCGGCACCGGCAACTCGGTGTCGATGATCGCGCACACGCAGGGCTGGCTGCACTGCGACATCCCGGGCACCGACGCCTCGGGCGCGGTCAAGGCGCTGATGGACGAGCTGATCGACGAGTTCCGGCGCGAGGAGATGCCCAACCGCGTCCACCTGTCCACGTCGTGCTGCGAGATCAACTGCGGCGGCCAGGCCGACATCGCGATCATCATCCAGCACACGAAGCCGCCGAAGATCAACCACGATCTCGTGGCGAACGTCTGCGAGCGCCCGGCCGTCGTCGCCCGCTGCCCGGTCGCCGCGATCCGTCCGGCGCTCGTCAACGGCAAGCCCTCGCTCGAGGTCGACGAGAAGAAGTGCATCTGCTGCGGCGCGTGCTACCCGCCGTGCCCGCCGATGCAGATCAACGATCCCGAGCACTCGAAGTTCGCGATCTGGGTCGGGGGCAAGAACAGCAACGCACGGGCGAAGCCGACGTTCATGAAGATGGTCGCCGCGGGAATTCCCAACAACCCGCCGCGCTGGCCCGAGGTCTCCGAGATCGTGAAGAAGATCCTCTACACCTACAAGGACGACGCGCGGCCGTGGGAGCGGCTGTCCGACTGGGTCGAGCGCATCGGCTGGCCGCGGTTCTTCGAGAAGACCGGGCTCCCGTTCACCAAGTATCTGATCGACGACTGGCGCGGCGCGCGCGTGAACCTGAACGCGTCGGCCCACATCCGGTTCTGACCGCGGGGCCCGCGCATGAAGTTCGGCATCCTCGTCAACGAAGGCCCGTACCAGCACCAGGCCGGCGACTCCGCCTACCAGTTCTGCCAGGCAGCCCTCGCGAAGGGGCACGAGATCCACCGCGTGTTCTTCTACCACGACGGCGTGAACAACGCGTCGCGGCTGACCGAGCCGCCGCAGGACGACCGCAACATCGTCTCGCGCTGGTCGAAGCTCGCCGCCGAGCACGGCATCGACCTCGTCGTCTGCGTCGCGGCCGCGCTCCGCCGGGGCATCCGGGACGAGAACCTCGCGCCGGGGTTCCGGATCTCGGGGCTCGGGCAGCTCGTCGAGTCGGGCATCCAGTCGGACCGGATGGTGGTCTTCGGTGATTAGCGCCGGGGCGCGAGACCGTCCGGAGCGACGGGCCGTCCGCGGCGGCCCGCGCCACCGCCAGCGTCGTTCCGCGAGGGTCCCGTCATGACCGAAGGCGTCGCCAAGAAGTTCATGTTCGTCAACCGCAGCGCGCCCTACGGCACGATCTACGCGCTCGAATCGCTGGAGGTCGTGCTGATCTCGGCGGCGTTCGACCAGGACGTGTCGCTGGCGTTCGTCGACGACGGCGTCTGGCAGTTGAAGCGCGGCCAGCAGACCAAGGGGATCGGGATCAAGAACTTCTCGCCCACCTACCGCGCGCTCGAAGGCTACGACGTCGAGAAGCTCTACGTCGAGCGCGAGTCGCTCGAGGCGCGCGGGCTCGCCGAAGAAGACCTGATCGTCGAGGTGACCGTGCTGTCGTCGGCCGAGATGGGCAAGCTGATGGACGAGCAGGACGTCGTCCTCTCGTTCTGATCCGGAGGATCGCGTGCTCCACATCGTCAACAAGTCGCCGCTCGAGCGCCCGTCGCTCGAGGCGTGCCTGCGGATCGCGGAGCCGGGCGCGATCCTGCTGATCGAGGACGCCGTCTACGCCGCCGCGCGCGGCGGCGCGGCGGCTGCGCGCATCGCCGAAGCGGCGAAGCGCCACAAGGTCTACGTGCTGCTGCCCGACGCCGAGGCGCGCGCCGTGGCCGACCGGCTGGTCGACGGCGTCGCGACCGTCGACTACGGCGGCTTCGTCGATCTCGTCGTCGAACATCGGAACTGCCAATCCTGGCTTTGAGCCTTACGCACCGACTTCCCCCCGCACCCGCAAGAAGGAGAGCGCCATGCCCATGATCGAAGTGAACGGCAAGAGCTACGAGACCGACGAGGAGGGCTATCTCGTCAACCTCGCCGACTGGAGCGAGGACGTCGCGAACCACATCGCGGCGACCGAGAACGTCGACATGTCGCAAAACCACTGGGAGGTCGTCAACTTCCTGCGCAAGTACTACGACGAATACCAGGTCGCGCCGGCGGTCCGCGTGCTGACCAAGGCGATCGGCAAGCAGCTCGGACCCGAGAAGGGCAACAGCGCCTACCTGTACGAGCTGTTCCCGTACGGCCCGGCGAAGCAGGCGTGCAAGATCGCCGGCCTGCCGAAGCCGACCGGTTGCGTCTGACGCGGCCGGGAGGCGCCACCGCGCGCGGGTCGACGACCGCCGACCTCCGGTGCCGATGACGGCCACGTTCCTCGCCATCCTGCTTTCCGTCGCCGCTGTGGTGTTCGTGGCCGGCGTCGGGACGCGCGTGTGGGATTACGCACGCACGCCGGCGCCGCTCAAGATCCCGACCACGCCGGCGCCGGTCACCCGCGGCGGCGTGGCGCTGCGGATGCTGCGCGAGGTGGTGCTGTTCGAGAGCCTGTTCCGCGGCAATCTGTGGACCTGGATGTTCGGCTGGCTCTTTCACGCCGGCCTCGCGCTCGTGCTGCTGCGGCACCTGCGCTACTTCGTCGAGCCGGTTCCGGCATGGGTGGCGTTCATCCAGCCGTACGGCACCTGGGCCGGCGTCGCGATGGCGGCCGGGCTCGCCGGACTGTGGGCGCGGCGTTTCCTCGTGCCGCGCGTGCGCTACATCTCGACGCCGTCCGACCACCTGATGCTCGCGCTGCTGCTGGCGATCGCGCTCTCGGGACTCGCGATGACCTTCGTCGTGCACACCGACATCGTCGCGGTCAAGGCGTTCGCGCTCGGTCTCGTCCGGTTCGACTGGCAGGCGCTCCCCGGCGACCCGCTGATCGCGCTGCACCTCGCGCTCGTCGCGCTGCTCCTCCTCGTCTTCCCGTTCTCGAAGCTGCTGCACGCGCCCGGCGTGTTCTTCTCGCCGACGCGCAATCAGGTCGACGACCCGCGCGAGCGGCGCCACCTCGCGCCGTGGGCGGCGCGGCTCGACGCGGACCGCTAGCGATGGCCGCCGACGTCAAGGCCCCGCCGCTGCGGCCGTTTCCGGTGTCGCCCGAACTCGCGCCCGGCGCGATGGCCTCGTCGAAGCCGTACGCCGCGACCGCGAAGATGCAGGAGGCGATCGGCTACCCGGGCGAACTCGGCGAAGGGTGGCAGGAGCGCGCGCTGGGCAAGATGGGCGAACTCCTCGGGAAGTACCGCTCGCTCAAGGTGTACCTCGACGCGTGCGTGCACTGCGGAGCGTGCACCGACAAGTGCCACTACTTCCTCGGCACCGGCGATCCGCTCAACATGCCGGTCGCGCGGCAGGACCTGATGCGCAGCGTCTACCGGCGCCACTTCACGCTCGCCGGGAAGCTCTTCCCCCGGCTGGTGGGGGCGCGCGAGCTCACGAAGGACGTGTTCGACCAGTGGTACGCGTACTACAACCAGTGCTCCGAGTGCCGGCGCTGCTCGGTGTTCTGTCCCTACGGCATCGACACCGCCGAGATCACGATGGCCGGCAAGGAGATCATGGACGCGGCCGGTGTCGGCCAGAAGTACACCAACGAGATCATCGGCAAGGTCCACCGGATCGGCAACAACCTGGGCCTGCCCGGGCCCGCGCTCGCCGACACGCTCGAAGGTCTCGAGGAGGACGTGAAGGAGGAGAGCGGCGCCGACGTGCGTTTCCCGCTCGACCAGAAGGGCGCCGAGGTCCTGCTCGTCACGCCGTCGGCCGACTTCTTCGCAGAGCCGCACGTCGAGAGCCTGATCGGCTACGCGAAGGTCTTCCACGCGGCCGGCATCTCGTGGACGCTGTCGTCGCACGCTTCCGAGGCCGGCAACTTCGGACTGTTCATCGGCAGCTACGAGCAGCTTCGCACGATCGCGCTGCGCATCCGCGAGGCGGCGCTCGAGCTCGGGGTCAAGCGCATCGTGGTGGGCGAGTGCGGCCACGCGTGGCGCGTCGCCTACAGCATGTGGAACACGCTCGCGGGCATCGGCGCGGGTGGCGACGACGACTTCGCGGGCAAGCTCCAGCGCCAGCTCGACCCGCGCTACAAGCAGCCGATGCACATCTGCGAAGTCACGCACGATCTGATCTCGCACGGGGCGCTCACGCTCGACCGCGAGGCGAACGACCACCGCGTCGTCACCTTCCACGACTCGTGCAATGTCGCGCGCGCCTCGCGGATGGGCGACGCTCCGGGCGGCCAGTTCGAGATCCCGCGCGCGATCATCCGCGCGGTCGCGAATCACTACGTCGAGATGGCGCCCGGGACGACGCACGACGCGACCTTCTGCTGCGGCGGCGGCGGCGGACTCCTGACCGACGAACTCCTCGACCTGCGGGTCAAGGGCGCGCTCCCGCGCATGGAGGCGCTGCGGCAGGTGGCCGACGGACGGAGCGTCAATTTCATGGCGACGATCTGCGCGATCTGCAAGGCGCAGTTCACCAAGGTACTCCCGTACTACGGATTCAAGATGGGCATGGTCGGCGGTGTGCACCAGCTGGTGAGCACGGCCATCCGGCTCGGCGCGAAAGCGTAGGCCGGCAGCATCGATCGGAGGAAAGGCAGATGTCGAATCCCACCGCACCGCAGGAAACGAAGCTCTCGTTCCGCCGCTTTCGCGACGGCGAGTCGAACTGGGAGAGCTTCCGGGACAAGATCTTCCAGGCGAGCTGGACCCACAAGTGTCCGACCTACATCCAGTCGACGCCGCCCTGCCAGGGGAGTTGTCCGTCGGGAGAGGACATCCGCGGTTACCTCAACATCGTGCGGGGGATCGAGAAGCCGCCGATGGGCGCGGACGGCAAGCCCGCCATGTCGTGGCAGGAGTACGCGTGGCGGAGGTTGACCGACGCCAATCCGTTCCCGTCGGTGATGGGGCGCGTCTGCCCGGCGCCCTGCGAGACCGGATGCAACCGCAACGAGGTCGAGGACCACGTCGGGATCAACTCGGTCGAACATTTCCTCGGCGACTGGGCGAGCGCCAACCACATGGCCTACCGCGCGCCGGCGCAGTCGTCCGGCAAGAAAGTCGCGGTCATCGGCGGCGGTCCGGCGGGGCTCTCGTGCGCCTACCAGTTGCGGCGGAAGGGCCACGCGGTCACGATCTTCGACGAGCACGAGCACCTGGGCGGGATGATGCGCTACGGCATCCCGGGCTTCCGGACGCCGCGCGAGGTGCTCGACGCCGAGATCGGGCGCATCCTCGACCTCGGCGTCGAGACGCGGCTTCGCTGCCGCGTCGGCACCGACGTGACGATGGACCAGATCCGCGCGGAATTCGACGCGGTGTTCCTCGGCATGGGCGCTCAGTCCGGCCGCCCGTTGCCGGCGCCGGGAGGCGATGCGCCGAACGTCGTGACGGCGACCGCGTTCCTCAAGGCGTTCAACGACGGGCGCCTGCGGCACGTCGGCAAGCGGGTCGTCGTGATCGGCGGAGGCGACACCTCGATCGACGTCGCGACGGTGGCCCGGCGCCTCGGGCACATCGCCAACGCCAAGCCGACCGACTTCCCCGAACTGCAGATCGCGGGCCACCTCGCGCACGACGTCGCCGAAGTGTCGGCGAAGCAGGGCGCGGAGGTCGTGCTGACCAGCGTGTTCGGTGTCGACAAGATGCAGGCGAACAAGCACGAGATCGAGCAGGCGCTCGCCGAGGGGATCGCGATTCGCGGCGGACTCGCGCCGGTGTCGGTCGTGAAGGACGCGTCCGGCCGCGCGATCGCGCTCAAGGTCGCGCGCTGCGAGGCGAAGTTCGCCGGCGGGAAGCTCGAGATCAGGAACCTCGAAGGCACCGAGGAGGACATCCCGGCCGACCTGATCGTCTCGGCGATCGGCCAGGCGGTCGATTTCACCGGTCTCGCCGAGTTCGACAGCGGCAAGGGCAACGTCGCCGCCGACCGCAACTACCAGGTCGCCGGCAAGCCGGGCACGTTCGCGGGAGGCGACGTGATTCGGCCGCACCTCCTCACCACCGCCATCGGCCACGGCGCGATCGCCGCCGAGGGCATCGACCGGTTCTTGCGCGGCGAGGACCAGGAGAAGCGGCCGAAGGTCGACGTCCACGCGTTCGACCTCAAGCGGAAAATGGTCGAGCGCGGGCTCGCGTTCTCGGAGGCGACGGAGCCGATGCACGGCACCGACCGGTCGAACGTGGGGATCCACAACTACGACAATCGCTCCGACCGCTACGTGATCCCGCACGACGAGTTGTTCCTCGGGCACTTCACCTACACGCCGCGGAACCGCCGCGCGATCACGACGCTGACCAGGGAGAGCGCGCTCGGCAACTTCGAGGAGCGGCTCGCCGCGCTCACCGAGGCCGAGGTCGTCGCGGAAGCCAAGCGCTGCATGAGCTGCGGCCAGTGCTTCGAATGCGACAACTGCGTCGTCTATTGCCCGCAGACCGCCGTGGCGCGCGTGCCGAAGAAGGAGGCGACGATGGGCCGCTACGTCTACACCGACTACGACAAGTGCATCGGCTGCCATATCTGCAAGGACGTGTGCCCCACCGGCTACATCCAGATGGGCCTGGGCGAGTAGCGGGCATGGCGGGCGTTCGGGCAGGACGCGGTGCGCTGTGGCGCGGCGTGGCGAAGGCCGCGGCGGTCGCCGCGTTCGCCGGCGCTGCGCTCGCCGCCGACGCTCCGGCCACGCGCGTCCCGATGCCCGGCGTGTCCGCGCCGGCGGAGGGCAAGTGCGTCGAGGACACCGCGTTCATGCGCCGCAACCACATGCGGCTCCTCGTCCACCAGCGCGATCGCACCGTCCACGAAGGCATCCGGACCGAGCGGCACAGTCTCGCGAACTGCGTGTCCTGCCACGCGAGCCGCGAGGCCGGGCGCGTCACCGGCAGCAAGGAGGCGTTCTGCGAAGGCTGCCACCGGTACGCCGCGGTCAGGCTCGACTGCTTCGAGTGTCATGCCGACCGGCCCTCACGCACCGCGAGCGCGGCGGCGAATCCCGGAGGGCCGAAGTGATCGGCGTGGACGAGAAGCGCCGGAAGATCCTCGCGTGGGGCGCCGCGATGGCCGGCGTGACGCTCGCGCCGGGGGTCACGCTGTTCGATCTCGCGCACGGCCGCGCGCCGGACGAGCCCGCATCGTCGAAGGTCCGCTGGGGGATGCTCGTCGACCTCAACCGCTGCGCGTCCGACTGCGACGCCTGCGTGACCGCGTGCGACCGGGAGAACGGATTGCCCTCGGAGAAGACCGCGACCTCCGCACAGTGGATCCGCAAGGTCGAACTGAAGGACCTTCGCGGCGCGACGCGCTCGGTGCCGGTGATGTGCCAGCATTGCGCCGATCCGCCCTGCGTCGACGTCTGCCCGACCGGCGCCTCGTTCAAGCGCGCGGACGGCATCGTGCTGGTCGACCGCCACACCTGCATCGGCTGCCGCTACTGCATGATGGCGTGTCCGTACAAGGCGCGCTCGTTCGTGCACGAGCCGGTCACCGGCCAGCGCCCGGAGGTGCCGCGCGGCAAGGGCTGCGTCGAGTCGTGCACGCTGTGCGTCCACCGCATCGACCGTGGCGGTATCCCGGCCTGCGTCGAGGCTTGCGAGGCTACCGGCCACGAGGCGATCCTGTTCGGCGACCTGAACGATCCGCACAGCGAGATCGCGAAGCGCGTCGCCACGTATCCGACGACGGCGCTGCGCGCCGACCTCAAGCTCGATCCGGGCGTCCGCTACCAGGGCCTGTGAGGAGCGCGACGCGATGAGCCGGGCTGCCTTCTCGCGCTTCGAGACCCGCGGCTACTGGCTGCTGGTACTGGTCGGAGGTGCGGTCGCGCTCGCCGGGTTCCTCGCGGCGCACGCGATGGAGACCGAGGGCCACGTCATCACCGGCATGGACAACCAGGTGGTGTGGGGCATGCCGCACGTGTTCGCGATCTTCATGATCGTCGCCGCGTCCGGAGTGCTGAACGTCGCCTCGGTCGGATCGGTGTTCGGTCACGCGGTGTACAAGGCCCGCGCGCCGCTCTCGGGTCTCCTGTGCATCGCGCTCCTCGCCGGCGGTCTCTTCGTGCTGATGCTCGACCTCGGCCGTCCCGAGCGCGTCGTCGTCGCCGCCACGCACTACAACTTCCGCTCGGTGTTCGCGTGGAACGTGTTCCTCTACTCGGGCATGTTCGCCATCGTCGCGGTCTACCTGTGGACGCTGATGGAACGCAGGCTGGCGCCGTGGTCGAAGCCGGTCGGCATCGCCGCGTTCGTCTGGCGCATCGTGCTGACGTCGGGCACCGGCTCGATCTTCGCCTTCCTGGTCGCGCGGCAGGCGTACGGCACGGCGCTCCTGATCCCGCTGTTCCTCGCCATGTCGTTCGCGTGGGGGCTCGCCGTGTTCCTGGTGGTCCAGGCGACGATGTACGCGTGGAACGGTCTCTCGCTGCCCGCCGAGGCGGCGCGCCGCATGCGCCATCTGCTCGCGCTCTTCGTCGTGACCGTGGGCTTCCTCGTCGCGGCCTGCCACCTCGTGAACGGTTACTTCGCGAAGAACCTCGCGTTCGAGCGCTTCATCCTCGTCGACGGCGGCGTCTACCCGGCGCTGTTCTGGGCCGTCTACGTCGTCGCGGGAAGCGTGGTTCCGCTCGCGCTCCTCTGGCGGAGCGGGGCCACGACGCGCGACACCGTCGCGGCGGCGCTGCTCGTGATCGCCGGCGCGTTCGCGCTGCTCTACGTGTTCATCGTCGGCGGCCAGGCCTGGCCGCTCGAGATCTTCCCCGGCTACCGCACGTCGAGCACGTTCGGCGACGGCGCGATCGCGCACTACGCGCCGCGTGGGCCCGAGATCCTGCTGGGCTTCGGCGGGCTCGCCGTCGCGTTTCTCGTCACCGTCGTCGGCGTGCGCGTGCTGCGCTTCCTGCCGCAGGACGACTTCCCCGTGGCGCCCTCGACGGCGCCCGCCGGCCGGTGAACGCGAGCGGTCCGATCCGGTTCCTGGTCTCGGCGGCGCACAAGTCGTCGGGCAAGACCACCGTCAGCGCCGGCCTCGCCGCGGCGCTGACCGCTCGCGGCAAGGTGGTGCAGACGTTCAAGAAGGGTCCGGATTTCATCGATCCGATGTGGCTCACCGCGGCGTCAGGCCGGCGCTGCCGCAATCTCGACCCGTGGCTCTCGCCCGACGACGAGATCGTCGAGGCCTTCCGCCGGCACTCGGCGGGCGCGGACGTCGCGCTGGTCGAGGGCAACAAGGGGCTCTACGACGGCCTCGCGCTCGACGGCAGCAACAGCAACGCGGCGCTCGCGAAGACGCTCGGTTTGCCGGTCGTGCTCGTCATCGACGCGCGCGGCATGACGCGCGGCATCGCGCCGCTGATATTGGGTTACCAGGCGTTCGACCGCGACATCGCGATCGTCGGCGTGATCCTGAACAACCTCGGCGGCAGCCGGCACGAGGCGAAGCTCCGGGCGGTGATCGAGCACTACACCGATGTCTCGGTGGTCGGCGCGCTGCACCACGATCCGCGCCTGACGATTCCCGAACGCCATCTCGGCCTCGAGCCGGGCAACGAGGCGGACGACGTGCCCCGGCGCGTCGCCGGCCTGGGCGAGGCGGTCGGACGGCAGGTCGATCTCGAAGCGCTCCTGTCGCGGGCCGCCGTGGCGGGCCCCCTGCGCGCGCCGGAGGCTCCTGCATTCCCGCGCATGGCGCGCGAGAGCGCCGCCGCGCCGGAAGTGAGGATCGCGATCGCGCAGGACCGCGCGTTCGGCTTCTACTACGCCGACGACCTCGACGCGCTCCGCGCCGCCGGCGCGACGATCGTGCCGTTCGACACGCTCGCGGACGCCGACCTCCCGCCCTCCGACGCGCTCGTCATCGGCGGGGGCTTTCCCGAGCGTCACGCGCTCGCGCTCGAGGCGAACGCGGCGCTGCGCCAGCGCATCCGCGGCGCGATCGAGGCGGGACTGCCGGTCTACGCCGAGTGCGGCGGCCTCATGTACCTCGCCCGATCGATCACTTCGGAGGGACGGACCTGCCGCATGGTCGGGGCCATCCCGGGCGATGTCGTGATGCGCGACCGGCCAGTGGGCCGCGGGTACGTCGTGCTCGAGGAGTCCTCCGACTTCCCGTGGCCCCTCGGGGGCGGCGGCCGCACCGTGCGCGCGCACGAATTCCATTTCGCCTCGCTCGAGAACCTGTCGCCGGAGGTCCGCTGCGCCTACCGCGTGGTGCGCGGCCACGGCATCGACGGCGAGCGCGACGGCGTCGTCGTCGGCAACGTGCTCGCGTCGTTCTCGCACCTGCGCTCGACGCCCGATCGCGACTGGGCCGCGCGGTTCGTCGCGTTCGTGCGCGCGAGCGGTTACCGGCGGGACCCAGGCACCGCCCGCTTCGCGCCGCCACGCGGGCGCGAGGCGCTGATCGATTGACCGGGGCGCGCTGCCCCCTTGCATGGAGACTGGAACGCCATGAAGCACGCCCGCGCCACGGCCCCCGCCGCCGCCACCGACCACTTCGTCGAGGTCGACGGCAGGCGCATCGCGATCGACAGCGAGGGTTATCTCCTCGACCGGTCGCAGTGGAGCCCCGAGTTCGCACGCGCGCTCGCCCGGCGGGAAGGGCTCGAACTCACTCCCGCGCACTGGCAGGTGATCGAGTTCCTGCGCGACTACGAGGCGGAGCACGGCGTGCAACCGCAGGTCCGCGTGATGATCAAGGTGTTCACCGCGCGCTGGGGCGCGGAACGCGGATCGAACATGCATCTGCACGAGATGTTCCCGCGCGGCGGGCCGCAGAAGCAGGGCAATCGCCTGGCGGGCCTCCTGCGCACCAAGGGCGAGCATTGATGCCCGTGATCACGCGGCGGGGCGCGGGCGAATCCGTTTCGAGGTACCGCCACCCGCGGCGGGAGGAACGATGATCACCGTCACCCCGAGCGCGGCCCGGCAGATCAGGATCGCGGCGACGAAGGCCGATGCCGACGAACTCGGACTGCGCATCGCCGCGCGCCGGGACGAGCAGGGTGCGCTGCACTACGCGATGGGTTTCGACGAGTCGCGCGAAGGCGACGTCGTCGTTCCGTCGGAGGGCATCGCGCTCGTGGTCGCCCTGAACCAGCGCGACCTGCTCGAAGGCATGACCCTCGATTACGTCGAGTACGAGGCGGGAGATTTCCGCTTCATCTTCATCAATCCGAACGATGCGTCCGGTCCGGAAGACGGCAGCCGTGGCCATGGCTGAGGGCAACCGACCGGCGCGCAAGCGCCGACGTTCCGCGAAACACGCGAGCGGGTCCCGCGCCGAGACGGCCTTGCCGGCCGCGGCTCGGCCCGACGGACCGAGAGCGACGGATTTCGCGTTGGCGACGCGTGCCGCAACGCCGAAGGCCCGGGGCCCCGCCGGCGAGGTCTACCTCGTCGGAGCCGGGCCCGGCGATCCCGAGTTGCTGACGCTGCGGGCGCTGAAGCTGATGCAGCGCTCGGAAGTCGCCCTCTACGACCACCTGATCTCGGACGGGGTGCTCGCGCTCTTGCCGCCGTCCACCGAGCGCGTGTACGTGGGCAAGGAGCGCGGCAACCACACGATGCGGCAGGAGGAGATCAACGCGCTCCTCGTCGCTCTCGCGCAGCAAGGTCGGCGCGTGCTGCGGTTGAAGGGCGGCGACCCGTTCACGTTCGGCCGCGGCGGCGAGGAGATCGACAGCCTCGCGGCCCATCGGATCCGGTTCGAGGTGGTGCCGGGCATCACCGCGGCGCTCGGGGTGGCCGCCTACGCGGGCATCCCGCTCACCCACCGCGACCATGCTCAGGCGTGCCTGTTCGTGACCGGACACCTGAAGGACGGCACGATGGATCTCGACTGGACGGCGCTCGCACGCCCGCGCCAGACGATCGTCGTCTACATGGGCCTGACCGCGCTCCCCGCGCTGTGCGAGCGCCTGGTCGAGCACGGCCTGCCGGCGTCGACGCCGGCCGCCGTGGTCCAGCAGGGCACCACGCGCGATCAGCGCGTCGTGACCGGGACGCTCGCGACGCTCGCGGAAGACACCGCGCGCGCGAAGCTCCGGGCGCCGACGCTCGTCATCGTCGGCAGCGTCGTGAAGCTGCGCGACCGGCTGAACTGGTTTCGCGCCGATGCGCGTACACGCTGACCACCGCCGGTGCGGGACACGTGGCGGGCACGTGTCGGGCACCGGGGCGTCAACCGGACGCCTGGTGCGACGGGTCGGCCTGCTCGGAAGCCACCCGGTGTTCGACCGCGAACACCGCGGCCTCGACGCGCGAGGTGAGCCCGAGCTTCGACAGGATGTGGCGCACGTGCAGCTTGACGGTGTCGTGACTGATCGACAGCGCCTGCGCGATCGCCTTGTTGCTCTTGCCCGACGACAGGTGCTGCAGGATCTCGCGCTCGCGCTCGGTCAACTGCCGGATGTAGCCCTCGCGCGAGCGGGGCTTCGTCTCCCCCGGCAGCAGCATGTCCACCAGCTTCACCGCCATCGTCGGGGCGACGACGACCTCGCCCCGGGCGGTGCGCCGGATCGCGTCGACCACGTCGTCGGGATCCATGTCCTTCAACAGGTAGCCGCGGACGCCGGCGCGGAACGCGCGTGCGAGGTCGTCCTGCGAGTCGCTCATCGTCAGCACGACGACCGGCGTCTCGATGCCCTGCTCGCGCATGAGCGCGAGCAGCCGGAAGCCGTCGACCGGGGCCATGCGCAGGTCCATGATCGCGAGATCCGGCTTCGTGGTCGAAAGCAGGCGCACGGCATCGTCCGCCGTGCCCGCGGTTCCGAACACCCTGATCCCCGCGCGCTGCTCGAGGAGTTCGGCGAGCCCCCGGCGGCACAGGCTATGGTCGTCGATCAGGACGACACTGATCGGTTCGGTCACGTCCGACTCTCCTCCAGGTTCACGGCCGTCGCCGGCGCGCGCCCGACCTGCTCGGGCAAGGGGCGCCCGGCCCGGGTTTCCGTCGCGAGGAACGGTGGCATCGGCAGCACCGGGCTCGTCGCGGGGAAGGTCAGCCGGACGCGCGTGCCGCGCACCGGCGCCGGTTCGATCGACACCGCGCCGCCCAGCCGGAGGGCACGCTCGCGCATGATGTCGATGCCGTAATGGCCGCGCTCGTCCACTGTCGCAGGTGTCCCGGGCAGGCCCACGCCGTCGTCGTCGATGACGATCGCGTAGCCGCCCGCCACGCGGTCCAACGTCATGGTCGCGTGACGCGCGTGCGCGTGCCGGGTCACGTTGGCGAGGGCCTCCTGCACGATGTGGAACACGTCGACCTCGCGCTCGGGCGCGATCCGGAACCCGGACACGCGGTTCACGAACGACAGCTCGACCCCGGTGCGGTCGTCAAACCCCGCCGCCAGGGTGCCCAGCGCGTGGACGAGCCCTTGCGGATCGATCCGGCTGCGGAAGCTCGTGATCAGCTCGCGCACGCGCTCGTGCGCGTTGGAGAGCGAGTCGTCGATGTCGGCCCAGTACTTGAACGCGCGCAGTTCGTCGTGCTGGCGGATCGCGTCGGACAGGAGGCGCATCCTCATCCGCATGTAGGTCAGCCCCTGCGCGATCGCGTCGTGAACCTCGCCGGCCATCCACTGCCGTTCGTGCATGAGCCGCGCGCGAAGCACCTCGTCGGCCAGGCGCGCTTTCTCGAGCGAGATGCCGATGAGGTCACCGGCCGCCTGCAGCATCGCGGGCATGCCGGCCGGGAGTTCGCACGGTGCGTCGAAGACCAGGTCGAGCATGCCGACCTGCGCTCCCGCGTGGTGCAGCGGGACCACGAGGACGTGACGGCAGACCGATTCGAGTCGCCGTGCCGGGAGCCGCTCGTCGTGGCCGCAGAGTGCCTCGCGAACGCAGGCGCTCGTCGGGTCGGAGGATTCAGCGCAGCGGCCGCACCAGTGCGCGAGCACGCCCTGGCCCGCGGACGTCCCCGGACGTTGCCCGGTCACGACGATCGGCACCATGCCGGTGGCGTCGGTCTTCGACACCCGGATCGCGCCACCCGCGGCCCCGGCGAAGTGGACCACCGCGTCGAGCATCGGGGCGATCGCGTCCAGGAGCGTGGTGTCGGCCTCGACGCCCGAGTCGCCTCCCGGCACCGGCAGACCCTTCGGGGCACTTCCCGGCGGGGTGCCTGGAGCTGCCCGATCGAACCTCCCCCGATGCGCGTCGAATTGCGTTTCCGCCATCCCGTTGTCTCCTGCGTCCCCGTGATCGCGCGTCCGGACGAGCGCGCTGCGCGGCCTCGAACTCCGAGGTTCCCGCGGGACGACGCTCCAACACTAGCACGGTCCGAGCCCTTGGAGTCGCGAGGGCTCGAGCGCCCCGGTCCACGACCCCCGTGGCCGGACGTCGGTCGGCGCGCTCGCCCGCGACCGGCGTGCCCGCTTTTCCCGAAAGGGCGCCACGACGGACGAGATGCGTCCGCTCCGGGGAAAGTCAAGGCGCGCTCCACGTCGACTATGATCGGGTCTTCCTGCCCGCACGCGTGCCGCGCGGGCATTCGCATTCCAACGAAACGGCCGCCGCCGCGGGAACCGCGGCGCCCCGGCCTCGCGCAGGGAGGAAGTGTCGATGTCTCTGGTTGACCCCCACGGGGGCCGCGGCCTGTGTCCGCGGCTCCTGACCGGCGAGGCGCTCGCCGCGGAACGTGCGAAGGCGGCGTCGCTGCCGAAACTGACGGTCAGCTCGCGCGAGAAGGGCGATCTCGTGATGCTCGGCATCGGCGGGTTCACGCCACTCGACGGGTTCATGACGCGCGCCGATTGGCAGGGCGTGTGCGACCGCATGACGACGGCGGATGGCCTGTTCTGGCCGATCCCGATCACGCTCTCGGCCGATGCCGCGTTCGCCGGCGCGATCGACGTCGGGCAGGAGATCGCGCTCGTCGATCCCGACGACGGAGCGCCGCTGGCGACGATGCGCATCGCCGAGAAGTACGCGATCGACAAGGCGCACGAATGCACGGCGGTCTTCCGCACGACCGATGCCGAGCATCCGGGCGTGGCGATGGTGATGGCGCAGCCGGAGGTGAACCTCGCCGGCCCGGTCAAGGTGCTGTCGACCGGCGGGTTCGCGGAAGCCTATCCGGAATTGTTCATGACGCCCGCGCAGACGCGCGCGCTCTTCGAGTCGCTCGGCTGGAAGTCGATCGCCGCGTTCCAGACGCGCAATCCGATGCACCGGTCGCACGAGTACCTCGCCAAGATCGCGATCGAGATCTGCGACGGCCTCCTCGTGCATTCGCTGCTGGGCGCGCTCAAGCCCGGGGACATCCCGGCCGCCGTGCGGACCAGGGCGATCGCCGTGCTCGCCGACCGCTACTTCGTGAAGAAGACCGTCGTGCAGGCGGGTTATCCGCTCGACATGCGCTACGCCGGGCCGCGGGAAGCGCTGCTGCACGCGGTGTTCCGGCAGAACTACGGCTGCTCGTACCTGGTCGTCGGCCGGGACCACGCGGGCGTGGGCAAGTACTACGGGCCGTTCGACGCGCACCGCATCTTCGACGAGGTGCAAGACGGTGCATTGCAGATCCGTCCGCTGAAGATCGACGTCGCGTTCTGGTGCTACGAGTGCGGCGGCATGGCCTCCGGGCGCACCTGCCCGCACGGCGATGCGGACCGGCTGCAGGTCTCCGGCACGCAACTGCGCAAGTGGATGTCCGAGGGCCAGCCGGTTCCCCCCGAGTTCAGCCGGCCCGAGGTGGTCGAGGTGCTGCGCGAATACTACGCCGGACTCGCCGCGTCGGCGTCCGCGGGATCGGTGCCGTCCGCGCATGCGGCGCGACGGATTTCCTGAACGGTGAGGCCGGTGGCCCGCCGCACGACACGGCGGTACCGCTCCCTCACCACCGCCGGGAAACGGGGCCGCCGGCCGGGAGTGCGCTTGCGACGGGCGTCAGCCGTGGCGGATTTCGAAGGTCAGCGACGCGAGATCGCCGAGCATCCACGTGGCCGGGGCGCCGAGCCCGGCCACGGTGCCGGGATTGACGAACCAGGTCCTGCCGCCGGCGATGTTCGGCTGCTCGACGATCAGCGCCTCGTGCGAGTGCCCGCAGCAGACGACGTCGTAGTCGCCGGTGCAGGCGAGGGCGCGGCCGTAGTGCGGGTAATGCGTCGCGAAGATTCGGCGGCCGGCGAGATTCAGGTCGGCGTCGGCGCCGTGGTAGGTGAGTTGGCCCTGCGATGCCGCGGCGATGCGGCAGAGCATCGGGATGTCGCCCAGGTTGTTGCCGTGGACGAGATGCACCGGCAGGCCGAGTTCGAGCATCGGCCGCAGCGTGTTGCCGCCGATGAGGTCGCCGCAGTGGATCACGACCTCGGCGCCCTCGGCCTTCGCGATGGCGACGGCCTCCGCGAGCCGGGGCGCGCGGTCGTGGCTGTCCGACACGATGCAGACCTTCATGCGGCACCGCCCGCGGCGTGGTCGGAACAACCGATCGGGTCGGACCTGCGGTGGCGGTGCACGGGCGCGAACAGGGCGAACATGGGCGTGGACGAGGTGCGAGGGCGCCTGCATTGTGCACCAATCCCGCGCGGCGGCGTCGATCGCCGGATCGTCGTCGGCGTGAACGGAATCGTCGCTTCCGTCCTGCTGTGCGTCGCCGCGCCGGCGTTCGCCGCATCCGGCACTGCCGACGCCGCGTGGTGGGTGTGGCCGCTCGCGCTCTTCGTCGTGTGCTTCCTGCTCGGCATCGTGGCCGTGCCCGCGGGCGTCGGCGGCGGCGTGCTGTTCGTGCCGATCGTCTCCGGCTTCTTTCCGTTCCACATCGACTTCGTGCGCGGCGCGGGGCTCCTCGTGGCGCTCGCGAGCGCGTTGGCCGCGGGGCCCAACCTGCTGCGCGCCGGGCTCGCCGACCTGCGTCTCGCGCTCCCGCTCGCGCTCCTGGCATCCGCGAGTTCGATCGCCGGCGCGATGATCGGCCTCGCGATGCCGGCGCAGGTGGTGCAAGTCTCGCTGGGCCTGACGATCCTCGCGATCGTCGCGCTGATGGCGACGGCGAAGAAGTCGGAACTGCCGGACGTTCCCGCACCCGATCGGTTGTCCGCGGCGCTCGCGATCCACGGCGTCTACCGCGACGCCGCGAACGGGAGCGTCGTGCGCTGGCAGGTGCATCGCACGCCGGCGGGGCTCGTGCTGTTCACCGGCATCGGCGTGCTGGCGGGCATGTTCGGACTGGGCGCCGGCTGGGCCAACGTCCCGGTGCTCAATCTCGTGATGGGCGCTCCGCTCAAGGTCTCGGCCGGCACGTCGGGATTCATCCTGTCGCTGGTGGACTCGGCGGCGGCATGGGTGTATCTGAACGAGGGCGCGGTGCTCGCGGTGGTGGCCGTGCCGTCGGTGATCGGCATGATGCTGGGTGCGCGCATCGGCGCGAGGCTCCTCACGGTGATGCGGCCCGTCGTCGTGCGCAGGCTCGTGCTGGGTCTGCTGCTGTTCGCCGGCGGCAGGGCGCTGCTGAAGGGGTTCGGCATCTGAACGCGCGCCGCCCGGCGTTCCGGCGGGCGTCGTGCATGCGACGGCGGGTCTTGAGGTGAACGGAGGAAGCGATGGCCGATGCGACAACAAACGAGACCGCCGCGCCGCGCTCCGAGCAACTGCGCTACGCGCGCGTCCTCGACCTGTCGACCAGGGCGGGATTCTTCGTGCTCGTCGCGGGGTTCGTGATGCACATGCTGGGCTGGCTGGAATCACACGTCCCGGTCGAGACGTTGCCGCGCGTGTGGGGCCTGCCGCTCGCCGAGTACATCGCGCGCACCGATACCCCGACCGGCTGGGCCTGGTTCGCGCACCTGCACAAGGGCGAGTTCGCCGGACTCGCCGGTATCGCCGTGCTGGCCGGCTGCTCGGGCCTGTGCCTCGCGGCGGTGGTCCCGCTCTACGCCCGCCGGGGCGATCGCGCGTACGCGTTCTTCTGCACCGCGGTGATCCTCGTACTGCTGCTGGCCGGCTCCGGGATACTCACGGCGCGGCACTGACGGGACCGCCATGCCGCTCGCCTGCGCGCGCCCGCTCCTCGCGACCGAGCACACGGAATTCGACGCCGGTGCGGAACGCATCGCGCTCGATCTCGCGCGGGCGCGAGGCGTGTCGCTGGCGGTCGTCGTGCCCATCGTCAGCAACAGCGAACTCGAAGCGATCGCGCCCGGACTCGTCGCGCGCGGGGAGTCGCAGGTGCGCGAACGTCTCTCCGCGCTGGAGGCCGAAGCCACCCGCCAGCGGGTGATGCTCGACATCCGGGTGCGGCGCGGCGAGGAGCCGTGGCGGGAGATCGTCGCCGAAGCGAAGGCTCGCGACGCGGATCTGATCGTGATCCGTCGCCGCGGCAAAGTGAGCTTCCTCGCCAACCTCCTGGTCGGCGGCATGGTCGGCAAGGTCGGGACGTCCGCGCCCTGCGACGTGCTGATGGTGCCGCGTGCGGCGTCGCTGTGGAGGACGCGCGTGCTCGCCGGCGTCGACGGCACGCGCGCTGGAGCCGCGGTGGCGCGCGCGGCCGCGCAGGCGGCCGTGGCCGCCGGATTGCCGTTGACCGTGGTGTCGGTCGCGGCGCACGACACGCCGGCCGATCGCGCGGCCGCGGAGGCCGCGGTGTCGGCGGCGGTGGCGGTCGCCTCGGGCGAGGGGGCCGCCGTCGAAGGCCGTGTCGCGGTGGGCAAGCCCGCGGAGGCGATCGTGTCGCTGGCGTCGGCGGCGGGAGCGGACCTCCTCGTCGTCGGCCGCAGCGACCCGTCGGCGCACGACCGCCTGCATTTTGGCAGCACGGCCGAACGGGTCGTCGGGCTCGCGGCCGGAGCGGTGCTCGTCGTGACGACCTGAGCGACCCGCGGCTGACCCCCTCGCTGCGCCCGGAGCCTTTGCGCGGCCCTGCGCCGACCAGCGCGTCGGCGCGCTACCAGTACGCGTGCAGGCGCTGCCGCTCGACCCGATGCGGGAATTCGGTGAGCGGCCGGTCGCCCTTCGCGATGCAGCGGCCGCTCGCGATGTCGAACGCCCACTGGTGCTTCGGGCAGGTGAGCGTCGTGCCGGCGAGCGCGAGGTGCGGGATGTTCGTCGCCTCGTGCGGGCAGAGGCTGTCGTAGACCTTGACGAGGTCTCCATCGCGGTGCACGAAGAGGCCGCGTCCGTCGCATTCGAGGCGCGTCGTGCCGGCCTTGACGGCGCCGATCGGCGCGATGTCGTGCCAACGCGCGGCCTCGGGGGCGGGGGCTCTCGCGAGGCGGAATTCCGGCAGGTCCATCGCGAGGATCACGTCGACCGCCCAGACGATCTTCGCGAGTCCGAGCGCCGGGAACGCGATCAGCAGCGCGTCGAGGATCTCCTCGGCCGTCGCGCCCTCGCGCAACGCGCGCTTCAGGTACTGGCGCAGCCCCTTCTCGGTCTGGGCGTGCACCTTGGTGATGACCGAGATCAGGTTGCGCGTCTTCGGGTCGAGGCGCGAGCCGGCGTCCTTCATGAACGCGAAATACGCGCCCATCGCGTCCGGGCGGGCCTGCATCAGGTAGGTCAGCGCGTCGCTCATCGTCGTGGAGGTGGGCC
Organism: Burkholderiales bacterium; assembly: GCA_015075645.1. Taxonomy (NCBI): domain Bacteria; kingdom Pseudomonadati; phylum Pseudomonadota; class Betaproteobacteria; order Burkholderiales; species Burkholderiales bacterium. The sequence goes on along the minus strand of JABTUF010000007.1, from coordinate 74,981 downwards.
CTGGAGTGGTCGAGTATACAAACGGCTGCAGTCCGCAGGCCGGTGGTTCGAGGTCGAGCCCATGCGATCGGGACGCCCGCTCCCGCGTTCCGTGGTCGAGCCCGCGCTAGACTTCGACGTGGCGCACGCCTGCGTGCCCCGGCGACGCGCCCGCCACGACCGTGAAGCACGCGCCCTCCCGCATGTCCGAATGCCCTCCGCACGCATCGCCCGCACCGTCGAGCGACCCGCTCCCGGGTCCGGAGCGGCCATGGATCCTCGCCGCGCTGATGATGACGATGATGCTGGCGGCGATGGACACGACCATCGTGTCCACCGCCATCCCGCAGATCGTCGGCGACCTCGGCGGATTCGCGCTGTTCGGCTGGGTCTTCTCGATCTACCTGCTCGCGCAGACGGTCACCATTCCGATCTACGGCAAGCTCGCCGACATGCTCGGACGCAAGCCGGTGCTGATGGTCGGGATGGCCATCTTCCTCGCCGGCTCCGCCGCGTCGGCGCTGTCGTGGAACATGCCCGCGCTCGTGGTGTTTCGCGGCCTGCAGGGCCTGGGCGCCGGCGCGATCCTCGCGACCGTCTACACGCTGGCGGGCGACCTCTACTCGGTGCGCGAGCGGGCGGCGATCGAGGGCTGGCTCTCCAGCATGTGGGCGGTGGCCGCGATCGTCGGACCGCTCCTGGGCGGCGCGTTCGCCGAGTATCTGTCGTGGCGCTGGATCTTCCTCGTCAACCTGCCGGTGGGCGCCGTGGCGCTGCTGCTGCTCGCGCGGTACCTGCACGAGCACGCGCCGCGCCAGCGTCATCGCATCGACTACGCCGGCGCGACCCTCATGCTCCTCGCGGGGAGCGCCGTGATCTTCGCGCTGCTGCAGAGCGGGCAGGCGTGGCCCTGGTGGTCGGAGGCGAGCCTCGCCGCGTGGTCGATCGCAGTGCTCCTGGTCGTCGCCACCGTCGCCGTCGAACGGCGCGCGGCGGAACCCATCGTGCCCGGATGGCTGTGGCGCCGCCGGACGCTCGCCTGCGCCAATCTCTCGATGGTCGGGATGGGGATCGTCATGATGGGTCCGAGCACCTACCTGCCGACCTACGGCCAGTCGGTGCTGGGCCTCGGCCCGATCGCCGCGGGCTTCGTGCTCGCGACGATGAGTCTGGGCTGGCCGACGGCGTCCGCGCTTTCCGGAAGGCTCTACCTGCGGATCGGATTTCGCGACACCGCGCTCTGCGGCGCGGTCCTTGTGCTCGCTGCCACCGCAGGGTTCCTCGCGCTTCCCTATCCGGGCAACGTCTGGCTGGTCACGCTCGACCAGGTCGTGCTGGGCGCCGGATTCGGGCTCCTGTCGACGTCGATGCTCGTCGGGGTGCAGTCGACCGTCACGTGGCGCGATCGTGGCGTCGTGACCGGAACCAACGTGTTCGCGCGCTATCTGGGCGGGAGCCTCGGCGCGGCGCTGTGCGGCGCGATCTTCAACGGCGCGATCGCGCGCGAACTGGAGCGCGCGCCATCGGCGTTGCACGGACAACTGCCGCAGCGGATAGACGCCGTGGTCGAGACGCTGCAGCGCCACGAGGCGGCGGGCGCGGCCGCAGCGTACCTGCGCCAGGCCATCCACGCGGCCACGCATCAGGTCTACGTCGGCCTTGCGGTGGTCGCCGTCGCCACGCTCGCGGTCGTGCTGTGGACGCCGCGCACGTTCGCGCCGGCGCACGAAGGCGCGGCGCCCGCGGCGAACCGTCCGCCTTCGTCCTGACGCGCGAACACCGCGCGGCCTCGCGCGATCGCATGGTGCCCGGGGCAGGACTCGAACCTGCACGGCTTGCGCCCGCGGATTTTAAGTCCGCCGTGTCTACCGTTCCACCACCCGGGCGTCGGCGCGACGCGCCGATGCGCGATGCGGCCGGTCAGATCGCCTTGACGCCGATCGTCCTGCGCTCGGGACGTAAATGCGGCGCCGGTTCCTCGCCGCCCCAGGTGGCGCGCACGTAGTTCACTGAAACGGAAGAATCGGCGTGATATCGACGTCTGGAATTGTCGTACTTCCACTTGATGGGCCGAGCGTCCTTGTTGTACTGGCGGATGAATCGCATGATTTTCTTGTCGAGATCCTTGACGCTGGTGAACACGCCACGGGTGATGACACTGCGCTGGATGCGCGAGAACCAGTTCTCGACCTGGTTGAGCCACGACGAGTAGGTGGGCGTGTAGTGCATCTGCACATTCGGGTTGGCCTGCAGGAACGCACGCACCCGCTCGGTCTTGTGGCTGCTGACGTTATCGCAGATCACATGGATTTCCCGGTCGGCCGGTTGCGAAGCCTTGATCTCTTCGAGAAAGGTGACGAACTGCTCGCTGGTGTGGCGGGCGGCGGTCTTGCCGATCACCTCGCCGGTGCGGGTATTCAAGGCAGCGAACAGACTCAGCGTCCCATTGCGCTTGTACTCGAAGCCGTGACTCTCGGCGCGCCCCGGGGAGAGCGGCAGCATCCGGTCCTTGCGGTCGAGGGCCTGGATCGCCGTCTTCTCGTCGACGCTGAACACCGCCGCGTGCTCGGGCGGGTTGAGGTACAGGCCGATCACGTCGGCCGCCTTGGTCTCGAAATCCGGATCGTTGGACATCATGTGGCGGCGCAGCCGATGCGGACGCAGACCGTGCTTCTGCCAGATGCGCTGCACGCTCATGAAGCTGATGTCGCCCAACTCGGCCGCGAGCTTGCGGTTGCTCCAGTGCGTCGAGCCGTCGCGCGGCGTGCGCTTGAGGGTGTAGTTGAGCACTCGCGCCTCGATCTTCTCGGCCGGCTGGCGCGGCGCGCGTCCCGGGTAGTACGACACCAGTCCCGGCAACCCCTGTTCGGCATAGGCACGGGTCCAGCGGGTAATGAAGCCGTCGTTGCACGCCAGTTTGTCGCGGATGTCCACCCGTCGCTCTCCCGCCGACCACAACAAGATGCAGCGCGCCCGACGCACCACCGCCGCACTGCCGTGGCGCGAGCGCGTCAAAGATTGCAAATCCGCCCGATGTTCTTCGCTCAAAGTGATTCGTTCCATACCCCATCATGTGGGGACAATACATCCGATTTCAATGATTCAATGAAGTAGTCGGCGACGATCGTGCCGAACTCCTCGGCGATGCGCTCGCCCTTGAGCGTGACGGTCTTCTGGCCGTCGACGTACACCGGCGCGACCGGCGTCTCGCCGGTGCCGGGCAGGCTGATGCCGACGTTGGCGAGCTTCGACTCGCCGGGACCGTTGACGACGCAGCCCATCACGGCGACGGTCATCGTCTCGACGCCCGGGTAGCGTTCCCGCCAGTCGGGCATCTGCGCGCGGAGCCACGACTGGATCGACTGCGCGAGTTCCTGGAACACGACGCTCGTCGTGCGGCCGCAGCCGGGACAGGCCGACACCAGCGGCGCGAACGAGCGCAGTCCCATCGTCTGCAGGATCTCCTGCGCGACGACGACCTCGCGCGTGCGGTCGCCGTTGGGTTCGGGCGTGAGCGAGACGCGGATGGTGTCGCCGATGCCCTGTTGCAGCAGCACCGCGAGCGCCGCGGTCGACGCGACGATGCCCTTGCTGCCCATCCCGGCCTCGGTGAGGCCGAGGTGGATCGGGTAGTCGCAGCGGCGCGCGAGGTCGCCGGTTACCTCGATCAGGTCCTGCACCGCGCTCACCTTGCAGGAGAGGACGATGCGGTCGCCGGGAAGGCCGATCGACTCGGCCAGCGCGGCACTCTTGAGCGCCGAAGTCACGAGCGCCTCGCGCATCACGGCGGCTGCGTCGCGCGGTGTCGCGCTGGCCGCGTTCTCGTCCATCAGCGCGGCGAGCAGCTCCTGGTCGAGGCTCCCCCAGTTGACGCCGATGCGCACCGGCTTGCCGTGCTCGATCGCGCGCTCGATCATCGTCGCGAACTGCGTGTCGTGGCGCTGCCCCTTGCCGACGTTGCCGGGATTGATGCGGTACTTCGCGAGCGCCTGGGCGCAGGCGCGGTTCGAGAGGAGCTTGTGGCCGTTGAAATGGAAGTCGCCGACGAGCGGCACCTTGCAGCCCATCGCGTCGAGGCGGTCGCGAATCGCCGGGACCGCCTCGGCGGCCTCGGCCGTATCGACCGTCACGCGCACGAGTTCGGAGCCCGCGTCGGCGAGCGCCTTCACCTGCGCGGCGGTCGCCGCGGCGTCGGCCGTGTCGGTGTTGGTCATCGACTGGACGACGATCGGCGCGCCGCCGCCGATCGCGACGCCGCCGACGCGCACGGTGCGCGTGCGGCGATGAACGATACCGGGCCTGCTGCCTCCGCTCATGCGTGGATGGGTCGTCGCGATGTCCGGTGTTCGGGGCGGCGGCGAATTCTAGCATCGCGCCTCGCAGCCGCCCGGACGGCAGCAATCCCCTGTCGTCCGCATGGTCAGGCTCGCGGGCATGTTGCTGCAAGCCGTCGGGCTGGAGTCCAGCCCGACGACAGGGAACAGGAGTCAGAGGACAGAAGACAGAGGACAGTCGCGCCTGCGATTCCGGTGGCGGTGCATCGAGCGCCGGGAAGCTTCTTTCGTGGGTCGGCCTTGTGGGTCGGCCTTCAGGCCGACGCATTTCTTCTGCATCGCCACGGACCCCGTCGGGCTGAAGCCCGACCCACCACCCCCACGTAGGTCGGCCTTCAGGCCGACGCGGTTGCAGCGAAATGTACGTGTCGGGCTGAAGCCCGACCCACAGAGGCTGAAGCCCGACCCACAGAGGCTGAAGCCCGACCCATAGAGGCTGAAGCCCGACCCATAGAGGCTGAAGCCCGACCCACAGGCAGGGTGCGATTCAGCGCTTGACGAAGTCGATCACGATCGCGCCCGGCTCGCGCTGCCGATATTCGATCGAGACGCGCTCGCCGTAGCGCGCCGCGAGCTGGTCGAGGAGCGGCAGCGGATCGTGGTCGTTGACGAAGCGCATCGTCTCGCCCGGGTGCAGGGCGTCGAGCGCTCCGAAGATCGCCGCGTGGCGGAAGCGCTTGGCGATCGCGCGCGCGTCGAACGGGTAGATCGCGTCGGGCGACAGGTGCAGGTGCGGGGCTTGGCTCATCGAGTCCTCGTCTATGGGAAGGGGGCGGCCGCGGGCCGCCGGTTCAGGAACGGCTGGTCCAGTAATTCTCGAAACTCATCTGGCCGGGGGCATTGCGCCGCGTCGGCCGGAATCCGCGCGCGGACAGGCGCTGGCGCATCGCCTGCGCGAGCGCCGGATTGCCGCAGGTCATCACGCGCGCGTGTTCGGCCTCGATTTTCGCGCCGGCGGCATCCTCCAGTCTTCCGTCGTCGAGGAGGTCTGGAATCCGCGACGCGAGCGCGGTGGCTCCCGGTTCGCGCGTGACCACCGGAACGAAGGTGAGTTTCGCGGGTCCGGGCGCGGACGCAGGATCCCGCTCGTAGCTTGCGACTTCGTCCGCCGGAACGAGTTCAACCGCGGTGCGCACGCTCAGCACGACGACGATGCGCTCGAACGCGCGCCATACGTCGGGGTCCTGCAGGATCGACAGGAACGGCGCGATGCCGGTGCCGCTCGCGACGAGCCACAGGTCGCGTCCCGGCGCGAGCGCATCGACGGTGAGGAAGCCGAAGCTCGCGCGCTCCACCTGCGCGGCGTCGCCCGTCGCCGCGCGCGCGGCGAGCGCCGAGAAGGCGCCGCCGGGGACGAGCGTGCACAGGAAGTCGAGGTGCGCCGCGCTCGCCGCGGACGCGATCGACAGCGGGCGCACGACCATGCCGTCTGCTCCCGCGAGTCCGACGCGCGCGTAGTGGCCGGGCGTGAAGCGAAACGATGCGCTCCTCGACAGTCGCAGCGACACGAGCGCGTCGGTCCAGCGGCGGACCGCGAGGACCGTTTCGCGCGTCGCGCGCGCCGCCCCGGAGGGCGCGGCGGGGCGTTCGGGCAGCGTCAGTGGTTGCACTGGCAGCCGCGGGGCTCCGCCACCGCGGTCGGAGCCGCACCGGCCTTCCCGATCGCGACGCGCCAGACCTCCGGGCCCTGCTCGAGGTACTCCCAGGTGAACTCGGCGGTCGACTCGGCCTTGAACTGGTAGTAGAGCGGTTTCGGATCGTGGTCGTTGACGAGCACGAGCATCTCGCCCGGCGCGAGGGCGTCGAAGGTCCTGAAGATGAGCGGATGGCGCTCGCGCGGGATGATCGAGCGGACGTCGAGCGTCGGGGTCGTGGCGGTCGTGGTCATGGCAGGCTCCGGTGAGGGGCCGGCGGGCGGGGCGCCCACGCGGACCTTGGAACAGGTAGAATGGATACACCTTCAGTGTACCGCCGCGCCACATTTGAAGCAATATTCTTGATGCATCTTAACCGCCGATGCGCCTGACCGGATTCTCCGACTACACGCTCCGGGTGCTGATGTACCTCGCGCTCGACCGTGACCGCCTCGCGACGATCCCCGAGATCGCCGCGGCCTACGGCATCTCGCGCAACCACCTGATGAAGGTGGTCCAGCACCTCGGACAGACCGGCACGGTCGAGACCGTCCGCGGCAAGGGGGGCGGGCTGCGCCTGGCGCGACCGCCCGCGTCGATCCGGATCGGCGAAGTCGTTCGGGCCGCCGAGGGCGACGTCCCGATCGTCGAGTGCCTCTCGGACGACGAGGGCACCTGCGCGATCGCCCCGGTGTGCCGGCTGCGCCGGGTGCTCGTCGACGGCTTCGACGCGCTCTACGAGCACCTCGACCGCACCACGCTCGCCGACCTGGTCGGCAGCGGGCGGCCGCTCGCGAACGTGCTGAAAGGTCCTGTCCGACCCGCTGCCGTTCGCGTCGCCGCGTCGCGCCGCTGACGCGCTCGGCACTCCTCCCGGACCGGCGCGCCGCCGGATCCGGTACCCCGTCGTACACTGCGGGCCATGTCGCTCGTCGTCCTGCTCGCGCTCCCGTTCGCCGGGAGCGTCCTGGCCGCGCTGTTGCCCACGCACGCGCGGACGCTCGCCGCGAGCTTCGCCGGACTGGTCGCGCTCGCCTGCGCGGCGGGCGTGGCGGTCCTCTTCCCGGAAGTGCGCGCCGGGGGCGTGGTTCGCGAGTCGTTCGCCTGGATGCCCGGCGCAGGCGTCGCGTTCACCGTTCGGATCGACGGCTTCGCGTGGATGTTCGCGCTGCTCGTGACCGGTATCGGCGCGCTGGTGGCGCTCTACGCGCGTTACTACATGTCACCCGCCGATCCGGTGCCGCGCTTCTTCGCGCTGTTCCTCGCCTTCATGGGCGCGATGCTCGGCGTCGTGCTCGCGGGCGACCTCGTGATGCTCGCGTTCTTCTGGGAGCTCACGAGCCTCGTGTCGTTCCTGCTGATCGGCTACTGGCACCACCGCGCCGACGCGCGCCGGGGCGCGCGCATGGCGCTCGTGGTCACCGGCACCGGCGGGCTCTGCCTGCTGGCGGGCGTCCTCGTCCTCGGCCGCATCGTCGGCAGCTACGACCTCGACGCGGTGCTCGCCGCGGGCGAACGCATCCGCGCGCACGACCTCTATCCGGTGGCGCTCGTCCTCGTGCTCGCGGGCGCGCTCAGCAAGAGCGCGCAGTTCCCGTTCCACTTCTGGCTGCCTCGCGCGATGGCCGCGCCGACGCCGGTCTCGGCCTACCTGCACTCTGCGACGATGGTGAAGGCGGGCGTGTTCCTGCTGGCGCGGCTGTGGCCCGCGCTCGCCGGGACCGAGGCGTGGTTCTGGATCGTTGCCGGCGCCGGCGCGTGCACGCTCCTCCTGTGCGCGTACTTCGCGATGTTCGAGCACGATCTCAAGGGCCTGCTCGCCTACTCGACGCTGTCGCACCTCGGGCTCATCACGCTGCTCCTCGGCCTCAACAGTCCGCTCGCGGCGGTGGCGGCCGTGTTCCACGTGATGAACCACGCGACGTTCAAGGCGTCACTGTTCATGGCGGCGGGCATCGTCGACCACGAGACCGGCACGCGCGACCTGCGCCGACTCTCGGGCCTCTACCGGGTGATGCCGATCACCGGGACGCTAGCACTGGTGGCGAGCGCGGCGATGGCGGGGGTGCCGCTCCTCAATGGCTTCCTGTCGAAGGAGATGTTCTTCGCCGAGACGCTCTTCCTCTCCGCCCATCCCGGCGTCGAGTGGGCGCTGCCGGTGATCGCGACGCTGGCCGGCGCGTTCGCCGTCGTCTACGCGTTGCGCTTCTCGGTCGACGTGTTCTTCGGAGCGCCGGCGCACGACCTGCCGCGCGAGCCGCACGAGCCGGTGCGCTGGATGCGCCTGCCGATCGAACTGCTGGTCCTGGCCTGCCTCGTCGTCGGCATCGCGCCCGGGTGGTCGGTCGGGCCCGTGCTCGCCGCGGCGGCGGCGCCGGTGGTCGGCGGCGCGCTGCCCGGGTACAGCCTCGCGCTGTGGCACGGGTTCAATGCGCCGCTCGCGATGAGCGTCGTCGCGATGATCGTCGGCATCCTCGTGTGGCGCCGGCTCGGCCCGCGCTTGCGTCGCGGGGCGATCGAACCTGCTCCGCTGCTCGGTCGTTTCGACGGAGCGCGCGCGTTTCGCGCGGCGATGGCCGCGGTGCCTCGCGCCGCTCGCGTCGTGCTCCGGTGGACCGGGACCGCGCGGCTGCAGGCGCAACTCGCGTGGGTCGTCGTCGTCGCCATCGCCGTCGTGGCGACGGCGTTCGTCGGACAGGCGTTCGACTGGGGCGATCGGCCGCGCGTGCCCGCCGAACCGGCGTTCGCGCTGATGTGGGCGGTCGGCATCGCGTGCGCGCTCGGCGCCGCGGTGCAGGCGAAGTTCCACCGGCTCGCGGCGCTGATGCTGGTGGCTGGCGCGGGCCTCGTCACCTGCATCACCTTCGCGTGGTTCTCGGCGCCCGACCTCGCGCTCACCCAGCTCGCGGTCGAGGCGGTGACGACCGTGCTGTTCCTGCTGGGACTGCGCTGGCTGCCGCAGCGTCTGCCGCGGCCCGGAGACAGGCGGACGTTCGGGACGCACCTGCGCCACGTCCGCGACTTCATGATCGCGCTCACGTCGGGCGCGGGACTCGCCGCGCTCGCCTATGCGATGCTGACGCGGACCTCGCCGCAGAGCATCTCGCCGTTCTACCTTCAGAACGCGCTCCCCGGCGGCGGCGGCACGAACGTCGTCAACGTGATCCTGGTCGACTTCCGGGCGTTCGACACGATGGGCGAGATCACGGTGCTCGCGGCGGTCGCGCTGACCGTGTACGCGCTGCTGCGCCGCTTCCGGCCGCCGCGCGAGAGCGCCGCGCTGCCCAGGCAGCAGGACCTGCCGGCCGATCTCGCCACCGATCTCGCCTCGACGCGGGAGGCGCGCGACATGGCGGTGGGCTACCTGATCGTGCCCTCGGTGCTGGTGCGGCTCGTGTTGCCGATCGCCGTCGTGGTCGCCGTGCACCTGTTCATGCGCGGGCACAACCAGCCCGGCGGCGGGTTCGTCGCGGGGCTGGTGGTCGCCATCGCGCTGATCGCGCAGTACATGGTGGCGGGCACGCGCTGGGTCGAGGCGCGGATGAACCCGCACCCGGCCAGATGGATCGCCGGCGGGCTCGCGATCGTGGTCGCGACCGGCGCGGGCGCCTTCGCGCTCGGCTATCCGTTCCTCACCACCCACTCCCCGCACTTCGACCTGCCGTGGCTGGGCGAGGTCCACGTGCCCTCGGCGCTCTTCTTCGACCTCGGCGTGTTCGCGACGGTGATCGGCGCGGTGCTGCTCGTGCTGATCGCGCTCGCGCACCAGTCGATTCGCGCGCCGGCGCGATCCGGCGACGCGGCGGGGCCGCGCTGATGGAGATCGTCGTCTCGCTCGCGATCGGCACGCTCGGCGGAGCGGGCGTCTGGCTCGTCCTGCGGCCGCGCACCTTCCAGGTCCTGCTCGGACTCGCGCTTCTCTCCTACGCGGTCAACCTGTTCATCTTTTCGATGGGGAGCCTCTCGATCGACGCCGAGCCGATCGCGGTCGCCGGGCGCGCCGCGGACCTGTGGCACTACACCGATCCGCTGCCGCAGGCGCTCGTGCTGACCGCGATCGTGATCGGCTTCGCGATGACGGCGCTGTTCCTCGTCGTGCTGCTCGCGCTGCGCGGCTACGCCGGGTCCGACCACGTCGACGGTACGCGCGACGAGACGGCTACGGACGAGGAGGGCCGATGAGCGGGGCCGCCGCGCATCTCGTCGTCGCCCCGATCCTGATACCGCTGGCGGCCGCGGCGCTCATGGTGGCGCTGCGCGAGCGCCGTCGCATCGATCGTGCGCTGGTGAGCGTCGTCGCGTCCGCCGCGTCGTTCGCGGTGGCGATCGCGCTCGCCGTCGCGGTCGATCGCGACGGCGCGATCGCGGTCTACCTGCCGTCGAACTGGCCGGTACCCTTCGGCATCGCGCTCGCGGTCGACCGGCTCTCCGCGCTGATGCTGGCGCTCGCCTCGTTCCTCGGACTCGCGTCGTCGGTCTACGCGAGCGCGCGATGGCAGCGTGCCGGCGTGCACTTCCAGCCGCTGTTCCAGCTCCTGCTGATGGGACTCCACGGCGCGTTCCTGACCGCCGATCTCTTCAACCTGTTCGTGTTCTTCGAGGTGATGCTCGCCGCGTCCTACGGACTCTTGCTGCACGGCTCGGGGCCGGGCCGGGTGCGCGCCGGATTGCACTACCTCGCGATCAACCTCGTCGGCTCGACGCTGTTCCTCGTCGGCGTCGCGATGCTCTACGGCGTGACCGGCACGCTCAACTTCGCCGACATGGCGGTCGAGTTCTCGGCCGTTCCGGTGCCGGACCGCGGCCTGCTCCACGCCGGCGCGGCGGTCCTCGCGGTCGCGTTCCTGGTGAAGGCCGCGATGTGGCCGCTGGGCTTCTGGCTCGTCCCGGCGTACGCGGTGGCGAGTCCGCCGGCCGCGGCGGCGTTCGCGATCATGACCAAGGTCGGCATCTACGCGCTGCTGCGCTTCGGCTCGCTGCTCCACGCGGGACCCGAGGTGCAGCTCGACCGCTTCCTCGCGGCGACGCTCCTCGCCGGCGGGCTCGCCACCCTCGCGTTCGCGACCCTCGGGATGCTGGCGTCGCAGCGGCTCGCGAAGCTCGCCTCGTTCGCGATCGTGGGTTCGTCGGGAACCTTGCTCGCGGCGGCCGGATTCGGCGAACCCGCGGTCACCGCCGCGGCGCTCTTCTACCTCGCGGTTTCGACGCTGGCGGCGGGCGCGCTCTTCCTGCTGGTGGAGTCGGTGGAGCGTAGCGATGTGCCGGAGACCGAAGCCGATCTCGTCGACGAGGCCTCCACGTTGCCGTTCGCGCTCGACCGCCTCGAGATTCCGGCCGGCGTCAACCTCGACGACGACGAGGAGGCGCTCGTCGGGAAGGTGTTCCCGCCCACCGCCGTGTTCGTCGGTCTCGCGTTCATGGCGAGCGCGCTCCTCGTGGCCGGACTGCCGCCGCTCGCGGGCTTCCTCGCGAAGGTGGCGATGCTCGGTGCGGTCCTCGGAGGCGGCGCGCTCGCGGAATCGAGCCTGCCCGGCGCGACCTGGATGTTCCTGACGCTCGTGATCGTTTCCGGACTCGCCGCGATGCTCGCGCTCGCCCGCACCGGCATTCGTCACCTCTGGGCGGCCTCCGGCCGGGGCGCGCCGCAGGTCCGCGTCGTCGAGGGCCTGCCGATCGCGCTCCTCGTCGCCGCGGGCCTCACCGCCGCGATCGCCGCGGGTCCGGCGATGCGCTTCGCGGGCGACACCGCCGCGTCGATCCACGACGCCACCGGCTACATCGAAGCCGTCCTGTCGGCCCGCGTCGTCGGAGGAGCGCCGCGATGAGACGGCTCCTTCCCGCGCCGCTCCTCTCGGTGGCACTCGTGGCGCTCTGGCTCGTGCTCAATCCGCCGCTTTCGCCCGCGACCGTCGCGATGGCGGTGCTCGTGGCGCTGGTCGTGCCGATCGTCACCGCGCCGCTGCGCCCGGTCCGCGCGCGCATCCGCCGCCCGCTCGTCGTGACGAAGCTCGTCCTGCGCGTCGGACTCGACATCCTGGTGTCGAACGTGCAGGTGGCGCGCGCGCTCCTGCGACGCGAAGGTCCGAGGAGCGGCTTCGCCACCATTCCGCTCGAGCTTTCCGACCCCTCGGGCCTCGCGGCGCTCGCGATCATCACGACCGGCGTGCCGGGCACCGTGTGGATCGAACTCGCGCGCGACCGCCGCACCGTTCGCCTGCACGTGTTCGAACTCGACGACCACGCCGCGTTCGTCCGCGACTACAAGGAGCGCTACGAGCGCCCGCTCCGGGAGATCTTCGAATGAGCCCGATCCTCGCCGGCGCGATCGACATCGCGCTCGCCTGCTACGCGCTCGCGATGGCGATCGCGCTCGTGCGCCTGCTGCGCGGCCCCTCGGCCGAGGACCGCGTGCTCGCGCTCGACTTCATCGTCGTCGCCGGGATGCTCGCGCTCCTCACCGTCGGCATCCGCCACCAGAGCGGCATGGTGTTCGAGGCCGCGCTCCTGATCGCGCTCACCGGATTCGTCACCTCGGCGGCGCTCGCCAAGTTCCTGCTGCGCGGCGAGGTGATCGAGTGAGCGGCGTGCCGGCCTGGGTCGAATGGGTGACCGCCGCGCTGGTCGTGGCGAGCGGGCTCGCCACCGTCGTGGCGTCGTTGGGGGTCGTGCGGCTCGCATCGTTCTTCGACCGGATGCATCCGCCCGCGCTCGCGAGCTCGTTCGGCACCTGGGCGGTGGTCGCCGCCTCGATCGTCTACTTCTCGGCGCTCGAAGGCGTTCCCGTCCTCCACGCGTGGGTGATCCCGATCCTCCTCGCCATCACGGTGCCGGTCACGACGGTGCTCGTCGCCCGCACCGCGATCTTCCGCCGGCGCCGCCGCGGAGCGGATCTCCCGCCGCCGCTCTCCGGCTGACGACGGGTAAAATGCGTCCGGACGGAGGATTCCACGGCCACGGCGCACGCCGCGAACCGGCCGGCGGATGAACCTGCAGGACCGGGCGCCGGGTCGGCGCCTTCGCGGGAGACTTGGAATGTCGCAGGCGAGGAAGGTGCTGAGCATGGGCGCGTCGTACGGCTCGTTGCTCGCGATCAAGTTGCTGGCCGCGGGACACGACGTGACGCTCGCGTGCACGCCCGCAGGCGCTGCCGCGTTCAACGCGAACGGAGCGCGGGTGCGCATGCCGATGCGCGACGGCGCGGAATCGTTCGAGATCGACTCGCGCACGCTCCCGGGCCGGTTGTCGGCGGCGAAGCCGGACGACGTCCGGCTCGAAGGCTTCGACCTCGTCGTGCTCGCGATGCAGGAGCCGCAGTACCGGCTGCCGGGCGTGCGCGAACTGCTGCAGGCGGTGGCGAAGGCGCGCATTCCCTGCATGTCGATCATGAACATGCCGCCGCCGCCGTTCCTCCGGCGCATTCCCGGCGTGCCGGTCGATGCCCTGCGCAAGTGCTACGCCGATTTCGACGCGTGGCAGGCGTTCGATCCGGCGAAGATGACGCTGTGCAGTCCGGACCCGCAGGCGTTTCGTCCGCCGGGCGAGCCGCCCAACGTGCTGCAGGTGCGCCTCGCCACCAACTTCAAGGCAGCGCGCTTCGGCTCGGACGCCGACACCGCGATGCTGCGCGAACTCGAGGCCGGCATCGAGGCCGCGCGCTTCGACACGCCGGACGGCCGCGTCGAACTCCCGGTGAAGCTCAAGGTCCACGAGTCGCTGTTCGTGCCCATCGCGAAGTGGAGCATGCTGCTCGCGGGCAACTATCGATGCGTCGGCGCCGACGGCATGCGTCCGATCCGCGACGCGGTACACGGCGACCTCGACGCATCGCGCGCCGTGTACGAGTGGGTGGCACGGCTCGCGATCGACCTCGGCGCGGCCGCAGGGGACCTCGTGCCGTTCGACAAGTACGCGAACGCCGCCCGGTCGCTCGCGAGTCCGTCGTCGGTCGCGCGCGCTCTCGCCGAGGGCGCCACCGCGATCGAGCGGGTCGACCGGCTCGTGCAGGCGATCGGCGCCGCGCGCGGGCAACGCTCGGCCGCGGTGGACGCGATCGTCGCGAACGTCGATCGCTGGCTCGAGACGAACCGGCGCCGGGCCACGGCCGAGACGGTGTGATCCTGCGAGCCCGCGCCGGTCAGGCGGGGGGGCGTCGCCGTCGTGTAACCGGATGAGGACCTCGCCGTGTGCGCCCGATGAGTGACGTGCGCGATCTCTCGCGCGATGGAGGCGCTGCGGCCGGGGCGGGCCGGACCGCGTGGGTGCTGTTCGCGGTGCTGTTCGTGCTGATGGTGCAGAACTTCGTCGACCGGCAGATCGTCGTGTCGATGTTCCCGCACCTCGAGGGCGAGTTCGCGCTCTCCGATCGCGAACTCGGAGGACTCGTGTCGATCGTCGCCGTGGCGATCGCGATCTTCACGGTCCCGATCGCCGTCGTCGCGGACCGATACGGCCGGCTGCATGCCATCATCTCGATGGCGCTCGTCTGGAGCGCAGCGACCGTCGCGTGCGCCTTTGCGGGGACGGCGACGCAACTCGCCGCCACGAGAGCGGTCGTCGGCATCGGCGAGGCGGCGTTCGGCGCGGTGGGCGCCGCGATCCTCGCCTCGGTATTTCCCGAGCGATTCCGGAGCACCGTGCTCGCCGGCTTCCTGTCGGCGGCGCTCGTGGGGTCCGTGCTGGGCGTGGCGCTGGGCGGGATCCTCGCCGAGCGCTGGGGCTGGCGCATCGCGTTCGCCGCGGTCGGCGTGCCGGGCGTCGTCATCGCGCTCGCGCTCATCGCGACCACCCGCGACGGCCTGGGCATCCGCCGGGTCACGACCACCGAGGTGACGTTTCGCGAGATCGTGGCCGGACTCCGGCGGCCGCGCTCGCTGGCCATCGCCTGTGTCGCCAGCGGATTGCAGCTCGTGACCGTGTCGGCGGTCTACGCGTGGCTTCCGAGCCACTTTCACCGGGCATGGGGCATGGCCCCCGCCCAGGCCGGAACGCGCGCGGCGCTCGTGGTGCTCGCGGCCGGTGTCGGCGCTCTGCTGTGGGGAGCGCTGGCCGATCGGCTCGACCGACGCGTGACCGGCGCGCGGTTGAAGGTGCCCGCGGTCCTGGCGCTCGCCACGGCAGTCGTGCTCTCCAGCGCATTCGCGGCGACGTCACCGGGTTCGTTGCAATTCGCGCTGATCCTCGCGGGCGCAACGCTCATGACATGCAACATCGGTACCGCGAGCGCCGCGGTGATCGACGTCGTGCCCGCGTCGCTTCGCGCGAGCGCGGCATCGGTGCTCGCGCTCGTGCACAACCTCGTCGGCCTCGCCGTGGGGCCGCTCGCCGCCGGCTGGATTTCCGATCGCCACGGCCTCGGTGCGGCGCTCGCGATCGTGCCGATCGCGAGCGTGTTCGCGGCCGTTGGTTTCGCCGTCGCGGCGCGTACGTATCCGGGCGATCGCGTTCGGGCGGGGACGGTCCTGACTGCGACCCGCGCGTAGATCGGTCTCGAACGGATCGGGCGCATTCGTCGTGTCCGCGCGATTCCGCAGGCCGGACGGGACGCCACGTTCGTGGGCCGGACGATCGGAATTCGCCAGTGCCGTCGCAGCCGTTGTCCGGTGTCGTGAACTGCGAGGACGGCTGGGGTGCACAATGGACAGGATGACCCTCGGCCGCGCCGCGCGCCGACCCGGAGGTGCGATCCGCCGGTCAGCAAGGGCGTGACCTGCGAACGTCGACCAGACCAGCTCATGGATATCCCCGCCAGCCTCGCCCGAAGCCAGGATCTCGCCAACAAGGTCGCGGTCGTCTACCAGAAGCGCGCCCAGGTCGCCCTGGACGCGTTTGCCGACGAACTCCGGAAGGCCTGGAGCGCCCCTTCGGTCGCGCAGCTCGCCGCGAGTCCCGCGGCGCCGGCGGCCCTGTGGTCGGACTGGCATGCGTATCTGGTCGACGCCACGCAGCGCTCGATCCTGTTCTGGGACACGCTGCGCGAGCGCGGCAACGCATTCATCGAACACACGCGGGCGGGACTGCCGCCCGTGCTGCACTTCGACTACGAGACGATCGTCGATGGCCGCGCGCTTCGAAAACCGGTCAACTACGCGCTGGTCCGCATCGTGCCGCCCGAGGGCGTCGAAGTCGATCCGGAGAAGCGACCCTACGTCATCATCGATCCGCGCGCGGGCCACGGGCCGGGCATAGGCGGCTTCAAGGACGATTCGCAGGTCGGGGTCGCGCTTCGCGCCGGTCATCCGGTCTATTTCGTGATCTTCTTCCGCGATCCGGAGCCCGGGCAGACGCTCCTCGACGTGTGCGAAGCGGAGAAGGCGTTCGTGCGCGAAGTTCGTGCGCGCCATCCGCGCAGCGACAAGCCGGCGATCGTGGGCAACTGCCAGGGCGGCTGGGCCGCGATGATGCTCGCGGCGTCCGATGCGGAGGACACCGGGCCGATCGTCATCAACGGTGCGCCGATGTCCTACTGGGGCGGCGCATGGCAGGAAGGCGAGGGCGACAACCCGATGCGCTACGCGGGCGGGCTCCTCGGCGGCACCTGGCTCGCGTCGCTCACGAGCGACCTGGGCGACGGCGTGTTCGACGGTGCGCACCTCGTGCAGAACTTCGAGAACCTGAACCCCGCCAACACGTTCTGGGACAAGTACTACCACCTGTACTCGCGCGTCGACACCGAGGCGCCGCGCTTCCTCGAGTTCGAGCGCTGGTGGGGCGGGTTCTACCTGATGAACCGCGAGGAGATCGAGTGGATCACGCGCAATCTCTTCGTCGGCAACAAGCTCTGGCGCGGGGAGACGCGCTCGGGTGCAGGACAGTCGTTCGACCTGCGCGACATCCGTTCGCCGATCGTGCTGTTCGCCTCGCTGGGCGACAACATCACGCCACCGCAGCAGGCGTTCAACTGGGTCGCCGACGTCTACGGCTCGACCGAGGAGATCAAGGCGCGCGGGCAGGTCATCGTCGGCCTGATGCACCGTGACGTCGGACACCTCGGCATATTCGTGTCCGGCCGTGTCGCGACGAAGGAACACGCGCAGATCGTCACCGTGCTCGAATCGATCGAGGCGCTGCCGCCGGGATTGTGGGGCATGTCGATCGACGAGTCGCGCGGGGACGATGGCGAGGTCGCCTATGCCGTGCGCTTCGTCGAACACCGGCTCGAAGACCTGGTCGGGAAGCTCAACCGCTTCGATCGTGCCGACGAGAAGCCGTTCGAGGCGGTGAACGCGATCTCGGAGTTCAACCAGCGCGCATACGAGCTCTTCATGCAGCCGTTGATCCGGGCGACGTCGAACGTCTTCACCGCGAAGCTCGCACGGCAGTTCCACCCGTTGCGCTTCCAGCGCTGGCTCGTGTCGGATCTCAATCCCTGGGTGCGTTGGCTCGGCCCGGCAGCGGGACTCGTGCGCGAGCGGCGGGAGCCGGCGGCGAAGGACAACGCGCTCACCGCGATCGAGCAGGCTGCGTCGTCGTCGATCAGCGCCTCGCTCGAATTCACCCGGGCGATGCGCGACGCGGCGAGCGAGGCTGCGTTCTTCCAGACCTACGGCAACGTCTTCTCGCTGCAGGCCGGCGAGCGGGCAGCGCGCGATGTCCCGGCGCTCGCGGCGGAGGCCCGCGACCTGCCGTTCGTGCAGGAAGCGCTCGCGACGATGGCCGAAGGGGGCTACCCGGAGGCGGTCGCCCGGGTCGGCGCGCTGCTCGCACGGAAGGGCCAGCCGATGCTGCTGTCGTGGCTCCAGGCGCGCCGCGCGATCGCCGCCGACTACGCCGATCTCCTGCCCCGGGTCCCGCCCGACCAGTGGCGGCGCATCCGCGGGGAGCAGGAGATCATCGTGCGCCACGAGCCCGATCGTGCCCTCGCGTCGCTCCCGTCGCTCCTCGCCGTCCCGGCGGACCGCGCACGCCTCGTGACGCTGCTGCGGAAGCTCGCCGCGGACGAGCGCATCCGCAGGGCGAAGCCCACCGACGAGGAGCGCGGGGTGGTCGAACAGATCGGCGCCGTGCTCGACGTTGCCCCGACCCGTCGCCGCGCGCGAACGCGACCGGTCAAGGCGAAGGCCCGCAACCGCGCCTCGCGCAGGACGCCGTGAAGCGATGACCCGCCCGCACGAGAAGTACGAGCGTTTGATCGCGGCCTGCCGCGAGTTGCCCGCCACGGCGACGGCGGTCGCGCATCCCTGCGACACGAGCTCCCTCGCCGGCGCGGTCGATGCGGCGAGGCTCGGCCTGATCGCGCCGATACTCGTCGGCCCGACGGCGCGCATCGAAGCCGCGGCGAAGGCCGGCGCCATCGACATCACGGGCATCCCGATCGTCGATGCGCCGTACAGCGAGGCATCGGCCGCGAAGGCGGTCGAGCTCGTGCGCGAGGGTCGGGCGCAGGCGCTGATGAAGGGCAGCCTCCACACCGACGAGCTGATGGCGGCGGTCGTGCGGCGCGAGACCGGGCTTCGCACCGCCCGCCGCGTGAGCCACTGCTTCGTCATGGACGTGCCGTCCTACGCCGAGACGCTCGTGGTCACCGACGCCGCCGTCAACATCGCGCCCACGATGGAGGACAAGGTCGACATCATCCAGAACGCGATCGACCTCGCGCACGCGCTGCGGTTCGCGGAGGTCCGGGTCGCCATCCTGTCGGCGATGGAGACGGTCAATCCGAAAGTCCCCTCGACCGTCGAGGCCGCCGCGCTGTGCAAGATGGCCGACCGGGGCCAGATCACCGGAGCGATCGTCGACGGACCGCTCGCACTCGACAACGCCATCAGCCTCGAATCGGTGCGCATCAAGCGGATCGACTCGCCGGTCGCCGGTCGCGCGAACGTCCTTGTGGTGCCGGACCTCGAGGCGGGCAACATGCTGGCGAAGAGCCTCTCGTTCCTCGCCGGCGCCGATGCGGCCGGGATCGTGCTGGGCGCACGCGTGCCGGTCATCCTCACGAGCCGCGCGGACTCGGTGACCACGCGCCTCGCGTCTTGCGCGGTCGCGGGCCTGGTCGCGCACGCGCGGCGCGAAACCGCGGGCCGGGCGGTCGCCTGATCTCCTCGATGGCCAGGCGCATCCACCGCCGACGGGTGCGAATCGCCGGAGGAGCGTCGTGATTCCGCCGGCGGCAGGCAGGGTGCTCGACGGCCGCAAGGCGCTGGTCGTCGGCATCGCCAACGACCAGTCGATCGCGTGGGGGTGTGCGAAGGCGTTCCGCGAATCGGGGGCGGACCTCGCGATCACCTACCTCAACCTGAAAGCGCGGCCGCACGTCGAGCCGCTCGCCCGCGAACTGGACGCACCGATCTTCCTGCCGCTCGACGTGAGCGTGAACGGCGCGCTGGAATCGGTGTTCGACGCGGTGGCGAAGACCTGGGGCCGTCTCGACATTCTCGTGCACTCGATCGCGTTTGCGCCGAAGGAAGACCTGCAAGGCGGACTCCTCGCGTGCTCCGCGGAGGGTTTCGCCCGTGCGATGGACGTCTCCTGCCATTCGTTCGTTCGCATGGCGAAGCTGGCGGCGCCGCTGATGTCCGAGGGCGGGACGATGTTCGCGATGAGCTACCACGGTGCGAACAAGGTCGTGCCGACCTACAGCGTGATGGGTCCGGTCAAGGCGGCGCTCGAGGCGTGCTGCCGCTACCTCGCGTTCGAGCTGGGGGGACAGGGCATCCGCGTGCACGCGGTGTCGCCGGGGCCGCTCGAGACGCGCGCCGCCTCGGGCCTCAAGGACTTCGACCAATTGCTCCACGAGGCGGCGCAACGCGCGCCGATCGGCGAACGGGTCGACATCATGGACGTCGGCTACACCTGCGCGTTCCTGGCCTCGCCCTACGCGCGACGCCTGTCCGGCGCGACGCTCTACGTGGACGGCGGCGTCAACATCATGGCGTGACCATGAACCAGCCGCCGCGAACACGTCACCCGTTGGAACGCGGATCCGGTCCGCCGAGGCCATCGCGGGACGCTGGCCCGCGGTGCGGCGTGCCGCACTGAACCCCAACCGACTATCCTCTGGAGAGAATGCATGATGGCCAGATCGAAGAAGGCGCCGACGGACGAAAACGCGTCGCGTCAGGGCAAGCGCAGTGCGAAGGGGAGTGCGGGTGGAGCGCGCTCGAAAGCCGCGCCGTCCCGCGGAAAGCGCGGTGCGGGCGGACCCGCGGCCGCGCCGCACGAGCCGCTGTCCGGCAAGAGCTACGCGAAGGCGATGAAGAAGCTCCACGTCGAACTCGTGCGCCTGCAGGAGTGGGTCAAGCACCGGGGCCTCGAGGTCTGCATCGTGTTCGAGGGCCGGGACGGCGCCGGCAAGGGCGGCACGATCAAGGCGATCACCGAGCGGGTGAGCCCGCGCGTGTTCCGCGTGGTCGCGCTGCCGGCGCCGACCGAACGCGAGAAATCGCAGATGTACGTGCAGCGCTACATCCGGCACCTTCCGGCGGCGGGCGAAGTCGTCATCTTCGACCGGAGCTGGTACAACCGCGCGGGCGTCGAGCGCGTGATGGGCTTCTGCACCGAGGACCAGGCGCAGCGGTTCCTCGCCGGCGTCCCGCTGGTCGAGCGCGCGATCGTCGACTCGGGCGTCATCCTGCTCAAGTACTGGCTCGAAGTCTCGGCCGACGAACAGACGCGGCGCCTCGAGGACCGGATCGACGACGGCCGCAAGATCTGGAAGCTGTCGCCGATGGACATCAAGTCCTACGACCGCTGGGACGACTACACGGTGGCGCGCGACGAGATGTTCGCGGCGACCGACTCGTCGTGGGCGCCGTGGTTCGTCGTGCGCTCCGACGACAAGCGGCGCGCCCGCCTCAACGCGATCACCCATATCCTGGGCCGCATTCCCTACGAGGACGTGCCGCGCGAGAAGCCGAAGCTGCCGAAGCGGCGGAAGGCCGGCAAGGTCCGCGCGTCGAACTATCCGTTCAAGTTCATTCCCGAGCCGTACTGAGCGCCGCTTCGCCGTCAGCGACGATGTCGCTGAGCGACAGCCGCCGGTCGATCTCGCCGAGCGACGGTTCGCCCAGCCGGCGGCACAGGTCGCGCACCGACCCGCGCGGATTCACGATGCGCAGGGACACGCCGCGCGCAGCGAGTTCATGGCCGAAGGTCGCGAGCGCGCGCACGCCGGCGATGTCGACGACCGGCGTGCTCGAGAGGTCCCAGGCGACGCGCCGCAGTTCCGGTCCGTAGCCGGCGACGCGCGCACGCAGGCGGTCGAGGACGTGATCGGCGTTGAAATAGAGCAGCGCGGATTCGACGCGCACGATCAGCGTGCCGGGCACCGCCTCGTTGCCGGGGTTGCGTTCGAGGTCCGAGAACCGCCGCGTACCGGGGATGCGCCCGAGCGAGGCGACGTGCGGTTGCGCGACACCGCGGATGATGAGGAGCATCGACACGATCGCGGCGAGCAGCACGCCCTTCAGGATGCCCAGCACGAGCACGCCGGTGAACGCGAGCGCCGCGATCGCGAACTCGGTCCGGCTCAACGCCCAGATCGACCTCAACGCCGGCACGTCGATCAGGCCCTTGATCGCGACCAGCACGATGGCGGCGAGCACGACGTCCGGCAGGTTTCGCAGCAATCCGGTCAGGAACAAGAGGCACATCGCGATCGCGACCGACGCGAAGACGAGCGCGAGCGGCGATCGCGCGCCCGCCTGGTCGTTCACCGACGACTGGGAGAGTCCGCCCGCGACCGGGTAGCCCTGGAACGCGGAGGCGGCGAGATTCGCCGCGCCCAGCGCGAAGAGTTCCTGCCTCGGTTCGATCGCATCGCCGTGACGCTGCGCGATCGCCCGCGCGGCGGAAACGCCTTCGATGTAGGCGAGCAGGAAGCACGCGAGCGCGAGCGTTTCGACGCCTTCGATGTCCGAGAGCGAGCGCGACGGCCACGTGAACGGGGGCAGGCCCTCCGGAAGCAGGCCGACGGTCTTGAAGCCGAGGTCCGCCAGCGGCGTGACGGTCAGCGCGACGATCGAGGCGACCACCACGGCGAGCGCCACAGGACGCGACGGCATGACGCGCTCGCCGGCCACGAGCAACGCGATCGCGACCAATCCGAATGCGAGCACGGCCGGGTTCATCGCGGGCAGTTGCCCGACGAGCGTCGACGCCCGGTCGAAGAATCCCTGCCCGCCGCCCGGCACTCCGAAGAGCTTGGGGAGCTGCGTCATCGCGATCGACAACGCCGCGCCGGCCTTGAAGCCGGTCAACACGGTTTCGCTGACGAAGCTCACGAGCGACGAGAGCTTCAATGCCCAGGCGATGAAGCTCACCGCGGCGCAGAGGAGCGCGGCGAGCGATGCGATCGCGAGGAATCGGCCGGGATCGCCCGCGGCCATGCCGGCGATCGACGAGCCGACGAGGAGCGAGATGGCCGACGTCGGCCCGATCGCGAGCTGACGCGAGGATCCGAACAGCGCGTAGGCGAAGCCGCCAGCGAGATAGCAATAGACGCCGTGCTGCGGCGGCAGTCCTGCGAGCGTCGCGTAGGCGAGCGACACCGGGATCGCGTACGCCGCGAGCGTGACGCCCGCGATCGCGTCGAATCTGAGCGACGACCACCGGTAGCCTGCCGCCCAAGGTACGAGCACTCCCGCCATCTCCCTCGGATCAATCGGACTCGCCCGAGCGCCACGGCAGCGCGATCCGGACGTCCGGTCCGTCGATCCTGACCTCGAAACGTTCGGTACGCAAGCCGGGCACGCCTTCCACCGCGCCGGTCGCGAGGTCGTACACCCAACCGCACCCCGCGCAGATCGCGAGCCCGCGGACCTGCGCACCGGCGCCGAGCGATCCGCTGCAACGCAAGCACTGGTCTTCGAGCGCGTGAACGACACCATCGACCGCGAACAGCGCGATGGCGACGCCGTCGCGTCGCACGACGGTGGCACGCTGTCGCTCCAGCGCGGCGCGGCGGACAACCGGAACGTAGGAATCGGAGACTCGACGTCGCATGCGGGCGTCCGGCAGATGGCCTGCTGCCGGGACGTCGTCAAGGGTGCGTCGGACCGCACGAGCCGTCCTCGCAGTTCTGGACCGGAGGTACGCATCGCACATTGCCGCTTCGTGTACAATGCGCGCGCCCGGCCGGGCCGGGGGGCAGGCGGCATGTGCCTCGGGCCCACGGCGGCGGAATGTCGCGAGGCAGCAGGAATCCCGGGGCGGCAGGCAGAGCGCGCATGACGAACATCATTGGCGGAACGCTGGAAGGGGGGACGCAGCGGATCGGGGCGTTCGCTCGTCTGCCGGACCTCGTCCGGCAGCTCGGTGCCGATCCGGGTACGCTCCTCGCCGAATCCGGACTGGCCGCCAACGCGCTCGAGGATCCGGAGGCCACCGCGCCGTACGCGTCGGTGTGCGCCTTGCTTGCGCGGATCGCCGACCGAACCGCCTGTCCGCATCTGGGTCTTCTGGTCGGCCGGATGTGGCAGCTATCCGAACTGGGGGTGCTGGGCGAGGCCGTCCGGAACTCGCGAACCGTGGGCGACGCGCTGCGCACGCTCGCCGTCCATCAGCACCTGAACAGCGGCGGCGGTCTCGTCTTCACCACGGAGGACGCAGGCGTCGCCGAACTGGGGTACGCGATCTACCATCCGCGGGTCGAAGGCGCCTCGCTGTACCTCGATGCGGTCCTCACGTCAGGCAGCAACTACCTGCGGGAGTTGATGGGGCCATCGTGCACGCCGACCGAAGTGCTGTTCGCCCATCCGAAACCGCCCGATCCGGCGCCCTACCGCGCGGTGTTCCGCGTCACGCCGCGATTCGAGTCGGAAAGCACGGTGCTGCGCTTTCCGGCGGCGTGGCTGGCGCGTCCGGTGATCGGGGCCGATCCGGCGAAGCTCGCCGGCGCGATGTCGCGCATCGATCGGGCCGGACGCGGGGCGCTGCTGCAACAGGTCACGCGCGCGGTGCGGATCCTGATGCTCTCCGGCGAGATCTCCGGAGCGGCAGCGGCACAGGCGCTCGCCATGCATCGGCGCACGCTCAACCGGCGGCTGAAGGCGCAGGGCACGACGTTCCAGGAAGTGCTCGACCGGGTCCGCGCGGAGGCTGCGTGCCAACTCCTCGAAGGCACGCGGACTTCCCTCGACGACATCGCCGCGACGCTGGGTTACGCGAGCGTGAGCGCGTTCATGCGCGCGTTCCGGCGCTGGACCGGTGTCGCGCCCGGTCAATGGCGCCGGGGCACGCGAAGGGACAGCATCAGGCCATGAGCTTGACGATCACCGTGCC
This sequence comes from Burkholderiales bacterium, assembly GCA_015075645.1. Classification (NCBI taxonomy): domain Bacteria; kingdom Pseudomonadati; phylum Pseudomonadota; class Betaproteobacteria; order Burkholderiales; species Burkholderiales bacterium. The sequence goes on along the minus strand of JABTUF010000007.1, from coordinate 50,815 downwards.
CCAGGTCGTCAGCAGGATGTGCCCGATGGCCACGGTGCCCGAATAGCCCAGCACCGCGATCGGACTCCCCGAACGCTCCTGCACCGCGGCGAGTCCGGCGGTCATCGTCTGCGCGCCCGCGATGCCACCGAGCAGCAGCACGGGATCGAGTTTCAGCACATAGCGACCGAAGTACAGGCCGACGAGGAGCGGCAGCGACGTGACCACGATGCCGCCGAAGAACAGCCCCACGCCCGACTGGCGCAGCGCCTCGACGAAATGCGGGCCCGCCGAGAGTCCGATCATCGAGACGAACGCCGCGAGGCCGATCGAGATCATGAACTGCACCGCGCCCTCGGGGATGCGTCCGAACATCGGTCGCACGGAGTGCAGGTAGCCGGTGAGGAGTCCCGCGAGCAGCGTGCCGACGCTCGTGCCCATCGCGATGCGCATCGACCCGACCGGCAGGACCAGCAGGGCGCCGAACAATGCGCCGGCGACGATGCCGAGCGACAGGACCACGAAGTCGGTGTGGTCGCTCGGGAAGAGTGTTTCGCCGACCATCGCCGCGGCGCGCACGACCGCGGGCTCCGGTCCCGTCAGGCGAACGACGTCGCCCCGTTCGACGACGGTGCCCGGGGCGACCGGGATCGCCTGTCCGCCCCGCGTGATGCCGCGCAGGAACACCGATCGCACGGCGAGTCCCGATTGCGCGATGTCCGCGAGCGTCCGGCCCGCGATCTCCCGCGAAGTCACGAACACGTCGTAGGAGGCCATCGGGATGTCGAGCGCCTCGCGATCGTCCACTTCGTCGGCACCGGAGCCCGACACGATCTCCGCCAGGAACTCGCGCGGCGCCGAGACGGCGATCGTGTCGCCGGGCTCGAGCCGCGTGTCGAGTGCTACCGGAACGACCTGCCCCGCGCGCCTCAGGCGCTCGACGAACACCCGCCTGCCGGGAACGAGGGCCTCGACTTCCGCCACGGTCCGGCCCGCCACCGGTCCTTCGGGCCGGATGCGATACGCGCGCAGCTCGAACGGCCGCCACGCCGATGCGACGCCGGGCTTGTCGCGCTCGATGCCGATCGCCTTCTCGGCAGCCTCGGCACCGGATGCGAGGTCGAGGCCGAGCAGGCGGGGTCCCACGACGCTGCAGAAGACGATGACGCCGAGCGCGCCGAACACGTAGCAGACCGCGTCCGCCACGGCGACGTGCGAAGCGAGCCGCGCTCGTTCGGCCTCGGGGAGCGGCAGCGCGTTGATCGCCTCGATCGCGGTGCCGATCGCGGGCGATTCGGTCAGCGCGCCGGACAGGAGGCCGGCCGAGAGGCCCACGTCGAGACCGAGGAACCGCGAGACGGCCCAGGCGGCCAGGAGTCCCGTCACCGACATCGTGACGGCGAGGAGCGCCCAGCGCAGGCCGTCGCCCTTCATCGCCGTGAAGAATTTCGGTCCGACCGAGTACCCGATGGCGAACAGGAAGAGCAGGAACAAGAGCGACTTCGCGGTCGACGACACCGGCACTTCGACGACCGCGCCCAGGATCATGCCAACCAGCAGTGAACCGGTGACCGGCCCGAGGCCGAAGCCCTTCACCTTGAAGCCGCCGACGAAGTAGCCGAGCCCCATCACGAGGAACACGGCGAGCTCCGGGTACTTCGTGATCGTCGCGGTGAACCAGACCATCGCGTGCTCCGAGGGTAGCTTCGGCGCGTGACTGTCGCCGTGTCGGGCCGGCGCTACTTCGACGCCGCCCTGGCCTTCTTCTTCGTCCCGCCCGCGCCCTTGCCGCCGTCGCGCTTCGACGCCTCGTAGGCGCGCCGGTAACCGCGTGCGATCGCTCGGACCGCACGTCCGATGTCATCGTACACATGGTCGTCGAGGTTGGCGAACGAGATGCGGACCGACCAGTCGGGGGCAGCGAAACCGCTGCCGTTGAGCAGCACGATGCCGTGGTCCTCCGCGAGGCGGAAGACGATGTCGAGCGGGTGGATGTTCTTCTTCATCCACGCGACGATGTCCTCGCCCAGGTGCTTGCGCGCCCAGAACTCGAAGTCGATCAGGCCGTAGTAGTAGTCGAAGTGCTCGTTCGGGGGCACGTCGAGGTCCAGTCCCTCGAGCGTCGCCTCGACGCGCTTCTTGACGATGCCGATGCAGGCCTTCTGGTAGTGCTTCTTCTCGTCCATCAGCTCGGCGAGCGAGAAGAGCGACATCATCACCTGCTGCGGCAGCGACAGGCCCGCGGTGTGATTCAGCGCCACGTCGCGGCTGTCGGCGACGATGCGGTCGATGAACGCGAGCTTGCGGGGCTCGAGCGTGAGGCCGCCGTAGCGCTTGTCGAGCGCCTTCTTGATCGGCTCCGGGTGCCGGGCGATCATCTCGTCGAGGATGTTGTCCTCGTGCACGGCGATCGTTCCGAGCCGCCATCCGGTGCATCCGAAGTACTTGCTGTACGAATAGACGCCGATGGTGTTCTTCGGGAACTCGCCCATCAACGAGCGGAAGCCGGGCACGAAGGTGCCGTAGACGTCGTCGGTCAGCAGGATCAGGTCCGGACGCTTCCTGAGGATCGCGCCGATCTTCTTGATCGTCGCATCGTCGATCGCCACGGCGTACGGGTTCCCCGGATTGACGATGAAGAACGCCTTGATCTTCGGATCGAGGAGCTTCTTCAGCTCGGCGTCGGGATACTGGAACCGGTTCTCCTGCTTCGCGTGCACCTCGACGAAATGGAGGTCGTAGTCTTCGAGGTGCGCCATCTCGATGTACGGCGTGAAGATCGGCACGCCGAGCGCGATCGTGTCGCCGGGATTGAGGAGGCGGTTGCTCTTCAGCGACTTGAAGATGTAGCACATGGCGGCGGTGCCGCCTTCGACCGCGTACAGCTTGAACCTGCCCTTCGGCCGCGGCTGCCCGCACATCGCCCACTGCAGGTATTCGTGGACGATCGCCTCGTTGTGCACGAGCATCCGGTCGGGCACCGGATAGTGGTCGCCGATGATGGAATCGACGAGCTCGTGGACGAACTTGTCGGCATCGAACGCGAACTTCTTCACGGCCCAAGGCACCATCGCCTGCAGGAACGGGGCGCCCGGCATCTCGTGGTGCTTCTCGAGCCAGGCGTGGAGTCTCCCCGCGATCCCGGCGGCCTTGGGCATGCCGCCCACGCCCGGGGGCAGGTCGAGCACCCGCTTGCTCTCGGTCACCGCGAACTGACCGAGCAGGAAGAACGCCTCGCGCGGCTCCGTCGCCACCCAGTTGGGATTGCCGCGCCCCGCGTTCAGGTAGGAGGTGGACGATTCGAGCGCGGCCTTCGAGGCGACCTTCTGCAGGAAGTCCTTGATCTCGAACGGGCCGAGCTTCTCGAATTGCTTCAGCGTCAGGTCATCCATTCCGATCTCCGTGGGATGTCGTTGCGCGGACCGCGATGCCTCAGGACAGCAGCATGATGACGATCATGCCCCAGATCGTCAGCAGCGTATTGCCCACGGCGTAGGTCACGGTGTAGCCGAGCGCCGGTATCTGGCTCTTGGCCTGGTCGCAGACCAGGCCCAGCGACGCCGTGGTGGTACGCGAGCCGGAGATGATGCCGAGGTTCAAGGCGTCGTGGAACTTGAACACGTACTTGGCCACGAACATGCCGAGGACGAGGGGAATCGTGGTGGCGGCGACGCCCCACAGGAACAGGCCCACGCCCTGCGTCTTGAGCCCGTTCACGAAGCCCGGGCCGGCGGAAATGCCCACGATGGCGATGAAGATGTTGAGACCCACCGAGTTCATGAACCACACCGTCGGCGTGGGGATGCGTCCGAAGGTCGGCCGCACCGAGCGCAGCCAGCCGCCGATGATGCCGGCGATGAGCGCGCCGCCCGCGGTCGACAGCGTGAGCGGGACGCCTGCCACCTTGAACATCAGCGCGCCGATGAGTCCGCCGACGACGATGAACGCGCCGACGAAGGCCATGTCGGTCATGTCCGTCGGGCGATCCGCCACGCCGAGCATCTTCGTCGCGGAGGCGACGTCCTGCGTGCGACCCACGAGCGTCAGGAGGTCGCCCCGATTCACTTCGGTGGATGCCATGATCGGGATGTCCGTCGCGGTCGCGCCGCGCGTGATCTTGCGCAGGAACACGCCGTGCGCCTCCGGGCGGGCCGCGAGGTCGGCGAGCGTCTTGCCGTCGACCGCCTTGTTCGTCACCAGCACGTCGACGCCCTCGACCGGCACGGCGAGGAGTTCCCGGTCGTCGACCTCTTCGGCGCTCTGGAGCACCTTCACCAGCGTCTCGCGGTCGCCGGCGACGGCGACGACGTCGCCCGGCTTCAGGACGAGGTCCGCGGTGGCTTCGAGGATCTGTCCTTCGCGGCGGACGCGCAGGATGAAGAGGCGCGTTCCGCTCACCAGGCCCTCGGCTTCCTGGACGCGCATCCCGGCGGCCTTGCCGCCCGGCTGCACGCGGTAGGCGCGGATGACGCGCTGGTACCACCCCGAACCCGGCCCGCCGATCGCCTTCTTGCCGCCGCCGAACTTCTCCTCGTAGTCCTTGCACGCCGCGACGAGATCGATGCGGAGGAGCTTGGGCCCGATGATCGCGATCACCACCGCCGATCCCATGGTGCCGAACATGTAGGTAACGGCGTAGGCGATCGGCATGGCGTCGAGCATCGCCTTCGTCTGGTCGGCTGCGAGGCCCAGCCGGTTGATCGCGTCGGTGGAGAGCCCCATTGCCGCGGAGATCGTCTGGGAACCGGAGTACAGCCCTGCGGCGTAGCCCAGGTCGTAGCCGGCGATCTTGGCGATGACCACGCAGACGACCAGGCTGAACACGCACTGGACCACCGAGAATATCGCCTGCGGCAGGCCGGAACTCGCGATCCCGCGCACGAACTGCGGCCCGACGCCGTAGCCGACCGCGAACAGGAACATGAGGAACGAGAACGCCTTGAGGGGCTGGCTGATCGTGATGCCGATCTGACCGATCACGACGCCGGCGATCAGGGTTGCGGTCACCGCCCCGAGCCCGATGCCCTTGAACGTGAACTTGCCGAAGTAATACCCCAGCGCGAGCGTCAGGAAGATCGCGATCTCGGGATACTGTTTGAGCGTTTCGAACAGCCACTGGACCATCGTGTCCTCCTGGGTTTGCGTCCAATCTCGTCGCGATCAGCGTCCGTCGCCCCCGCGGCGCCTGGCCGCGAGCGTTTCGGGCTTCAGCAATTCGAATCCCCTGGCGGCGTTGAAGCCGTGGATCTCCTTCACGTCGAGCTTGCGCATGAAGGCGATCGTCTCCCGGGTGATCACCTGGCCCGGCACCAGGATCGGGAAGCCGGGCGGGTAGGGGATGACGAACTTCGCCGAGACGAGCTCGGGCCCGTTCTTCAGCCGCTCGTCGATCTTCGGATCGTGGAGCTTCAGGTACTCGCACGAGGCCGCGTCGTAGGCCATGTAGTAGGCCGCGCGCATGTGCCCCTCCGAGGTCGCGCTCTTCGGGTTGTCGCGGAACGCGTCGTGGAAGCGGCTGAAGTTCGGCAGATCGGGCACGTCCTCGACGAGCGCCTTGACCCGTGCCGCGAAGGCCGCGCGCTCGGCCTCGCCGCCTTCGGCGAGCCGCTTGTCGATCCCGCGCGAGAGGTCCGCGAGCGCCTTGACGAGGTGCGCCATGTCGCTCTTCGTGTTGTTGATGTTGATCTGGACCAGCACGCTGTTGCGCGAGGTCTTGTTGATCTGGATGTCGTACTCGCTCGCGAGCAGGCCCTTGAACTGCGAGCCGTCGAGCCCGGCGTGGCCGCACAGGAGCGTGATGCGCGTCGGGTCGAGGAAGAACTCGTCGTCCCGCAGCGCGCGCGCGGTGTCCGCGATGGTCCAGCCCGGCGCGCCGTAGTCGCGCATGCCGGAGGCGCGGAATTCGTCCGGGATCATCTCGGCGGGTGTCGCGGTGCGGAAATACTTCGAGATCAGCGGGTGGGCGTTGATCTCGCGGCGGATCTCGATCGCGAGCTGGATCGCACGCTGCACGAGTTCGTAGCCTTCGAGTTCCATCTGGCGGCGCGCGAGGTCGAGCGTCGCGATGATCTGCAGGTTGGGCGAGGTCGAGGTGTGGGTGAAGAACGCCTCCTTGAAGGCGGCCTCGACGCGGTGGAAGTCCTGGTCCGCGACGACGATGATCGACCCCTGCCGCAGCGCCGACATCGACTTGTGCACCGAGTCGCTCTCGTAGACGCGGACGCGCACCTTGTCCGGATCCGGCAGCAGATGCTCGTCGAGGAGCTTCGGGTTCTTCGGGTCGATCTCGCCGTGCGCGGCCTTGAACTTCGCGTAACGCTCGCGGTAGGCGGGGTCGCGCATCATCGAGCGGAGCTTCGCCGCGGCGCCCATCGCGGTGCGCCCGCGCAGGAACGGCGAGAAGCGCGCGTAGCCGAACCAGGCCTCGTCCCACAGGAAGATCAGGTCGGGCTTGATCGCGAGGCACTCGAGCATCGTCCGCTCGACGTTCGCGACGTGGCCGTCGAACGTGCAGTTGGTCAGCACCAGCATCTTCGCGCGGTCGAGCTTGCCCTCCGCCTTGAGCTTCAGCAGCGCCTCCTTGATCGGCCGGATCGCGAGGCTGCCGTACATCGAGTACTGCGTGAGCGGGAACGCGTCGATGTAGAGCGGCTGCGCCCCGGCCAGCACGATGCCGTAGTGGTGCGACTTGTGGCAGTCGCGGTCGATCAGGACGATGTCGCCGGTCGTCAGGAGCGCCTGGTGGACGATCTTGTTGGAGGTCGACGTGCCGTTGGTCACGAAGAACGACCGGTCGCCGCCGAGCGCGCGCGCCGCCTTCTCCTGCGCGACCTTGATGTTGCCGGTGGGCTCGAGCAGGCTGTCGAGGCCGCCGGTCGTCGCGCTCGATTCGGCGAGGAACAGGTTCGCCCCGTAGAACTCGCCCATGTCGCGGATCCAGTTCGACTTGAAGATCGACTTCCCGCGCGCGATCGGCAACGCGTGGAAGGTGCCGATCGGACGCGCCGCGTAGTCCTTGAGATTGTCGAAGTAGGGCGTGGCGTAGCGGTCCTTGATGCCGTCCTGGATCGACAGGTGGATTTCCATCGGCTCCTCGACGCCGTAGAAGACGCGCCGGAGTCCGCCGGCGTCCTCGCTGCCCGCGAGCCGCGCGATGTCGTGGTCGGTCACGAGGAAGAGGTCGAGTTCCGGGCGCACGACGTGCAGCACGCGGGCGAGCGAGGCGCCGAGATCGGTGCCGATGCCGGGCGCCGCCGGCAGGTGCGGGGCGATGAGTTCACGCAGCGACGGCGACGCGTAGCGGGACGGGTATCCGAAGCCGTCGAGAATGACGACCGACTGGAGGTTGTAGTTGAAGATCACGGCGAGCACCGCGTCTTCGTAGCTCCCCACGACCACCGGCTCGTAGACGAACGCGTCCTCGTCGCGCCGCAGCTTGCGGAACGTCTCGCGGAGTCCGGGCCAGGTGGAGCGTTCTCCGGCCGAGACGATCAGCACCTCGAAGTACGGTCGGCGCGCGCGCGAGGTTCCGACCGACGGCGGCAACACGTCCAGGCCTTCGGCCTCGCCTTCGTCGTCGGCGGACCATGCTCCCGCATCGTCCCGGTACGCGTTGGTCATCAGCGCGGTCCCGATGCGCGCGACGAGGCGCGCGAACCCGGTCGCGTCTCCCTCGGCGAGGCGTTCCTGGACCCGTGCCATCAGTTGCGGGCCCGGATAGCCGTTCACGTCCTCGAGCGGAGCGAGTTCGGCGAGGAGGCGGGCGGCGTCCTCGCGTGCGGCGCCGGTGCCCGACGCCAGCGCCTTCGCTGCGCGTCCGAGCATGCGCCAGCGATCGACCCGCGCCTCGGAGGCGGAGAAGAACTGGTGCAATGTGGGCGGGGTGCTGGCGGAGGCGTTGGGACTGGACTTCGAGGCGCTCATCGGACGATCTCCCTGCGCGCGGGGCGCCCCCGCGCCGTTGCGACGGGTTCGGCTGGCCTTCGCGTGGCGAGCATCGTCGGACCACGCCGGTCGGGCGTCCTCGCAGAACTGGACAGTGTCCGCCGGCGCCGATCGCGTGTCGGCTTGAGCGTGGTGCCGCTGCCGGCGAACAACGCGAGGGAAGCGTTGTCCTGAAGTGCAAGGACGCCGGGCGAGGCGCATCGTCATGATCAAGGATGGAATCGCCCGCCCGCTGCCCGGTTCGTCGGGTTCGGCGCGACGCGCGACCACCTTTCGTACGATGGACACACAGGAGGTCCGGATGAAACGCATGCTCGCCGCCTCGATCGCACTGACCTTCGGGTTGGGCGCATGGGCCCAGGCGCCTGCCCCGACTGCGGACGATGCCGCCGCCAAGAAGGCGGCGGATCGCAAGGCCAAGCAGGAGATGGTGCAGGGCACGACCCAAAAGGCCACTACGCAGTTTTCCGCAGCGCCCAATCGGGGTCCGGCGCCCCCGAGCCAGCAAGCCGCGAAGCCGACGACCGCGGAACGCCAGGAGATCAATCAGGCCGTCAACAAGCAGATCGGCGCTTCGCAGATCGGCCCGTCGGCCGGTGCGGCCGCGAAGAAGGTGCCGAAGGACGCGCCCAAGGCGGCCAAGCCGGACCTCTCGGACCCGAAGATCCGCGAAGCGATGGAGAAGCAGAAGCCGTAGCCGGCTCCTCCGGGGGCACGGACGAGCGTCCGTGGTTCCGGAGGGTCGTTGCGTTTCCGTCACGCCCGTCCGTCCGGACGGGACGGGCGCGGCTATAATCCCGCCTCTTCCGGCCCCGGGCGTCGCGATGGCGCATTCGTTCCTGCCCCTGCGACCCGCACGATGACGACGCAAAGACGCGGACTGTCCGCCGATCCGTCCGATGCGCGCTGCGCGCGCGCCTGCGCGCGGGTCGGCGCGCTCACGGTGGCCGCGATGGCCCACCCGGCGCAAGCCTCGTTCCTGAGCGGCGAGGCGCTCGACACCGCCGCCGACGTCATCGCCTGGGTGGCGTTGATCCTCGTGCCGGTCATCGCGATCGTCGTGTTCTGGGTCGTCCACGTGATGCCCGAGAAGATCGCGCACAAGAGGCATCATCCACAGACCGCGGCGATCCAGACGCTGTGCCTGCTGTCGCTCGTGTTCGGCGGCCTGCTGTGGCCGTTCGCGTGGCTGTGGGCCTACACCCGCCCGGTGATGCACCGGATGGCCTACGGGACCGACCTGCACGAGGACTTCTTCGTCGAGCAGGGCGAACGCGCCCGCGAGGGCAAGCTCCTGCGCGACGACCTCGCGCACCTGCGGCGCGAACTCGACGCGATGCACGAGCGCGGCGCGCTGCCGCCGAAGCTCGCGAAGCTGCGCGAGGATCTGGACGAACTGTCGGCGCAGGCGAGCGCGGAGGGCCAAGGCAAGCCGGCCGCGGAAGGCGCAGGCGCGTAATGGAAGTCCTGCTGCTCGCGATCTATTCGGCGGTCGTCTGGTTCGTCTTCATCAAGATGAAGTGGCTGCCGTGGAACACCGGCACCCAGGTCATCGTCGTCATCATCCCGATCGTCGCGCTGACCGCGTTGATCCTCGCGCTCAACGTCGTCGCGCCGTCGTCCGCGGACGTGCGCGTCATCAAGTACGTGATCAACGTCGTGCCGCAGGTGCGCGGCCGCGTGATCGACGTGCCGGTCGAGCCGAACCGGCCGGTGAAGAAGGGGGACGTGCTGTTCCGCATCGACCCGACGCCCTACGAACTCGCGGTGCGGGCGCTCGAAGCGAAGCTCGCCAACACCTCCGCGACCGCGCGCGAACTGGACGAGCAGCTCGCGCAGGCGACCGGCCGGATCGCCGAGACGCGCGGAGCCATCGAGTCCGCGGAGGCGAAGCGGCGCGAGGTGGCCTCGCGGCTCGAACTCGCGCAGAAGCGCGTCGTGCAGTACCGCGAGCTGGTGTCGACCGGCGCGGGCGACCGCTTCGCGCTCGAGCGCGCGGAAACGGACCGGGCTGAAGCGGAGGCCGCGATGGCGACCGCGCAGGCCGCGATCGTCCAGGCGAGCGCGTCGGAGGTGCAGGCGGTCGCGGCGGAACGCCAGGTGCGCCAGCGGATGAGCGGCAAGGTCGGCGCCGAGTACGCGCCGGTCGCGCAGATCCGCGCCGAACTCGAGAACGCGCGCTGGGAGCTGTCGCAAACGACGGTGACCGCGCCGGCGAACGGCTACGCGATCAACGTGCAGCTTCGGCCCGGGGCATTCACGACCGCGTTCCCGATCACCCCGGCGATGACCTTCGTCGAGGACACCTATCAGATCATCGCGCTGTTCGGCCAGAACGAACTGCACCAGGTCGCGCCCGGCAACGAAGCCGAGTTCACCATCCGCACCTATCCGGGCCACATCTTCAAGGCGAAGGTCGATTCGATCGTCTGGGCGCAGGGGCAGGGGCAGATCGCGAACTCGACGCAGCTGCCGACGACGACGTTCGGCCCGATGCCGGCCGGGCGCTTCCCGGTCAAGCTCACCGTCGATCCGCGCGACGCAGGCACGTTCCTTCCTGCCGGCGCCGTCGGCAACGGCGCGATCTACACCGAGCACGGCGAGATGATCCAGATCGTGCGCCGGGTGATCCTGCGCGTCGGCGCCAAGCTCGACTACCTCGTCCTCAAGCTGCACTGACGCGATGGCGCGAAGCCGGAGGCTGCCGCTCGTCCTGGCCGCGCTCGCGCTCGCCGGTTGCGCGCTGGAATCGCCTCCGAAGCCGGACGAGATTCGCGCGACGGCGCTGCCGAACGTCGCGGTGCCCGGCGCGTACACGGCGCAGGGCGGCGCGCCGGGAACGGTGCGCGACGACTGGGTCGCGTCGTTCGGTGACGCCGGGCTCGACGCGCTCGTGCGCGAGGCACTCGCCTACAACACAGACCTGCGCGTCGCGGCGGCGCGTGTCGAGCAGTCCGCGGCCTACGCGAAGCTCGCCGGTGCCGCGATCTATCCGGCGGTCAACCTGCTCGCCCACGGCGGCGGCAAGATGGGCGGCGACGGGTCCGGCCTCTCCGGCGTGGGCCTCTTCGTGAGCTGGGAACTCGACCTGTGGGGGCGCGTGCGCTCGCAGGCGGCCTCCGGCGCCGCGCAGTACGAGGCCACCGTCGCCGATGCCGAGTACGCACGCCAGTCGATCGCGGCGACGGTCGCGAAGGACTGGATCCTCGCGATCGAGGCGAAGTTGCAGCGCGACCTCGCCGAGGAAATCGCGCAGGCCGCGCGTCGCGCAGCCGCGCTGGCGCGCGACCGGCAGCGCGTGGGCATCGGCGACGCCTACGATGTCGCGCTCGCCGACGCGACCGTCGATGCGGCGACCGACGCCGCGCGACGGCTCGCGCTCGCGCAGGAGCAGGCTGAGCGCGCGCTCGAAACGGTCGTGGGCCGCTACCCGGCGGCAGCAATCGACTTGCGCTCGACGCTGCCGGCGATGCCCGGCCCTGTTCCCGTCGGCCTGCCTTCTGAACTCCTGGAGCGCCGTCCCGACGTGATCGCCGCCGAGCGGCGCGTCGCCTCGGCCTTCCACGCGGTCGGCGAGGCGAAGGCGGCGCGATTGCCGAAGATTTCGCTCACCGCGAGCGTCTCCAGCGTCTCGTCGAGCCTGTTCGTGCTCCAGAACCACTCGAATCCGGTGTGGAGCCTCGGCGCCAACCTCGTCGCGCCGATCTTCAACGGCTATGCGCTCGAGGCGCAGGTCGACATCCGCACCGCCGAGCAGAAGGTCGCGGTCGCCGAGTACGGCCGCGTCGGCGCGCGGGCGTTCGGCGAGGTCGAGAACGCGCTGTCGGCCGGCTTCGCGGCCGACGAACGCGAGGCCATCCTCGCGCGCGCGGTCGAGAGCAACGCCCGGGCGCTCGAACTCGCGAAGGATCGCTATCGCGTCGGCTCGGGCGATCTCCGCGCCGTGCTGCAGCAGGGCGTCGCGCTCGGTGCCGCGCGCGCGCAGGAACTCCGCATGGCGAGCGAGCGGCGCGTGCAGCGGGTGAACGTCTACCTGGCGCTGGGCGGCGGGTTCGGTCCCGCACCCGTGGCGGATGGCGCTGGCGGGACGAGTCCGCTCGCGTCGGGCACGTCGCGCGACGCGCGCCGTTGATCGCGCGCACGCGGGCGCCCGCGCTTCGTGCGACGAGGCGGGGCGCTGGCGTCGGGATCGTGCATCCGCGGAGCGCGTTCGTTCGGGCGGGGTGATACCCTCGGCCCATGACTTCCGCTCCTTCCGTCACGATCGTCGGCGCCGGCGTCGTCGGCCTCGCCTGCGCCTCGCACCTGCAACGGCGCGGCCATGCGGTAACACTGGTCGACCCCGAGCCTCCGGGCTCGCAGTGCTCGTTCGGCAATGCCGGGATGCTGTCGCGCGCGTCCTGCGTGCCGGTCGGCCTGCCGGGCACCACGAAGAAGGTGCCCGGCTGGCTCCTCGATCCCGCCGGTCCGCTCGTCATCCGGCCATCGTACCTTCCCAGAATCGCGCCGTGGCTGTGGCGCTTCTGGCGCTCGTCGTCGATGGCGCGCGTGCAGGAGATCGCGAACGCGCTGCACGCGCTCCTCGATCCCACGGTGGTCAAGTGGCGCGTGCTCGCGCAGTGGGCCGGCGTGCCCGACCTCGTGCGGCAGGACGGCTATGCGATCGCCTACCGCTCGGAGCAGGCCTACCTCGGCGACGAACTCGGCCGCCGCCTGCGGCGCGAGCGCGGCGTGCGCATCGACGTGCTCGAAGGTGCGGAGGTGCGCGCGTTCGATCCCGCGCTGTCGCCTTCGATCACCCATCTCGCGGTCCTGCCGGAGCAGGGGCACGTCACGAACCCGCTGCGACTGTCGCAGGCGCTCGCGGCACGACTCGCCTCGGGCGGCGCGCGGTTCGTGCAGGCGCGCGTGCGCGGATTCGACCTTGTCGACGGTCGGGTGACGCGCGTCCTGACCGACGGCGAGCCGATCGAGGCGCAGGCGGTCGTGGTCGCAGCCGGCGCGCGCTCGAAGCCGCTCGCCGCGGAACTGGGCGCGAACGTGCCGCTCGAGACCGAGCGCGGCTACCATGTCACGCTCTCGCGGCCGACGGTCGTGCCGCGCATTCCGGTCTGCGACGGCGGTGCGAAGTGGTTCGCGACACCGATGGAGATGGGCCTGCGCGTGGCTGGCACGGTGGAACTCGCGGGCCTCGATGCGGCGCCCGACTGGGCTCGCGCCGACCACATGCTCGACGGCATCCGCAAGCTCGTGCCGGGACTCGCCTTCGGCGAGGCGGAGCGCTGGATGGGCCACCGGCCGTCGATGCCCGACTCGCTGCCGGTGATCGGACGCGCGCCGCGCGCGGCGAACGCGTACCTCGCGTTCGGACACGGCCACATCGGGCTCTCGGGTGGAGCCCCGACCGGCGAGATCATCGCGGCGCTGGTCGCGGGCGAGCAGCCGCACGTCGATCCCGCACCCTACGACGCGGCGCGCTTCGCTTGATGGCTGTCTGCCTTCGCGTGTAGGTCCGGCTTGAGCCGGACGCCTTTCGCTTCGAATCGACGAACCCCGTCAGACTGAAGTCTGACCTACGAGGAGCGCGCGCGTCGCGGGCCGCCCGTGGGTCCGGCTTCAGTAAGCCGGACGCCTTTCGCGTCGCCGTGACGAACCCCGTCAGACTGAAGTCTGACCTACGAGGAACGCGCGCGTCGCGGGCCGCCCGTGGGTCCGGCTTCAGTAACCGGACGCCTTTCGCGTCGCCGTGACGAACTCCGTCAGACTGAAGTCTGACCTACGAGGAACGCGCGCGTCGCGGGCCGCCCGTGGGTCCGACTTGAGCCGGACGCCTTTCGTGTCGGTTCCACGAGGGCGCGTCAGCGGTACTGCGCGGCGACCGCCGCACGCACCTGCGCGCGCAACGGTTCGATGCCGAAGGGCTCGAGCAGCTTGCCGTTGATGTAGAACGTCGGCGTCTGGGTGAGCTTCAGCGCCTTGGCGTCGGCGATGTCCTGCTCGAGGGCCTTCGTGATCTCCGGCCGCTCCATGTCGCGCTTCAGGCGCGCGAGATCGATCCCGGGCACGCCGCCCAGCACCGCGAGGACCTGATCGGGCAGCGCCGCGTGTCCGCGCGTCCACTGGTCCTGCTTCGCGAACAGCGCGTCGAGCGCGGGCCAGAAGCGGTCCTGCAGCCGCGCGGCCTCGAGCGCCTTCACGACGAAGTCGGAGCCGCGATGGAACGGCGCGTACCGCACCCACAGCCGCACGCGCCCCGGATGCTCGTCGAGGATCTGTTTCACGACCGGCGCGAACGCGCGGCAGCCTTCGCACGCCGGATCGAGCACCTCGACCAGATGCACGCGCGCGTTCGCCGGACCGAGCGTCGGGCTGGTCGGACGGATGAGCGGCGGGGCGGGCGCGGTCGAGGCGACCTGCGCGTGCGTGCTGGCGGTGGACAGGACGAACGTGGCTGCGGCCAGCGCTGCTGTTGCGAGTCGGGGAATCATCTGCGAAGGTCGTCGGAAGCCGAAGCGGCTGGAAGTGTATATCGAGCCCCGCCTGTTTCAGCACGCCGTTGGCGCCGTGCCTGGACTCGATCTTCGCGTCGACCGGGAACCGCTTGCCGGAGATCGGACTGAACCAGATGTCGTGATCGCCGTTGCCGCACCGTTCGAACCGGCAACCCGCCGCGCCAAGGATGTCCTCGAGCGGGCCGGCGAAGCCTCCCACGCCATGCGTGAGGGACGGGGATGGATGGGATCACCGAGCGAATGTCGAAGCGAAGTCCCACACTGTCCGGGAATCCATTGGCGTCAAGAAGCTCGGGAATCATGAGTTGCAGCTTCGGGACGAGGGCGTCAAGGGACTCCGCCGCGGTCGTCAGGCCCGGTACATCGTCGCTGGTCGCGACCCAGACCTTCGCCTCATCGTCCCATGACGCACGGACGATCAACCGGACGCTCATTCCATTCCTCCGAAAATCGGCAGCTCAGGCTTCCACCGTCGGCAATGTCCGGGCCCGACCCGGGACTGTCAAGCGGGCCTGCCGGCCTGCTGCCGTCGTTTTCCGGCGGGCACGGTCAGCGCGTGATACCGGTGGCGAGCGCGACCTCGCGCGCCGAGTTCTCGGAGTTCTCGACGGTCGTCACCTTGCGCTACCCGCCGTCGAGACGGCAGCTTGACCGTCCGTATTCGATCGAATACACTTGGCGGGTGTACCAGGTCAGGCAAACCGACCGATTCCGGGAATGGCTTGCCGGCGTTGACGACCGACTGACGCGGATACGCCTCGGCCGTCGATTGGAGAAGGTGCAGCGTGGCTCCCTGGGTGACGTTGCGCCTGTCGGCGAAGGCGTATTCGAGCTGCGCGAGGATTTCGGTCCCGGGTGGCGCATGTACTTCGTCCGGCGTGGCCGTGTCCTCATCGTCATGCTCGGCGGCGGCACCAAGCGCACACAGGGCCGCGACATCGCGGCGGCGAAGCGGCTCGCCGCGAAACTCGAGGATTGAAGCATGGGCAAGCGAACGAAGGTTTCCACGCTGCGCGAATTCGACATGGCCGAATTGCTCGACAGCGACGCCGCCGTCGCGGACTACATCAACATCGTGCTCGCCGAAGACGACCAGGCCGCGCTCGCCGAGGCATTGGGCACGGTGGCACGTGCGCGCGGCATGACCGCGATCGCGGAGGGTGCGGGCATCGGCCGCGAGGCGCTGTACAAGGCGCTGCGCCCCGGTGCCGATCCACGCTTCGACACGATCCGGCGCGTCTGCGCTGCATTGGGCGTGCGCCTGATCGCCGTGCCGACGACGTAGTCGGCAGGGAAAGCCGCCACGCCCGAGCGGGGTCACCTGGTCGCGCTGGCGGTGGCTCGACCTACGCGACGACCCGCGGGCGCGGATGTGCGACGGCATACGATTCTCCCGAGAATTGGCGGAGACTCGCATAGCCACCTCATGGTGCACGCTGCATTGGCGGGATTGTCTGGAGGACCGGGCCGTCCTGCGACGGCAGGGCGACTGCCCTTGCTACCGCCGACGCGACCGCTTCGCCCAGGCTGCGCGCCCCGGCGATGTTCAGGTGCACGTCGTCGTAGTAGGTGGCGGTCGTATGCGGCAGCAGCGCGTCGGCGTCGACGCACACGAGCTTCTTTTCCTCGCACAGCCGCAACGTGACTACGTTGTAGCGCGCCAGCGCCCGCATCATCACGGGAGCCGAGTAGTACTGCGGGGCGGGGGGTTCACCGAAGACGCTGCGGTCCTTGGCGCCGAACCACAGAAGTCTCTCGTCCTCGTCTGGCATTGGATCGCGGTAGAGCGATCCCTGCGTTACCAGCACCAGGCGGATGCCCAGCGGGAGCACGATGCCCGCAATGCGGCGAAGATTGTCGTCGAACGCGGTCAGACACGGCGCGATGTCGGGGTCGGTGTCGACCTTCGGCGCGCCCTCGCGCCTCGCGCGCAGCACGCGATAGTAGGACGCCTGCCGGTCCTGCACGATCGACGCGGACGCCTCGGCGGTGTGTCTGCGTGAAGCGAAGCGCTCGAGCACACGATCGAGTACCGCCTGCAAACGCAGCCCGCGCCCTGCGTTCGGAGGATTGACCTCGGAAAAGATGCGGTGACCGTACGCGTCCCAGGCATCGCGCCAGCGAAATCGGAAAGCGGTATCGATGAGTTCCTGCTTGTCGCCCGATACGCACATCGTCAGGTCGTTGATGCCGGCCTGAATCACGATCACGTCGGGCTTGATGTCGTCCACGTAGGCGAGGGCCTGCGACACGTGCGCGAAGCTCGTGAGTCCGGACTTGCCGGCATTGCCGACCCAGACTGGACGCCCGAGGCGCTGCGTCAGCGCTCCTTCCATGACCGCGGTCCAGGCATCGCGGTCATCGAGATAGAGCGCTTCCGTCGTGCTGCCACCGATCGCCAGGACGCGCAAGATGCCGGGGTCCGGGATCGGCGCGCCGCGCAAACCCGCGGCATTGGTCGTGAACCGGCTCTCGGCGTACTCGACGCCGGGCATGACGCCAGGCTCCGGCCGGAAGATCGTCACGCGCGACGGTGGATGCAGGAGGTGCCGCACCTCGGTCGGCCCGGGGACCGCTACGCGCAGCGTCGCCTCCACGAGGGCCACGGTCGCGAAGAACGCGACTGCCGCGGTCACGACCTCGGCGCGCCGTCGCCGCCACAGGATCACGGCGAGTGCGAACGCCGCGCCGAGGGCGAGCAGCGCCCATGCGACGCTGCGCCAGCGCTTCGGCCGGTCGGGGATGCCCAGGCGGACGGCATCGTCGCTCAGGGAGTTCCTCCAAATCGCATCGGGCGTGCTCGCGCGGATGCGCCCGAGGAACGCACGTGCCTCGTCGCGCCGGCCGGCACGCTCCAGCGCGATGACGATCAGGTGGTCGCGCGACGCGCGCCGCGCGGTGTTCGGGTCGGCAACGCGCGACGCGAGGAGGATGCGCGCGGCATCGTCGGGCCGGTCGAGGTCGAGGAGCAAGCGCGCGGCATCGTCGGGCCGGTCGAGGTCGAGGAGCAAGCGCGCGGCCTCGCCGTTCACGTAGTCGACCGAGACCGTGTTGCCGCCGCGCCGGTACGCCTCCGATAGGTCGGAGTACAGGCGCAGCGCCTCGACCCGGTCACCCGCGTCGGCCGTCGCCTTGGCGCGGTCGATTCTCGACCGCAGTTCGTCGCCGCCCTGCGCGAGCGCGCAGGACGCGAGCGCGGCGACGATCAGCGCGATCGCGACCGACGCGAATTCAGAATATCGTGTAGATGAACGGCGCAATCGCCGACCCCTGACCCAGCACGAGGAGCGCGCCGAGCAGCACGAGCACCACCACGATGGGCACGAGCCAGAACTTCTTGCGCACGCGCAGGAACGCCCAGAGGTCCTTCAAGAGGTCCCACATCAGAACGGTCTCTCCATGTCCTCGACCGCGCGTTCGATCGACGGCTGTCGGTAGGAAGGCTCGGGCGATTTCGCGCGCCGCATCGGGTCGCGCCCGAGGAGGCGCATGACGAAGCCCACGGGCAGCACGACGAGATAGAACACGGCCGCGAGCAGGATGCGGGTGTTGATCCAGCCCAGCACCGCGCCGACCGCCATCCACGCGCGGTGTACCGGCGCGAGGAGCGAGGGCGCGAAACCGGCCGGCAGCGTGAGCGCGACGGCGACGATCCACGGCCACAGCGGCCACGCCCGCCCGAAGATGGCCGGCAGCAGCAGCCCGAAGATCCCGGCGACCATCGCGGCGGTCACGAAGCCGAACTTGCGCAGTTCGGTGGGCGAGGGGGCTATGGCGGGCGCGGTCATCGTCAGTCGGGCGCGAAATCCTGCTTCGGATAGCGCGCGCGCAGCGCAGAAGGTTGCGCGTCCTTGAGCACCAGCACGTTCTCGATCGCGAGCGCGTCCATCTCGGTGCCCATGAAGCAGCGGTACGCGTCCTCCGGCGTGCACACGATCGGCTCGCCGCGTACGTTGAACGACGTGTTGATGAGCACGGGGCACCCGGTGCGCCGTTCGAACGCCTCGATCAGCGCGTGGAACCGCGGGTTGGTGTCGGCATGGACGGTTTGCACGCGCGCCGAGTGGTCGACGTGGGTGATCGCCGGCAGTTTCGAGCGCTGGCGCTTCAATCGCGCGAGTCCGGTCAGCCCCGAGTCATCGACGAGCAGCCGATGCCGCTCGCCGACCGGCGCGACGAGCAGCATGTACGGGCTCGCGCGGTCGAGGTCGAACCAATCGCCCACCGCCTCGGCCTTGACCGCCGGAGCGAACGGGCGGAACGACTCGCGGTACTTGATCTTGAGGTTCAGCACCGATTGCATCGCGGGACTGCGCGGGTCGCCCAGGATCGAGCGGCCGCCGAGGGCGCGCGGGCCGAACTCCATGCGCCCCTGGAACCAACCGACCACCTTGCCGTCGGCGAGGAGCGCGGCGACGCGTTCGATCAACGCGTCGCCTTCGTTCGATTCATGAGGCGCGCCGAGCCGGTCGAGCGCAGCGCGCACTTCGGACGTCGTGTACGCGGGGCCGAGGTACGCGCCACGCATCGCGTCGGGGAGGGAGGGCCGACGCTCGCGGCCGGCGTATTCGTAGTACGCGGCGAGGGCGGCGCCGACGGCGCCGCCGGCGTCACCCGCGGCCGGCTGGATCCAAAGGTCGCGGTAGCCGGACTCGCGCAGCACGCGTCCGTTGGCGACGCAGTTGAGCGCGACGCCGCCGGCGAGGCAGAGGTGCTCGACGTCGAGTTCGCGTCTCACCGTGCGCGCGAGGCGCAGCACGGTCTCCTCGGTGACGACCTGGATCGAGCGCGCGATGTCCATGTCGCGCTGCGTCGGCGAGGTGTCGGGATGGCGGGGGGGGGCGCCGAAGAGCGCGTCGAACTTCGCATTGGTCATGCGCAGGCCGGTCGCGTAGTCGAAGTAGCTCATGTCGAGCCGGAACGTGCCATCGTCCTTGAGGTCGATCAGGTGGTCGCGGATCGCGTCGACATACCTGGGCTCGCCGTAGGGCGCGAGACCCATCAGCTTGTACTCGCCGCTGTTCACGCGGAAACCTGTGTAATAGGTGAACGCCGAGTACAGCAGGCCGAGCGAATGGGGAAAGTCGATCTGCCATCGGGGATGGAGCCGATGCTCCTCGCCCAACCACACCGACGTGGTCGCCCATTCGCCGACGCCGTCGAGGCACAGCACGCCTGCGCGCTCGAACGGGCTCGGGAAGAACGCGGATGCCGCATGCGATTGGTGGTGCTCGGCGAAGAGCAGCGGCGGGAGTCGCCGCTCGTCGACGCTGCCCAGCGCGGCGAACTCGCGGCGCAGCGTCGCCTTGAGGTACAGCTTGTCCTTGAGCCACACCGGCATGCTCATCAGGAACGAGCGAAAGCCTCGCGGCACGTTCGCGAGGTAGGTCTCGAGCAGTCGCTCGAACTTGAGGAGCGGCTTGTCGTAGAAGACGATCCGGTCGATGTCGCCGAGTC
Organism: Burkholderiales bacterium; assembly: GCA_015075645.1. Lineage (NCBI taxonomy): Bacteria > Pseudomonadati > Pseudomonadota > Betaproteobacteria > Burkholderiales > Burkholderiales bacterium. The sequence goes on along the minus strand of JABTUF010000007.1, from coordinate 30,923 downwards.
GCGCGGCTGCCTCGCCGAGACAATACGCGATCGCGTTCGTCGGGAACCCGGCGTCGTGCTTCTTGCGCGTGAACCGTTCTTCCTGCGCGGCCGCGACAATGCGGCCGTCGTCGATCAGCGCTGCGGCGCTGTCGTGGTAGTAGGCGGAGAGGCCAAGGATCTTCATCAGGTACTTCGCGGGAACTCAGTCGACGGTGGCAGACATGACCTTAGATCCATTCCCGGAATCGACCGAGTACGTTGGTTGCCAGATTCGAATGTCTCCGGCAGTTCGCGAATCGAGTCACGGCGGGTTGCAGCGTGCGGGAGTAAGTCAGGTTCCAAGACTGACGTCAATGTAGGCTACACGCTAGCTCCATTGAGTCGCATTGGGTAGATAGCGAACGGATTGAAGGTAGGGAAATCGAAGAGTACGATGAAGTTCCGATACAACATGTAGTGTACACTCTGTCGCCAGCGAAAACAGGGGCAACGTTAGGAGAGCGCCATGGCAATCAACACAGCCTCAAACGTCGGTGGAGGACGAGAAGTCTACAAGCAGCTAACTCTCGGAAACACGAACATCGAACATCGGACTTTGACGGAAGGAAATGGCGTAACCCTCACCCAGAACTCGACTGACGTGAATATCAAGGTGAACCAGGGTTACTCATTCGCCATGACGGGACAGAACAAGTTTCTGTACAACACCGCGGAAGCTCCTAACCCCGGAGATGCGAGCCCACTGAACAAGTACTCCGTGGTTGTCTCGCGAACCGCGGCGTCTGGCGGCACTGCAAATACCCAGCAGTCCGCGCTGATTGTGAAGGAGCAAAACCAGAATGGAAATCAATCCTTCGAGTGGCTGCAACTCAACTACCTAGTGTTGTGTCGCCGAAGTCATGTTAACGCCCACGACGTACGGCCTTGCGAATGATCGCCGCGGGGGACTTTGTCCACACGAATGGTGTCGGGTGCTCATTCCAATGCGCGATGTAGTTGCCGATATGCCGGACAAGGTCCTTGACGGAAGCGAAGGAGCCGCGGCGTACGGACTTGCGGGTCAGGATGCCGAACCATGCCTCGACCATGTTGAGCCAGGAGGCCCCGGTCGGGGTGAAGTGGAAGCAGACGTTAGGGTGCTTCTCCAGCCAATCGCGTACGTCGGGGGTCGAGTGGGTGGAGGAGTTGTCCAGAATCACGTGCAGTTCGTCCGCGATAGCGCCGGCTCACACCCTTGAGGACGCAGGAAATCAGCGCCGGTGTGGCGTTCGGAGCATTCGCCGAGGACCCGCCCGACGCAACTTCGAGGGCAGCGTAGAGGCTGGTGAGGCCGTGGCGATGGTAATCGTGGGTCTGCCGGCCGGCAGATTGGGCCAAGGGCAGCAATGGCTGAGTCCGCTCGAGCGCCTGGATCTGGGTCTTCTCATCGACGCTGAGCACCACGGCGTTGGTTGGCGGATTGAGGTAGAGGCCAACCACATCGCGGATCTTGGCTTCGGCCTGCGGATCGGTCGTGAACTTGAAGGTTTCGACCCGATGGGGCTGCAGCGCATGGGCTTGCCAGATTCGATGCACCGTGGCATGGGAAACGCCGACCCGTTCGGCGATCTCCCGGGTGCTCCAGTGCGTCAGACCCTTGGGGCGCCTGAGCGTCAGCGCGACGATGCGCGCTCGCTTGGCCTCGGTGAGTTGCGGCGGGCGACCCGAACGCGGACGGTCAATCAATCCGGTCAGCCCGTCCTCGACGAAGCGGCGGCGAATCCGGCTGATCTGCACCGACGTGTAGCCGGTACGCCGCGCCACCTCGGCTCCCGTTGTTTCGTCGGCCAAGAGCAATACGGCTCGCGCCCGGCGACTCGGTCCGGCAGGGCCCGCCGACGATCGCTGCAGGCGCTCCAGTTCCGCTCTGTCAGATGCCGTCAATTCGATCCGCCGCGCATGATTGGCCATGGACCTTGCCTCCGCAAGTGCATATGACCAATAATAACATTATTTACGTGACGAAACACTAGATGACTACGCGGATGCGGGGGAGAATGTCTGCTACTACGCAAAAGCCTACAAGCATGGCCAAGCGCCAATCTGGGGAGCGGTCTTTGAGGTAAGGAACTACGGCACTCACAACGCCTCGGCGATGTACGGTGTTGAGATCTCGCTCCAGTCGAATGGCACATCAAGTGCAGGTGCGCACCAAGGCTGTGAGCTTCCCCTCGAATTTCGTCTTCCAAGGGTCTTTGGATAGGATAGGCGAAATGGAGGCTGGGAATGTTCAAGGTACCGAAGCAGGAGTTCACGGCGGAGTTCAAGGAACTGGCGGTCAAGCGGGTTCGCAGCGGCCAGGGGGTCGCGGTCGTGGCGCGCGACCTGGGTTTGGTCGAGCAGACGCTGCGAAACTGGGTGAAGGCGGCGAAGGCGGGGAAGCTCAATCCGCCGGGAGCCAAGGCGATTACGCCGGAGCAGATGGAGCTCTCGCGGGTGCGGGCCGAGAACGCGCGGCTGCGGATGGAGAATGAAATCCTAAAAAAAGCGACGGCGTACTTCGCGAAAGATGCACTGTGAAGTACGCCTGATCGACACGCAACGGAAGAACTTTCCGCTGCCGACGATGTGCACCACGCTGACGGTGAGCATCAGCGGGTATCGGGCCTGGAAGGGTGGCGGCAGGCCGGATCGCACACGGCTGACCGATGGGCAACTGCTGGTGCTGCGCAGCGTGCACGCGCAGTACAAGGCGGCCTACGGCTCGCCGCGGATGTATCAGGAGCTGCGGAGCGCGCTACCAGGTGAGCAAGGCGCGGGTCGAGCGGCTGATGCGGAGCATGACCTGAGGGCGCGGCACAGCGCCGGTTCAAGGCGACGACCGATTCCAGGCACGCTGCCGGTGGCGGACAACCTGCTGGCCGGAGTTTGCGCCGGCGTCGCCCAATCAGGTGTGGACGGCCGATCTGACGTACATCTGGACCGATGAGGGTTGGCTGTACCTGGCCGTGGTGCTCGATCTGTTCAACCGCGAGGTGGTCGGCTGGTCGATCAAGCCGCGGATGACGGCGGATATCGTGGTCGATGCACTGACGATGGCGTGGTTTCGCCGCAAGCCGGCGCCTGGATTGATGCATCACTCCGATAGGGGCAGCCAATACGCGAGCGGCGTGTTCCAGGACAAGCTGGTCGAGTTCGGCATGACCTGCTCGATGAGCCGCAAGGGAACTGCTGGGACAACGCGCCGACCGAGGCTTCTTCAACAGCTTGAAGAACGAGCGCGTGCATGGCACCCGGTACGCGACGCGCGAGGCGGCGATCGCCGATCTGTTCGACTACATCGAGGTGTTCTACAACCGCAGGCGCAAGCACTCGACGCTCGGCTATGTTTCGCCGGCGCGGTTCCTGGCCGGTTGGATCAGCAGTCAGCACGAGCAAGCCGTGGCAGCATGACCCCGTTCCCTTGGCGGACGAAAAACAGAGGGAAGCTCACTGCGCCATCTTCTTTGGAGCAAAGGATACCGGTACGTCCTCGGAACAGGAATGCGGAGTAAACGTCGCGCCAGTATTTGGGCATGACGCAACCGCGAAACTACGCTACGGCTACGTTACGCAAGGCAAGGTCTACGAAAGCTTTTCGTCAGCTGCTACCGGAACAAAGGGCTTCTCGTGCTACGGTTCGTACAGTACCGCAGCCATTGATCTGAGTGGAACATCGAATACACACGTCGGTCTGCTCTTGGGCAAGGGACAAACCATCAAGTTCCTGAGCGGGACAGGCAACGGTTCAGCAGATACCTGGTACCCGGGCGCCTTCACGCCGACCTTCGTCGGGGCATTGGCGGTAATGGTGGATGGGACAACGCTCTACGTCCCGGTCTGCTCAAACCACCCGTAGTCTCGGACGCAGTAGGCGCGAATATCGCATTGGTGCGGCACTTGGCGACTCTGAAGATTGCCTCGAATCATCATGCAGATTCGTCGTCAGTTTTGCACCAAGCCAACCATTCTCTAGTTGCGCTTGGGCCCCCTGCGGACGCGAATCTGGAGGCGGGGCTCGGAATCGAACCGGCGTAGACGGCTTTGCAGGCCGCCGCATGACCATATTCATCAAGCAGGTACGTCAGAGTGGCGCCCGGTCTGACACTCCTGGTAACCACAACGATTTCGATGACAGGGAATTGCGAGCGGATTCATCGATAGACCTCTCGTCGGTGGCCCACGCGGACCACGAGCACCAACAACAAGGCATCTTGAAGATCACAGATAATCCGATAGTCGCCGACGCGGTACTTCCAATAGCTACCCGCAACCGGTCCTTTCAACGCCGCTCCGAGCTTTCGCGGGTCGTCACCATGCTCGACGCGCTCAGCGAGAAACCGCAAGACTCTGTCTCGCCCCGACGCGTCGAGCTTCGTCAGGTCCTTCTGCGCACCTTTGACGAACTCAACGCGCCACGCCATGGCGCGTCAGCATCTCGTCCAGCGTCGCGTTCTCTGCAGGATCGTTTGCGCGCATGCGTCGCTCGGCCAGATAAAAGTCCTCGAGGTCGGTGATGTGCTCTTCAATCGCTTGCTTGATATAGAAGGTTTTCGACCGGCCAGTCTTGCTCGCGAGTTTTTCGAGTCGCGCATCCAACTCGACAGGTAGCCGAATTGACGTGGTCATGGGATCTCCCCCTGGTGCGATACATGTATCGCATATCGTACTCGACTGTCGGACGCACTGCAACTGCGATATCCAGAACGACAAGTGATCGCGAAGCACGTGAAAACGCATCGCGAGATATGGAGGCGGGGGTCGGAATCGAACCGGCGTAGACGGCTTTGCAGGCCGCTGCATGACCACTCTGCCACCCCGCCCGGGGTGAGGCCGCCGCTCGGCGCGACGAGGTCAAACGAAAAGGGAGAGCTGGCTAGATTGCGACCGGCTCTCCCTCTTGAATCTGGAGCGGGAAAGGAGTCTCGAACTCCCGACCTCAACCTTGGCAAGGTTGCGCTCTACCAACTGAGCTATTCCCGCGTGACACAGCCTTGAATTATAGCGTGTTTCTTCAGGTTGTCAAAATCGGCGGGTCCGGAAGGTGCCTCCCGGCTAGGCCAGGACCGATGCGATGGCCGCGGCGACCTTGTCGACGTTCTTGGTGTTGAGCGCCGCCACGCAGATCCGGCCGGTGTCGACCGCGTAGACCGCGTGCTCGGAGCGCAGCCGCTCGACCTGGGCTTTCGTAAGGCCGGAGTAGGAGAACATGCCGCGCTGGCGCAGCATGAACGAGAAGTCCGAGCCCGGCACGCGGGCGTGCAGTTTCTCGACCAGGAGCTTCCGCATCGCCTTGATGCGATCGCGCATGCCGGCGAGTTCGGACTCCCAGAGCTTGCGGAGTTCCGGCGTCGTGAGCACGTTCGCGACGATCCTGCCGCCGTGCGTCGGCGGGTTCGAGTAGTTGGCGCGCACGACGCGCTTCAACTGCGAGAGCGCGCGTCCGGCCTCGTCGCGGCTCGCGGTGACGAGCGTCACGGCGCCGACGCGTTCGCCGTAGAGCGAGAACGATTTCGAGAACGAGCTCGCGACGAGGAGCGGGCCCGGCGTCGCGGCGAAGCGGCGCAGCACCGATCCGTCGGCGTCGATGCCGTCGCCGAATCCCTGGTAGGCGAGGTCGAGGAAGGGAATGAGCCCGCGGCCGCGCACGGTGGCGACGATGCGTTCCCACTGCTCGGGTGTGGGATCCGCGCCGGTCGGATTGTGGCAGCAGGTGTGCAGGACGACGATGTGTCCCTCGGGCGCGCGCGCGAGCGCGCCGATCATGGCGTCGAAGTCGAGCCCGCGCGTGGGCGCGTGGTAGTACGGATAGGCGTGGACGGTGAAGCCCGCGGCCTCGAACAGCGCGCGGTGGTTCTCCCACGACGGATCGCTGATCCACACCTGCGCGCCGGGCGCGAAGCGGCGCAGGAAATCGGCGCCTACCCGGAGCCCGCCGGTGCCGCCGAGCGCCTGGACGGTGCACGCGCGGCCGGACGACACGATCTCGCTGTCCGCGCCGAACAGGAGCGCCTGCACCGCCTTGTCGTACGCCGCGAGGCCGTCGATCGGCAGGTAGCCGCGCGGCATCGCCTGCGCCGTCAGGTCGGCTTCGGCGCGCTTGACGCACTCGAGCAGCGGCACCTTGCCGTTCTCGTCGGTGTAGACGCCGACGCCGAGGTTGACCTTGTCGGCGCGGGTGTCGGCCTGGAAGGCCTCGGTGATGCCGAGGATCGGGTCGCGCGGCGCCATGTCGACGGCGCCGAGGAAGGACGGAGAGTGCGGAGCGTTCATTGGGGCGGCGTGCGGCGGCAGGGGGACTGCTATTCTACCGCGCCCGCCGGGGCGAGCGCCGCGCGCGACGCCGGACCGAGGGGACGGGCAGTTGGCGATCGCGATCCATGGCACGAGGCAACCGCATCCGCGTCGAGTCTCCGAAGCTGCCGCCCGCGACGGCGCTGCGCGTGTTCGCGCGGGTGTGGCGCGTCCTCACGCCCTATCGCGGGCGCGCCGCGATCGCGGCGATCGCGCTCCTGGTGGCCGCCGGCGGCACGCTAGCGCTCGGCCAGGGCGTGAAGTTCGTGATCGACCGCGGGATCCTCGCCGGGAATCCGGCGGAACTCGATCGAACGCTCGCCTGGACGCTCGCCGTCATCGTCGTGATCGCGCTCGCGACCTTTCTCCGGTTCTACAGCGTGACCTGGCTGGGCGAGCGGGTGACCTCCGACCTGCGGCGCGAGGTCTTCTCGCACCTCCTCACGCTGCCGCCGGGATGGTTCGAGATCTCACGGACCGGCGAAGTGATCGCGCGCGTCCTGAGCGACACGGCGAAGCTCGAATCGGTCGTCGGCTGGTCGGTGTCGATGGCGATCCGCAACCTGCTGTTCGTCCTCGGCGGACTCGTGATGCTCGCGCTCACCAGTCCCAAGCTCACGCTGTTCGTGCTCGTCGGCGTGCCGCTGACCGTGGCGCCGATCATCGTGTTCGGACGCCGCGTTCGCCGGTTCTCGCGGGTGAGCCAGGACCGGCTGGCCGAGGTCGGCGCCTACGTCGACGAGGCGTTCCACGAGATCCGGACGGTGCAGGCGTACGGGCACGAGGACGCGGACCGGCGGCAGTTCGGGCAACGGGTCGAGGACGCATTTCGCGCCGCGCGCGAGCAGATACGCCAGCGTGCCGTGCTGATCGCCTCGGTGATCCTGCTCGTGTTCGGCGCCATCGGCATCATCATGTGGGTCGGCGGGCACGACGTGCTCGCAGGGCGCATGACCGCGGGCGAACTCTCGGCGTTCGTGTTCTACGCGGTGATCGTGGCGAGTTCGGTGGGCTCGCTGAGCGAGGGGATCGGGGAGTTGCAGCGCGCGGCGGGCGCCACCGAGCGGTTGTTCGACCTCCTCACGGTGCGCCCTGACATCGCCGCGCCGGCGCACGCGGTATCGATGCCGGTTCCATCGCGCGGCGAAGTAGATCTACGCGATGTGACGTTCCACTATCCGTCGCGAGCCGACACTTCCGCGCTGGAGCGATTCTCGCTGTCCGTGCAGCGGGGCGAACGCGTGGCGCTGGTCGGGCCTTCGGGGGCGGGCAAGTCGACCGTGTTCCAGCTCCTGCTGCGCTTCTACGATCCGCAGGAAGGTGAGGTCCGGGTCGATGGTGTCGACCTGCGCGAGGCCGATCCGGCGGCGGTCCGGCAGCGGATCGCCGTGGTGCCGCAGGATGCCGTGATCTTCGCGACGAGCGTGCTCGAGAACGTGCGCTACGGCCGGCCCGAGGCGACCGACGCCGAGGTGCGGGCCGCGTGCGATGCGGCATACGCGTCCGAGTTCATCGAGCGCCTCCCGGATCGGTACGGCGCGTGGCTGGGTGAACGCGGCGTGCGCCTGTCCGGCGGGCAGCGGCAACGCATCGCGATCGCGCGCGCCGTGCTCGCCGACCGGCCGATCCTGCTGCTCGACGAGGCGACCAGCGCGCTGGACGCCGAGAGCGAGCGCATGGTGCAGCTCGCACTCGAACGCCTGATGGCGCAACGCACGACGCTCGTCATCGCGCATCGACTCGCGACCGTACGCCACGCCGACCGCATCGTCGTGATGGACCGGGGCCGCGCGATCGCCTCGGGCACGCACGACGCGCTGGTGCGCGACAATCCGCTCTACGCGCGGCTCGCCGAGCTGCAGTTCGCCGCCGCCTGACCGCGCGCATCGACGAACCCGACGACCACCTCGAGTCCGCGCCCCTGCGGACCTTCGCCGAGCGTGACCCGCGCGCCATGGCGCTCGGCGATGCGCTTGACGATCGCGAGGCCGAGACCGCTGCCCGGTGCATCGGTCCGCCCGCCGCGGGCGAAGCGCTCGAACATCGTCGCGCGCTCGCCTTCCGGGATGCCGGGCCCGTCGTCGCGGACCACCAGCGCGGGCGCGCCGTCACGGCGCTCGACCAGCACGTCGACGTGCCCGCCGGAGGGCACGTAGCGGATCGCGTTGTCGACGAGGTTCGAGGCGAGCGTGGCGAGCGCATGCGCGTCGCCGTCGACCTCGATCGCTTCCAGGTGCTCGGCGCCGAGGTCCACGTCCTTCGCGGCCGCGATGCCGGCCTGCTGCTCGACCACGCTCCGCGCGAGCGCCGCGAGGTCGACGCGCGCCAGGGGCGTGGTATCCGCCGCGTCGTCCTCGCGCGCGAGCGAGAGCAGCTGCTCGACCACCCGCGTCGCGCGGCGCAGGCCGCCCTTCATCGCGGCGAGCGCGGCGGCGCGCTCCGGTTCGCCGTGCGCGCGTTCGGCGAGTTCCGCCTGCAGGTGCACGGCGGCGAGCGGCGTGCGCAACTCGTGCGCGGCGTCGGCGACGAACGCCTTCTGCGCGTCGAGCGTCGCGTCGAGGCGCGCGAGCAGGCCGTTCAGCGCGGCGACGAGCGGCTCGACCTCGGAGGGCCAGGCGCCTTCGACCGGGCGCAGGCCGCGCGGGCTGCGCTCGCCGACCGCGGCCGCGAGGCGGTCGAGCGGCTTCATCGCCCGGGCGATCGCGAACCACAGCAACAGGCCGATCAGCGGCGCCGCCACGAGCCAGGGCAGGATCGTCGACCACGCGAGGCTCGCGGCGAGCTGGTCGCGCAGCGCGAGCGGCTGGGCGACCTGGACGAGTTCGCCGCCCGCGAGCACGCTGTACACGCGCCACGGCCCGCCCTGCGCGTGCACGGTGGAGAACCCCGGCGCGCGGCGGTCCGGCACCTCGCGCGTGCCCTGCGAGCGGAACACCTGCACGCCGTCGCGGTTCCACACCTGCACGACGAGCGGCGCGTCGACGCCGCCGACCGACGGCCCGCCCGGCGCGACGGACAATGGCATGCCGGTGACCGACGCGGCGAGCTGGGTGAGCTGGACGTCGAAGAGCGCGCTCGCCTCGTCGCGCGCGCGCAGGTACGTGGCGACCGTTGCGACGACGAGCGCGAGCGCGAGCCCGCCGGCGAGCGGGACGAGGAGGGCGCTACGGATCGACCTCACGGACGTCTCTTCGCCGCGATCATCCAGCCCAGTCCGCGCACGTTGCGGATCAGGCCTTCGGGCAGCTTGCGGCGCAGACCCGAGAGGTGCACCTCGACCGCGTTGCTCTCGACCGCGTCCTTCCAGCCGTAGAGGCGTTCCTCGAGCTGCGCGCGCGACAGGATCGCGCCGGGGCGGGCGGAGAGCGTTTCCAGCAGCGCGTACTCGCGCGCGGACAACGCGACCGGCTCGCCGTGGACGCGCACCTCGCGCGTCGACGGATCGATCGACACCTCGCCGAGTTCGATCGTCGGCGCGGCGCGCCCCGACGCACGGCGCGCGACCGCGCGGAGCCGCGCCGCGAGCTCGGCCAGCTCGAACGGTTTCGCGAGGTAGTCGTCGGCACCCGCGTCGAGCCCGGCCACGCGGTCGGACAGCGCGTCGCGTGCGGTGAGGACGAGCACCGGACGCTGGTCGCCGCGCCGGCGCATCGCGGAGAGCACGTGGAGGCCGTCCTTGCGCGGGAGGCCCAGGTCGAGCAGCACCGCCTCGTGGACGTTCTCGGCGAGCGCGAGTTCGGCCGCCGCGCCGTCGCGCACCCAGTCGACGGCGAACCCCTCCTGCGCGAGCCCCTGGCGGACGCCCGCGCCGATCATCGGGTCGTCCTCGGCGAAGAGCAGGCGCATCAGTCCTTCGGCTCGAACGCGAGCGCCGCCGAGTTCATGCAGTAGCGCGTGCCCGCCGGTTGCGGGCCGTCGTCGAACACGTGACCCAGGTGCGCGTCGCACGCGGCGCACAGCACTTCGGTGCGGCGCATGCCGAGCGTCAGGTCGGGCACGGTGCGCACGCTCGAGTCACGCTCGGGCGCGGTGAACGACGGCCAGCCGCAGCCCGAGTCGAACTTGGCGTCCGACGAGAAGAGCTTCGCGCCGCAGCACACGCACGCGTACTCGCCGTTCGCGTGCTGATTCCAGTACGCGCCGGTGAACGCGCGCTCGGTGCCCTTCTCGCGGGTGATCCGGTACTGCTCGGGGGAGAGCAGCGCCCGCCACTCGGCGTCGGTCTTCTTCGCAGATTCGCTCATCGTCGTCTCCGTGACCGGTCGGCGGGCTCGCGCCTCCGGGATGCGCTATAGTGGCGTTCTTTCGCCGCAACCTTACACCCGAACGCCTTGGAGTCCCGCAACGCCGTTTCGTTCCGACGCGATGCGAAGGTGATCGGTCTCGTCGGCAGTGCGCACGCGCTGTCGCACTACTTCCAGCTCGTGCTGCCGCCGCTTTTCCCGCTCTTGCGCGACGAGTTCGGCGTGTCGTGGTCGCTCCTCGGCATGATCGTGGGCACCTTCTACGTCGCCTCGGGCGTCTCGCAGTTCCTCTCCGGGTTCGCGGTCGACCGCTTCGGCGCGCGCCCGGTGATGTTCGCGGGCCTCGCGCTCCTGGCCGGCGGCACCGTGCTCGCAGGCTTCGCTCCCGGCATCGGGTGGCTGTTCGTGTTCGCCGCGCTGATGGGCGTCGGCAACGGGGTGTTCCATCCGGTCGACTTCGCGATCCTCAACGCCAACGTCGCGACGAAGCGGCTCGGCCACGCCTACTCGGTCCACGGGATCGGCGGTTCGCTCGGCTACGCCGCCTCGCCGATCGTGACCTTCGCGCTCGCGAGCGCGATCGGCTGGCGCCCGACGCTCGTCGCGACCGGGATCGCGGGCCTCGTCGCGCTCGGCGTACTCGCGACGCAGCGCGCCGAACTCTCGAGCCGCGTCGCCCACGGCGTCTCGATGTCGCACGCGGGCGCGGCGAGCCTGTTCCGCCAGCCCGCGATCCTCGCGTGCTTCGCCTACTTCGCGCTCGTGACGGCGAGCGCCACCGGCCTGCAGACGTTCTCGCCGGCGGTCCTGAACGTCGCGTTCGACGTTCCGCTCGCCCTCGCGACCTCGGCGGTGACCGCGTTCCTGCTCGGCGGCGCGGCGGGCATCGTCGCCGGCGGCTTCCTCGCGGTGCGCACGACGCGCCACGATCGCGTCGCGGCCGTCGGGCTCGCGCTCGGCGCGGCGCTGCTGCTGACCACGGTGGTCGCTCCGCCGACCTTCGCGACGGTGCTCCCGCTCTTCGCGGCGATCGGGATCGTGACCGGCGCGACCGGCCCGTCGCGCGACATGATCGTGCGCAACGCGACGCCCGAAGGCGCGACCGGCCGGGTCTACGGCTTCGTCTACTCGGCGCTCGACGTCGGCGCGACGATCGGGCCGATCTGGTTCGGCTTCATGCTCGACCACGCGCTGGGCCAGACGGTGTTCGCCGGCGCCGCCGCGTGCTTCGTGGTCGCGATCGCGACCGTGCTGCAGGTGCGGCGCGCCGGCGCGGTGCGGGCGGCATAGCGGCGTGGACCTGGGCATCGCCGGCAGGCGCGCGCTGGTGTGCGCGGCGAGCAGGGGGCTCGGACGGGGCTGCGCCGAAGCGCTCGCCCGCGAGGGCGTCGAGGTCACGATCTGCGCGCGCACCGAAGCCGACGTGAAGCGCGCCGCCGACGAGATCGGCGCCGCCACCGGAGGGCGCGTGGGCTTCGTCGCCTGTGACATCACCACGCCCGCGGGCCGTGCCGCCGCGCTAGCCGCGTGTCCGTCGCCGGACATCCTGGTCAACAACGCGGGCGGCCCGCCGCCCGGCGACTTCCGGAGTTTCGACCGCGACGCGTGGATCCGCGCGATCGACGCCAACATGCTCTCGCCGATCGAACTCATCCGCGCGACGATCGACGGCATGATCGCACGGCGCTTCGGCCGGATCGTCAACATCACCTCGTCCGCGGTGAAGGCGCCGATCGACATCCTCGGCCTGTCGAACGGCGCGCGCAGCGGGCTCACCGGATTCGTGGCCGGGCTCGCGCGCAAGGTCGTGCGCGACGGCGTGACGATCAACAACCTGCTGCCGGGGCAGTTCGACACCGACCGGCTGCGCGTCACCTACGAGGGCCGGGCGAAGGCCTCGGGCCGGCCGATCGACGAGGTGATGGCGGCCGGCGCCGCCGCGGTGCCGGCCGGACGCTTCGGCACCGCCGCGGAGTTCGGATCGGTGTGCGCGTTCCTGTGCAGCGTGCACGCGGGCTACCTCGCCGGCCAGAACGTGCTGGTCGACGGCGGCAACTATCCCGGGACGTTCTGACCGGCCGCGGCGCGCGTGTCATGCACGCGCCCGATGTTCAACCTGCGACGCATGGAAGACCCGACATGATCGACCTCTACTACTGGACCACGCCCAACGGCCACAAGATCACGATCTTCCTCGAGGAGACCGGACTGCCTTACCGTCTCGTCCCGGTCGACATCTCGAAGGGCGAGCAGTTCGACCCGGCGTTCCTCGAGGTCTCGCCCAACAACCGGATCCCGGCGATCGTCGACCACGCGCCTCCCGACGGCGGCGGCCCGCTGTCGCTGATGGAATCGGGCGCGATCCTGCTCTACCTCGCCGGCAAGACCGGCCGCTACTATCCCGCCGACCTGCGCGGGCGCTGCGAGGTGTCGCAGTGGCTGTTCTGGCAGATGGCGGGACTCGGTCCGATGGCCGGCCAGAACCACCACTTCGTGCAGTACGCGCCGGAGCAGATCCCCTACGCGATCGACCGCTACGTGAAGGAGACCGGGCGGCTGTACGCGGTGCTGAACAAGCGCCTCGCCGACCGCGCGTTCATCGCGCACGACTACTCGATCGCCGACATGGCCTGCTATCCGTGGGTGCTGCCCGAGCGACAGCGCCAGGACATCGAGGACTTCCCGCACCTCAAACGCTGGAAGGCCGAGATCGGCGAGCGCCCCGCGGTCAGGCGCGCCTACGCGATCGCGAAGGAGATCAACACGACACCCGCGATTGCCGACGAGAAGGCGCGCGCGGTGCTGTTCGGGCAGGACCGCACCACGGTGAAGTGACGCGGACCGGGCGCGCGCCCGGTCGTCAGCGAAACACCCAGAGACGGTACGCGGCGTAATTCGCGAAGGTCATCACGACGGTCGCCGCCACCTGCGCCGGCCAGGTCGGGATGCCGAGCGCGAGGCCGGCCCAGAGCAGGGCCGCGTTCGCCAGCGCCTGCACGGCGAGTGCGACCGCGAAGCGCACTCCTGCGTGCGCGACCGGCAGCGTCGGGTCGAACACGTGCCGGTAGGCGAGCGTGAAGCGGACGATGGCGCCGGCGACGAATCCGACCGTCGAGGCCGGCACGGGAGCGAGCCCGAGGGCGATCATGGCCGCCATCGTTCCGTAGTGCGCGGCGACAGCGGCGAATCCCGTGACGACATGCAGCACGAACCGCCGGGCTTCGGCGAGGAGCGCGGGCGGGTTCACCGAACGGTGCGCCGGGCGGCGACGTTGCGGAACCGCGCGGGCACGTGGAAGCCGGTGCGCGCGAGCGCGCCCTGCAGCGAGACGCCGAGCACGCCGACTCCGTAGCGCACCGAGCGCGCGAAGCCGATCGAACTCGCGTCCGCGAAATAGCGCGTCGGCACGGAAATCTCGCCGACGCGGTGGCCGCCGACGATGGCCTGCGCGAGGAGTTCGTTGTCGAACACGAAGTCGTCCGAGTTCTCCGCCCAGGGCAGCGCCTCGAGCAGCGCGCGCGAGTAGGCGCGATAGCCGCTGTGGTACTCGGACATCTTCGCGCCGAGCAGCAGGTTCTGCGCGAGGGTGAGCGCGCGGTTCGCCGCGTACTTCCACCACGGCATGCCGCCCGCCAGCGCGCCGCCTCCGAGGATGCGCGAGCCCAGGACGAATTCGTAGACGCCCGAGGTCACCATCCCGGCCATCGCGGTGACGAGACGCGGATCGTACTGGTAGTCCGGGTGCACCATGACGACGACGTCGGCGCCGCGCTCGAGCGCCTCCCGGTAGCAGGTCTTCTGGTTGGCGCCGTAGCCGCGGTTCATCGGGTGCAGCAGCACGGTGAGCCCGAGCGAGCGCGCGATCGCGACCGTGTCGTCGTCGCTCGCGTCGTCGACGAGCACGATGTCGTCGACGACGTCCTTCGGCAGGTCGCGCATGGTCGCCTCGAGCGTGCGCCCGGCCCGGAACGCGGGCATCACGACCACGATGCGCCTTCCGTCGAGCATCGCCTCAGGCGCCCCGGACCCGGAAGACGACGAGGGTCCCGTCCTCGTAGACGGGTGCGCCGAACCGCGCGCGCAACGCGCCTTCGCAGTGCGCGGTGTCGTCGCCGACGCGCAGGTGGCGGTTTCCCTCCCGAGGCAGCCAGGGCTTCTGCCAGGCGACGTAGTCGATCGGGAACGACGCGAGCGCCCGCTCGTCCGAGAGGCGCACCGCGTTCGCGAAGGCGAGCCCGGGCAGGTCGGGCAGTTCGCCGTAGCGGCGGTCGACGCACAGGCCGGTGACCCACCCGGGCACCACGCGCTGGTGGGACACGCGCTCCCAGAGCGCGCCACCCCAGTCGTAGCTCTCGAACGCGAACGGCGCCGCGGCGACGACGATCGAGCCGCGCGGCCGGGACGCGAGCGACGCCCAGAACGGCGACATCGGGATCGCGCGCTCAGCGGCGAGCGCGGTGTTGTGGCGCTCGCGGAAATCGTAGAGGGAACTGATGCCCAGGCGGTGGGTCGAGGGATGCACGCTCCATTCGGGCAACGGGCCGGTGGCGGCGGCGGCGCCGGCGAAGAGCGAGGCGGTGAACGCGGCGCCGACCGCACCCGCGTGCCTCCAGCGCCATCGGACGACGAGGCGGCGCCCGATCGCCACGGCTCCGGCGGCCATCGAGAGCGCGAGGAGCGGCGCAAAGGCCAACAGGTAGCGTGCGAACACCATCGGCGTCTCGGCCCACTCGGGCCGCGCGAGGGCGATCGCGGCCGCGGTGACGAGGAGGCCGAGCGTTCCGGTGCGGGCTTCGGGAAGCGCGCGCCACACCGCGGGCGCGCCGATGGCGCCGAGCGCGAACGCGGCGAGCGCGACCGGCGTCGATCCGGTGCCGACCCACAGGTGGAACGCGCCGCGCAGCGTGTTCGGGCCGAGCGCCTCGAAGCCGCTCTTGCCGGTGATCGCCTGCGCCTGTGCGGCGAGCGGCGGACCGAGCGCGACGGCGATCAGGATCGCCGTCGGCAGCGCGATCGCGACGAGCGCGCGCCATCGCTCGCGGCGCCGATCGGCGCTCCGCGCGGTCGCCCAGGCCGCCCACGCGAGCGGCGCGAGCACGAACGGAGCGATCACCATGTGCATCCAGGTCGTGAAGGCCGCGGCGATCGCGTAGAAGACGCCGGCGCCGCGGTGGCCATCCCAATAGCGCGCGAATGCGCGGTGCGCGGCCCAGCCGAGCAGCAGGGTGATGGCGTAGGGCCGCGCGGTCTGGCTGAACGCGACGAGGAGCGGCGAAATCGCGAGGAAGAGGGCGAAGGCGAGCGCCGCGTCACGGCCGACGCGGGGCGCGACCGCGAGCGGGAAGCAGACGAGCGTCGCGAGTCCGCACAGCATCATCGGGGCGCGCATCGCGGTTTCCGACAGGCCGATCGTGTGCAACAGCACCCAGTCGTAGAGCCCGAGCGGAATGCCGTAGTCGGCCTGGCCCAGTTCGACGACGAGCGCGGCCGGACCGTGGCGCAGCACCTGGTGCACCGCGTGCCACTCGTCGTCGAGCAGCACCTGCGCGGTGAACTGGTCGAGGCGCAGCAACGCGCCCAGCGCGACGATCGCGACGAAGAGCGCGAGCGACGCGCCCCGGAAGCTTCCGGGAGCCGCGGAGAGCGACGTCGCCCCGCGTGTCGACTCCGTGAGCATCCGGTGCCGTCAGCTTCGGGGTGCGGGCGCGAGCGGGATGACGCCTTCGACCTGCCGGGCGGCGGCCGCCTCGACCGCCGCTTCGAGCGCCGGGTCGACGTCGAAGCCGATGTCGCCGTCCTCCACCGGCGCTCCGGTGGCGCGAAGCGAGGCGAAGTCGAACAGGCGGCGGTCCATCAAGTGCGACGGCACCGCCCGCGCGAGCGCGTTGAAGATCGATTCGATGCGGCCGGGCTCCTTCTTCTCCCAGTCGCGCAGCATCGCCGCGATCTGCTTGCGCTGCAGGTGCTCCTGCGAGCCGCACAGCTCGCAGGGAATGATCGGGAACGCCTGGAGGCGCGCGTACTGCGCGAGGTCGCGCTCGCGGACGTAGGCCAATGGCCGGACCACGACGTGCTTCCCGTCGTCGGAGACGAGCTTCGGCGGCATCGTCTTCAGCTTGGCGCCGAAGAAGAGATTGAGGAAGAACGTGGCGAGCAGGTCGTCGCGATGGTGTCCGAGCGCGATCTTCGTCGCGCCGAGCTCCGACGCGACGCGGTAGAGGACGCCCCGGCGCAGCCGCGAGCACAGCGAGCACATCGTCCCGCCCTCGGGAATCACGCGCTTGACGACGCTGTAGGTGTCCTGCTCGGCGATGCGGAACGGAATCCCGCGCGATTCGAGGTAGCGCGGCAGCACGTCGGCGGGGAAGCCCGGCTGCTTCTGGTCGAGGTTGACCGCGATCACCTCGAAGCGCACCGGCGCGCGATGCTTCAGCATCCACAGCACGTCGAGGAGCCCGTGGCTGTCCTTGCCGCCGGACAGGCAGACCATCACGCGGTCGCCGTCCTCGATCATCGCGTAGTCGGAGATCGCCTCGCCGGCGAGGCGACACAGGCGCTTGCGGAGCTTGTTCGCCTCGAACGCGGCGCGACGTGAATCGCGCGCGGGACCCGTCGGCGCGTCCGCAGGAGAAGGAGGGGCGGCGGGGATGGCGTCCACGGACGCGATTCTACCGTGCGGGTCCCGGCCGTCCTTCGGGCCGAGGGCGCGCCAGCCTCGAGGCTCGGCACGCGCGACGTGTCGCCGCGTCAGTCGCGCTGGAACGCGACCTCGACGACGGTGGTGCGCGAGGCTTCGCCGGGAGGATAGGTCCAGCGGCCGAGTGCGCTGCGGACGGCGCGGTCGAACACGCGGCGCGGTTGCGCTTCGAGGATCTCGACGTCGGTCACCTTGCCGGATGCATCGATCGAGAGCCGCGCGCGCACCGTGCCCCGATCGATCCCCTGCGCGAGCGCGTCGCGCGGAAACATCGGCGCCTCGCGCGTGACCGGTTCGAGTCTCCCGCTCGCAGCCTTTGCCGGAAGCATCGACGGAGCCGCACTGGCGATCGGCGCCGGCGCCGGCGGGGGTGCCGTGAGGGAACCGGTTCGCGTGACGGGCGCGGCCGCGGGGGGAGCGGCCGGGATCGCGGATTCGGACCGCGCTGGAACCGGGGCTTGCGGCGATGCGGGCAACGTCGCCGGCGGAGGGGAGCTTGCCGGATCGGTCGCCGGCACCGGCGCCGGCAATGGCGACGGCATTGCCGGAGGCAGCGAGGGTGTGGCGCGGGCGGCGGGCGCCGGATCCGGGGCAGCGACGATCCGCGGGCCGGAGACCGGGTTCTCCACACGGGTCGTTGCAAGCAACGGGGCCGGCTTCTCCGGGGCGTGCGCCTCCGACGCCATGCCGGGCGGTGCGGGCCGCGGAGGGCTGGTCGCCCGAATCGCCGGCGGCGGTTCGGCAGCAGGGGACGGCGCCAACGCCGTGCTGGTTCCGGCGACGATGCTCGGGCGGTCCTGGACGCTGACGCCGGCGTCGACCGTCCGTGGTGCGACCGGGGCAGGGACGGGAGGGGCTGGCTTCGGAGCCGGCGGGGGCGTGGGCAGCGCAGGAGAGACGGCCTCGCGGGTCGGGAGGGAGAACCACCACGCGACCATGCCGGCGATGCACAGCGTCAGGAACCCCAGCAGGATCGCTCTGCCGAGTCGCACGCGCCTGCCCAGGATCACGCGCGATTCGGGCGCGGGGCCGGACGTCGTGGCCCCGAGACCTGGCTGGGCAGGAACCCAGGGTCGTGATGGCTCCTGGCCGGTCGGGGCGGGCAACGGCATCGTCGCGGGTGCAACCTTCGACGGAGCCTTGACCGGCTTCGAGGGACCGTGCAGCGCGACCAAGCCGTGCTCCGACAGGCGGCCGAGGTCCTTTTCCAGCCGGTCGGGCAGGACGCCGGGGCGGGTCATCAGTTCCTCGAGCGGCGCCGGACGCTCGAGCAGCGACAGCAGGCGACGCTGGGCGATCGCGAGTCCGTGGCGGGGCGCCGCCAGTTCGGCGTCGCCGGCGGCGGTGCGTGCGCAGAGCGTGGACGGGTCGAGGGGCATGGCTCGCGGGGGGCACGTTCGGGAGTATCGAGCAATCGACGTGCCACGCGCGTTCGGCGATTCGGCTAACATCGGCCGGCAGCTCCCGGGAGTGGCGCGACGCGCTTGCGACAGGAGAGGGGACGTGCAGACGATCGTCATCGCGAATCCGAAGGGCGGCAGCGGCAAGACGACGCTCGCCACCAACGTCGCGGGCTGGCTCGCGGGCAAGCGCCAGCGGGTGGCACTCGACGACCGCGATCCGCAACAGTCGGCGAGCGGCTGGCTCGCGCGGCGCCCCGCGCTGTTCCCGCCGATCGCGCCGCTCGACCCCGACATGCGGCGCAAGGACGCGAAGGCGCTCGACCTGCAGTGGCGCGTCGTCGACACGCCGGCGGGCCTCCACGGCGACGATCTGCGCGATGCCGCGCGCGACGCCGACCTGATGCTCGTGCCGCTCGCGCCTTCCGCCTACGACATGGTCGCGGCCGAACGCTTCCTCGCGACGGTCGCCGAATCGAAGGCGGTGCGCGCGCGAGCGCTGCCGGTCGGCATCGTGGCGATGCGCGTCGATCCGCGCACGCACAGCGCGGCCGAACTCGACGACTTCCTCGCCGGTTTCGACTTTCCGGTGGTGGCGCACCTGCGCCAGACGCAGGTCTACGTCTGGTGCGCGCGCGACGGCGCGTCGGTGTTCGACCTGCCGCGTTCGCGCGCGGAGCAGGACTGGGAGCAATGGAAACCGCTCACGCGCTGGATCGCGAAGCACGCCGCGGTGCGCGGTTGAGTCGCCCGGCCCGCCGCCGCGGGCGCGCGATGGACCGCTGAAACGAGAACGGCCGGCGCGCGTCGCCGCGGCCGGCCGTCGTCGCAACGAACGACGCGTTACTTCTTCGCGGCGTCCTTCGCGGCCTGCACCGCGGCGTCCGCCGCAGCCTTCGCGTCGGTCGCCGCCTGCGTCGTCGCCTGGGCGGCGTTGCCCGCCGCGGTCGTCGCCGCATCCGCGGCCTTCGAGGCTTCGGCCTTCGCCTTTTCGGCCGCTTCCTGGGTTGCCTTGGCGGCGGCATCCGCCGTGGCCTTCGCGGCGGCTGCGGTGGCTTCCGCCGCCTTCGCAGCTTCCGCCTTGGCCTTCTCGGCGGCCTGCTGCGAACTCTCGCCGCACGCGGCCACCGACGCCGCCATCGCCAGCGCGGTCAGCGTGGCCATCGTACGAAGTTTCATGTCCTGCTCCTTGGATGTGTTCGTGGGGTCTGCCGCGGCGCGTGGGCGCAAGGGCCGGCAGGCCTCCATTATACGCCATGGGATGGTGCGGCGCAGCATGAACTCAGGTTTCCCCCGGGTGGCGCATCACGCCGAACCGCGCGCTGGCGAGGGTCGCGCCTGCGGCGCAGGCGAGCGTCGCCATCAACGGAATCGGCGTGCCGTCATACGACGCGCCGATCCAGGTGCCGACGGCGACGGCGACGGCCATCACCAGCGCACCGAACAATCCGGCGGCCGCACCCGCACGCTCGGCGAACGACGCGGTCGCACCCGATTGCGCGCAGGGGAACACGATGCCGTGTCCGAAGAAGTAGCCGACCGCGGGCACGAGCACCGCTGCGACATGGTGGACGCCGGCGAGCGAGAGCGCCGCGCCGGTCGCGCCCGACGCGGCCGCGATCGACGCGCCGATGAGGATGGTCCGTGGCGGGCCGTTTCGTGTCAGCAGACGTCGGCACGCGATCGTGCCGCCGAGGTAGCCGGCGACGGCGACCGCGAAGCACGCGCCGAACCATCCGGGAGGCACGCCGAGTCCGCGGATCAGCACGAACGACGAGCCGGAGATGAACGCGAAGAGCCCTCCGTAGCTCGCCGCACCCGCCGCCGTGTGGGCGAGGAACACCGGCGATCGCGCGATCGCGACGTAGCCCGCGATCACCCGGCGCGGGACGAGCGCGTGGAGGTCCGGGCGTTCGAGCGTCTCGGGCAACACGCGCGCCGTGATCGCCAGCAGCGTTGCGCCGACCGCGGCGATGAAGACGAAGGCGCCGCGGAATCCGAACGCGACCTCGAGCAGGCTGCCGATGATCGGGCCCGCCATCGCGAAGATCGCGAGGAGCGACGACGCGTGCGCCAGAACGCGCGCGCCGGCGGCGGGCGCGAACGCGTCGCGCACGATCGCGCGTCCGACCACGACGACGGCGCAGCAGCCCACCGCCTGAGCGAAGCGCGCCACGATCAGCACCGTCATGCCTGGACTCAGCGCGCAGGCGAGGCTCGCCGCGACGAAGAGGGCCAGTGCGCCGACGAGGAGCGGCCGGCGGCCGTAGCGGTCGGTCATCGGACCGGCGACGAGTTGCATCGCGCCGAACCCGCCCATGAACAGCGACAGCGTGAGCTGCACGGTCGAGGCGGGCGCGTCGAAGCGCGCCGCGAGGCCGGGCAGCGAGGCGAGGTAGAGATCGGTCGAGATCGGCTGCAGCGTCAGGTACAGGCCGACGAGGACGGTGATCCCGGCCTCGGTGAGCCTTGCGCCGCCGCGCGCCGCGACGCTCAACGCTGCCGCCCCGAATGACTCGCGCGCACGCGCTCCTGCCACGCGAGCGCGACGCCGGAGGCGACGATCACCGCCATGCCGGTGAACGACCAGCCGTCGGGGAACTGGTCGAACACCAGGAAGCCGTAGAGAGTCGCCCAGACGATCTGCAGGTAGCCGAACGGCGCGAGCAGCGACGCCGGCGCCCGCAGGAACGCTCGCGTCAGCAGCGCGTGACCGGAGCCCGCGAAGACGCCGAGCAGCGCGAACAGTCCGGCGCTCGTCCACGACCACGCGGTCGGGATCGCCACGAACGGGAGGAGCGGAGTGAGCGCGATCGTCCCGACGAGCGCGCTGTAGAAGAGTGTCGTGTACGGGCTGTCGCCGGGAAGCCTGCGCGTCAGCATCGCGTAGAACGCGTTGCAGGTCGCCGACACGAACAGCAGCAGTGCCGCCGGATGCAGAACCGCCGAACCTGGGCGCAGCAGCAGGAGCACGCCGGCGAAACCGACGAGCGCCGCCGCGACGCGCGCCCGTCCGGGACGTTCGCCCAGGATCCAGGGCGACAGGAACACGACGACGACCGGCGCGAGCGACGAGATCGCCGAGCCTTCGGCGAGCGGCAGGTAGCGCAGCGCGCCGAAGAACGACAGCGTCGCGGCGAGCAGCATCGCCGAGCGCAGGAGTTGCATCCGCAGGTTGCGCGTACGCCAGAAACCGGGTCCCACGCGGTGGCGCGCGTAGGGCGTCACTGCCGCCATCTGCCCGGCGTAGCGGGCCCAGACGACGACGAGGAGCGCGTGATCGCGCACCAGGAACTTGGCGATCGTGTCGAGCGTGGTGAAGCAGAGTCCCGCGCCGAGGAAGAGCGGCAGCGCCCGGCGGAGCGGGTGGTCGACGGCGGTCAGGGGCGAGGTCCTCGCGGCGAGGGCGCGGGCCTCGTCGCCACGTTGGAAGTAAGGGTTGGAGTCCGGGAACGCCGCGAGGCACCGCGCCGGCCGCGTGCGCGAACGCGGCCGGCGCGGTGGCGCGGGCGCGGGCCGGGGCGCGGCCCGCCGGGCGGTCAGGCCGCCTGCGCCATCAGCTCCCGCAGCACGAACGGCAGGATGCCGCCGTGCAGGAAGTAGTCGACCTCGATCGGCGTGTCGATCCGGCACAGGAGCTTCACTTCGTTCGTCGTGCCGTCGGCGCGGTGGATCACGAGCGTCACGTCCTGCTGCGGACGGAGGTTCGCGAGTCCGGTGATGTCGAAGGTCTCGGCGCCGGTGATGCGAAGCGAGGCCGCGTCCTCGCCGGCCTTGAACTGCAGCGGCAGCACGCCCATCCCCACGAGATTGCTGCGGTGGATGCGCTCGAAGCTCTTCGCGACGACCGCCTTGACGCCGAGGAGCTGCGTGCCCTTCGCCGCCCAGTCGCGCGAACTGCCGGTGCCGTACTCCTCGCCGCCGAACACGATCGTCGGCGTGCCCGCCGCGACGTACTTCATCGCCGCGTCGTAGATCGGCATCTTGGCGCCGCCCGGCTGGTAGAGCGTGACGCCGCCTTCCTCGCGCGTCCCGTCGGCCTTCGGCGGCAGCATCAGGTTCTTGATGCGGACGTTGGCGAAGGTGCCGCGCATCATCACTTCGTGGTTGCCGCGCCGCGCGCCGTAGCTGTTGAAGTCGGGCACCGAGACGTCGTGCTCCTGCAGGTACAGGCCCGCCGGCGAGGTCGCCTTGATCGAGCCGGCCGGCGAGATGTGGTCGGTCGTCACCGAGTCGCCGAAGATGCCGAGCGCGCGGGCGCCGCGGATCGCGTCGGCGCCGCGCGCGGGCGGCTTCACGGCGAAGCCGTCGAAGAACGGCGGCTTCGCGATGTAGGTCGAGCCCGGCCAGTCGTAGACCTGACCTTTCGCGCCCGACACCTCCTTCCACAGCGGATTCGCATTGCCGAGATCGCCGTAGAGCCGGCGGAACGCCTCCGGATCGCGCGCCCAGGGCATCACGGCCGCGATATCGTGCGACGACGGCCAGACGTCCTTGAGCATCACCGGCTTGCCGTCGCTGCCTGCTCCGAGCGGCTCGTGCGCGAGGTCCTTCAGGACCGTGCCGGCGATCGCATAGGCGACGACGAGCGGCGGGGAGGCGAGGAAGTTCGCCTTGAGGTTCGGGTGGATGCGCGCCTCGAAGTTGCGGTTGCCGGAGAGCACCGCCGCGCAGACGAGATCGTTCGCGACGATCGCCTCGTTGAACGAGGGGCGAAGGTCGCCGGCGTTGCCGATGCAGGTCGTGCAGCCGTAGGCCGCGACGTCGAAGCCGAGCTTCGCGAGGTAGGGAAGGAGCCCGGCCTTGGTCAGGTACTCGGTGACCACGCGCGAACCCGGCGCGAGCGAGGTCTTGATGTGCGGCTTCACCGTGAGCCCCTTCTCGACCGCCTTCTTCGCGAGGAGCCCGGCGGCGAGCAGCACGCCCGGATTCGAGGTGTTGGTGCACGAGGTGATCGCGGCGATCAGCACGTCGCCGTGGCCGAGGTCGACGCCGTCGCTCGTCTTCACGCGCCGCGCGAGCTCGTCGGGCTTCTTCGCGAAGCCGTTCTCCGCGACCGGCTTCGAGAACAGCGACGCGAAGGTCGACTTGAGCGCCGGCATCTCGATGCGGTCCTGCGGGCGCTTCGGGCCCGCGAGCGAGGGCTTGATCGACGCGAGGTCGAGCGTGACCACCTTGGAGTAGTCGATCTCGCCGGCCTTCGGGATGCCCCACAGGCCCTGCGCCTTGAAGTACGACTCGAAGCGGTCGATCTCGGCGTCGGTGCGGCCGGTGGCGCGCAGGTAGTCGACCGTCGCAGCGTCGACCGGGAAGAAGCCCATCGTGGCGCCGTACTCGGGCGCCATGTTGCCGAGCGTCGCGCGGTCGGGCACCGAGAGCGACGCGGTGCCCTCGCCGAAGAACTCGACGAACTTGCCGACCACCTTCTCCTTGCGCAGCAGCTCGGTGACGGTCAGCACGAGGTCGGTGGCGGTGATGCCCTCGCCGAGGCGGCCCTTCAACTCGACGCCGACGACGTCCGGCGTCAGGAAGTAGACCGGCTGGCCCAGCATGCCGGCCTCGGCCTCGATCCCGCCGACGCCCCAGGCGACGACGCCGATGCCGTTGATCATCGTGGTGTGGCTGTCGGTGCCGACCAGCGTGTCCGGGTAGGTGACGCCGTCCTTCACGTGCACGCCGCGCGCGAGGTACTCGAGGTTGACCTGGTGGACGATGCCGATGCCCGGGGGCACGACCTTGAAGGTGTCGAACGCCTGCATCCCCCACTTCATGAACTGGTAGCGCTCGGCGTTGCGCTTGAATTCCAGCTTCATGTTGAGATCGAGGGCGTCCTTGCTGCCGTAGTAGTCGACCATGACCGAGTGGTCGACGACGAGGTCGACCGGCACCAGCGGCTCGATCGTCTTCGGATCGCGCCCGAGGTCGTGCGCGACGTTGCGCATCGCGGCGAGGTCGGCGAGCAGCGGCACGCCGGTGAAGTCCTGCAGCACCACGCGGGCGACGACGAACGGGATCTCGTCGACACGCTCGGCCGACGGCTTCCAGTTCGCGAGCCGGCGCACGTGCTCCTCGGTCACCTTCCTGCCGTCGCAGTTCCGGAGCACGCTCTCGAGCACGAGCCGGATCGACACCGGCAGGCGGGAGATCTTCGCGACGCCGGCGGCTTCGAGGGCCGGCAGCGAATAGAGCGTGCCGCTGCCGCCGGCGGCGAGCGGAAAGGTCTTGCGGGCGCGGAACGGGTCGGGCTTCGACATGGTCGGTCTTCCGGGAGTCGCGGCCGCGCTACTTCTTCGGCGCCGGCGCGAGGTTGTGGAGGTTGATCGTCTGGCCGCCCGGCGTCGTGATGTCGCCGGGCTTCTGTCCGGGCTTGCAGGGGCCCACGTGGCGCGCCTCGACCTTCGTCGTGGCCTCCCGGATGCCCATGAACGGCGGGTCGTAGGTCGACGAGCCCTCGATCGTGTAGGCGCTGTCGCCGGCGAGCGTCATCGTGGAGCGCGCCACCATGCGCGAATCGCCGAGCTTGCAGACGGCTTCGCTGACATAGCGGTTCCCGCTGTGCTTGACGTCGAACTTGCTGCACATGTCGTCCATCATGCCCTGCGAGAATCGGTACATCGTGCGCGCGGTCGCGTCGTCGATGCACATCGTCGTGCGCATCGGCGGGTCGTCCTTCTTCTGGGTCGAGGCGCGCGAACTCACCTCCCAGAGGCCGGGCCTGAGCTTCGGGTAGTCCTGCGCGGCGGCCGACGCGGAGGCGACGAGCGCGAGGGCGACGAGCGCGGTCAGCTTGAGCGTCACGGGCGAACCATCAGGTCGACGTACTCGTGGACCGGCATCGCCTCGAGCTTCTGCTGGTCGAGGCTCGCGTCGAGGATCGCGGCGATCTGCTTCGCCGGGAACACGCGGGCGAGGTTCAGCTTGAACTTCTCGACGAGGAGCGGAATGCCGTCCTTGCGCCGGCGCTTGTGGCCGATCGGATACTCGACGACGACCTCGCGGAGCTTCGTGCCGTCCTTCAGTTCGACGGTGAGCGCGTTGGCGATCGAGCGCTTGTCCGGGTCGTGGTAGTCCTTCGTGAAGCGCGGATCCTCGACGCAGACGATCTTCGCGCGCAGCGCGTCGATGCGCGGATCGGCGGCGACGCGGTCCTCGTAGTCGGCGGCGGTCAGCCGGCCGAAGATGAGCGGCACCGCGACCATGTACTGGATGCAGTGGTCGCGGTCGGCCGGGTTGTCGAGCGGGCCCTTCTTGTCGATGATCCGGATGCACGCCTCGTGCGTGCGGATCGTGACCTTCTTCACGTCGTCGGCCGACTTGCCGAGCAGCGCGAGTTCCGCGTGGAGCGTCATCGCCGCCTCGACCGCGGTCTGCGAGTGGAACTCGGCCGGGTAGCTGATCTTGAACAGCACGTTCTCCATCACGTAGCTCGCGTAGGGCCGCTGGAACCGGAACGGCTGCCCCCTGAACGAGACGTCGTAGAAGCCCCAGGTCTTCGCGGTCAGCACCGACGGATAGCCCATCTCGCCGGTCTTCGCGACGAGCGCGAGCCGCACCGCGCGCGAGGTCGCGTCGCCCGCGGCCCAGCTCTTGCGCGATCCGGTGTTGGGCGCGTGCCGGTAGGTGCGCAGCGCCTGGCCGTCTACGAACGCGAGCGACACCGCGTTGATGATCTCGTCGCGCGTGAGCCCCATCATCGCGGCGACCACCGCGGTCGAGGCGACCTTCACCAGCACGACGTGGTCGAGGCCGACCTTGTTGAACGAGTTCTCGAGCGCGATGCAACCCTGGATCTCGTGCGCCCGGATCATCGCGGTCAGCACGTCGCGCATCGTGAGCGGCTTCCGGCCGGCGGCCACCGCGTTGCGCGACAGCCAGTCGGCGGTCATCAGGATGCCGCCCAGGTTGTCGGACGGGTGGCCCCACTCGGCCGCGAGCCACGTGTCGTTGAAGTCGAGCCAGCGGACCATCGCGCCCAGGTTGAACGCCGCCTGCACCGGGTCCAACTGGTGCGGCGTGCCGGGAACCTTCGCGCCGTTCGGGACCACGGTGCCCGGCACGATCGGGCCGAGGAGCTTGGTGCAGGCCGGGTACTCGAGCGCCTCGAAACCGCAGCCGAGCGTGTCGATCAGGCAGTACCGGGCGGTCTCGTAGGCGAGGTCGCTCCTGATCTTCTTCTTCGTGACGTAGTCGACGATGTCGACCAGCACCTGGTCGGGCTTCGGGCGGACGTTGCTGATGGTGGCGGACATGCGCGGCGGGAGTCAGGAGTCAGAAGACAGAGGACAGAGGACAGAGGACAGAGGACAGAGGACAGAGGACAGAGGACAGAGGACAGAAGGCGGGATCAGCCTTCGCGGCAGTGGGTGAGCAGTACCGCGCGATCGGAGAGGCGCGACATCGCGCCTTCGCGGCCCTTGATCCGCCATTCGAGGTCGGCGTCGCGGCTGACGTAGCGGGCGCCCGATCCGGACGCGGCCTGCGACATCAGGACGGTCGAGCCGTTCCACGACACGCGCGCGGGCGGCTCGTGCGCCGCCGCGAACGGCGCCGGGTAGCCGACGGCCAGCCAGTCGCCGCCGTCGCACTGGTAGAGCACGACGAAGGCGCTCGCGTGCGGATTGGCGTTCAACGCCAGCGCGGGGAGGGGCGCTGCGGCGGCGCAGGCGGCGAGGACGAGGGCGAACGGTCGCAGCGGGCTCATGGACGTTCTCCAATCGGGACGAAGGGCCGGTCGTCCGGGCCGGTGTAGTTCGCGGACGGGCGGATGATCTTGCCGTCGTTGCGCTGCTCGATCACGTGCGCCGACCATCCGGTCGTGCGCGCCATCACGAAGAGCGGCGTGAACATGGCGGTCGGCACGCCCATCATGTGGTAGCTCACGGCCGAGTACCAGTCGAGGTTCGGGAACATGCGCTTCGCGTCCCACATCACCGTTTCCAGGCGATCGGCGATGCGGAAGAGCTTGGTGTTGCGCGACGCCTCCGAGAGCCGGCGCGCGACTTCCTTGATGACCTTGTTGCGCGGATCGGCGATCGTGTAGACCGGGTGGCCGAAGCCGATGATGACCTGCTTCGCCTCGACGCGCCGCCGCACGTCGGCCTCCGCCTCGTCGGGAGTGACGTAGCGGTTCTGCACGTCGAACGCGACCTCGTTCGCGCCGCCGTGCTTCGGGCCGCGCAGCGCGCCGATCGCGCCGGTGATGCACGAATAGAGGTCCGAGCCGGTCCCGGCGATGACGCGTGCCGCGAAGGTCGAGGCGTTGAACTCGTGCTCGGCGTACAGATTGAGCGAGGTGTGCATCGCCTTCACCCACGACTCGGGCGGCTTCGTGCCGTGCAAAAGGTGCAGGAAATGGCCGCCTACCGAGTCGTCGTCGGTCTCGACCTCGACGCGCCGCCCGTTGTGCGACCAGTGGTACCAGTAGAGCAGCATCGAGCCGAACGAGGCGACCAGCCGGTCGGCGATGTCGCGGGCGCCCGGATCGTGGTGGTCGTCCTTCTCCGGCAGCGTGCAGCCTAGCGCCGAGCAGCCGGTCCTCATCACGTCCATCGGATGCGCGCCGGCGGGCAGGGCCTCGAGCACCGCGCGCACCGGCGTCGGCAGTCCGCGCAGCGACCGGAGCTTGCGCTTGTAGCTCTCCAGTTCCGCCCGGTTGGGGAGGTTGCCGTGGATGAGGAGCCAGGCGATCTCCTCGAACTCGCTCGTGTCGGCGATGTCGAGGATGTCGTAGCCGCGGTACGAGAGGTCGTTGCCCGCGCGCCCGACCGTGCAGAGCGCGGTGTTGCCGGCCGGCACGCCGGAGAGCGCGACCGATTTCTTGGGTTTCGGAGTGACGGCGACTTCGCTCATGGGGATCGTGGGTCGAGGTTCAGCCCGACGGGTTGTCGTTCCATCGGGCAGGGTGTCGGCCTGAAGGCCGACCTACGAAGGGCGCGCGTCGGGCTGAAGGCCGACCTACGAAGGGCGCGCGTCGGCCTGAAGGCCGACCCACCGAGGGCGCGCGTCGGGCTGAAGCCCGACCCACCGAGGGCGCGCGTCGGCCTGAAGGCCGACCCACGACCGCTCGCCGTAGGTCGGGCTTCAGCCCGACGGAACGGGGCCCGCGCGCCGGGTCGCAACGGCAAGCGCTCATCGCCCCGCCTTCGCCGCGAACAGCGCGTCGAGCTTGTGCTCGTAGTCGTGGTAGCCGAGGTATTCGTAGAGCTCCGCGCGTGTCTGCATCGTGTCGACGACGGCGCGCTGCGTGCCGTCGGCGCGCAGGTGGCGGTAGACGTCGAGCGCGGCCTTGTTCATCGCGCGGAAGGCCGACAGCGGGTAGAGCGCGATCGCGACGCCCGCGCCCGCGAGTTCCTCGACGGTGAAGAGCGGCGTCGCGCCGAACTCGGTGATGTTGGCGAGCACCGGCACCTTCACCGCGTCGACGAACCGGCGGTACATCGCGAGTTCGGTCATCGCCTCGGGGAAGATCATGTCGGCGCCGGCCTCGACGCAGGCGCAGGCGCGGTCGATCGCCGCTTCGAGGCCCTCGACCGCGAGCGCGTCGGTGCGCGCCATGATGCCGAACGACGGGTCGGTGCGGGCGTCGACCGCCGCCTTCACGCGATCGGCCATCTCCTCCTTCGCGACGATCGCCTTGCCGGGCCGGTGGCCGCAGCGCTTCGCCCCGACCTGGTCCTCGATGTGCATCGCCGCGGCGCCGGCCTTCTCGAGCGAGCGGACGGTGCGCGCGATGTTGAACGCGGAGGCTCCGAAGCCGGTGTCGACGTCGACGAGGAGCGGGAGCGCGCAGACGTCGGTGATGCGGCGAACGTCGACCAGCACGTCGTCGAGGTTCGAGATGCCGAGGTCGGGCATCCCGAGCGATCCGGCCGCCACCCCGCCGCCGGACAGGTAGAGCGCGCGAAAGCCGCTCTTCTGCGCGAGGATCGCGTGGTACGCGCAGATCGCGCCGGGCACCTGCAACGGCGCCTCGTCGCGCATCGCCTCTTTCCATCGGCGCCCGGGGCTCATGCCGCGACCTGTCCGTCCACCGTCAGCCGAGGAGCGAGGCCACGCCCGCGCGCTCCTCCTCCAGTTCCTTCAGCGTCAGGTTCATGCGTTCGCGCGAGAACTCGTCGATCGGGAGGTCGCCGACGAGGGTGTACGCGCCGTTCGCCGTCGTGACCGGGAAGCCGTAGATCACGTCCTTCGGGATGCCGTAGCTGCCGTCCGAGGGGATGCCCATCGTCACCCACTTGCCGTGCGACCCGAGCACCCAGTCGCGCACGTGGTCGATCGCCGCGTTGGCGGCGCTCGCCGCGGAGGACAGGCCGCGGGCATCGATGATCGCCGCGCCGCGCTTCTGCACCGTGGGGATGAAGTCCTTCTCCAGCCAGGCCTGGTCCTTGATCAGGTCCCAGACTTTCCTGCCCTCGCACTCGGCCTGAAACAGGTCCGGGTACTGGGTGGCGGAGTGGTTGCCCCAGATGGTGACCCTGGTAATGCCGCCCACCGGGCGCTTGACCCTGGCGGCGGCCTGGGAGATGGCGCGGTTGTGATCCAGACGCATCATCGCGGTGAAATTGGCGGGCGCGAGTCCGGGCGCCATCTTCATCGCGATGTACGCATTGGTGTTCGCCGGATTGCCCACCACCAGCACCTTGACCCCGCGACTGGCCGATGCGTCCAGTGCACGCCCCTGTCCGACGAAGATCTTGGCGTTCTCCATCAGGAGGTCCTTGCGTTCCATGCCTGGGCCGCGGGGCCGCGCGCCGACCAGAAGGGCGATGTCGGCGTCCCTGAATGCCACCTTGGCATCGTCGGTGGCGACCATGCCTGCCAGCAGCGGAAAGGCGCAGTCGTCCAGTTCCATCATCACGCCTGTCAGGGCCTTCTGCGCCTTCTCGTTTGGGATCTCCAGGAGCTGGAGGATCACCGGCTGGTCGGCGCCGAGCATCTCTCCGGCGGCGATCCGGAACAGGAGGCTGTAGCCGATCTGGCCGGCGGCGCCGGTGACTGCTACGCGGACAGGTGCTTTCATCGTATGGGCTCCGCAGTTCGACGGATGACTGGAACGGCCGTACCGGCCGCGGCGCGGGCAAGGCGGCCAGCACCAAAAAACGGCGCATCATAGCCACGCGGCCGGGAGCGTGTCAAACCGGTCTTATGTCTTATATAAGATATCTTAACTGGACGCGACGCACGCATTGTGCTAAAAATCGCCGGCCTCATGAAAACAGCCGCACTCCCACGCCAGCAGCCGCCGGGCAAATCGCCCGCATTCCAGCCGCTGTACCGGCAGATCAAGGC